>CAMEJD010000001.1 GCA_945919375.1 uncultured Clostridia bacterium
ATTAAATAATTAGTATTCCTTTTATTATGCAAGTTTCAAAAGTGTCTAACCTTAGGGTGTTTTTTTGTTGCTTATTTGATATCTTTTTAATTTAAACACAAATTTAATTATGGTTAAATAAAAGAGTACCAATTGGTGTTCTTTTATTTTTGATTTAGTTTTATTGTCCCAAATACGTCGCCACTTTTGTTTAGGGTTTTGATATATTATGAAGGGGTTACACCTATATATCTCGTGAATGTGTTAGTGAATGCTGTTGTACTACTGAAACCAATTTTTTGAGCAATATTTTGAATCTTTAGGTCGGAAAATTCCAAATAGAATTTGGCTTTTGAAAGTCTGAATCTTATGATATATTCCATTGGTGTTAATCCTGTGAATTTCTTGAAACTTGATATAAAATAATATTTACTCATTCCACCCATTTTTGCCAAATTGTCTATTGTTATTCTTTCTGAATAGTTGCTGTTAATATAGTCACAAACCACTTGCAAACCTTTGTGATATACCCTTGGCTTGAATGTTTCTTCATTAAACGCTTGAGCATTGGCTCTAATGATTTCAAAGGCAATGTCTTCGGCTATGGAATCTAACATATCTTCCTTTAATTCAAAATCGGTGTTAAAAATTTCATAGAAATTTGAAATCATAGTTTTTAGAACATCGGTGTACTTAAAGTACTTTAGTGGTCCATGTTTTACTTTTAATCTATTTACTATTGATGTAAACCAATCATAGTCCAAAATAATGTTTATCATTGCAATGTCTTTTATTTCGGCTTGCACACCATGTTCTCTATCAACATTTATTGGATAGACATACCCAACTTCTCCAAAACAAACTTCGCCATCTTGAATTAGGCAAGGTATTGGTGCAAGTGGAATAATAAATTCATAATCTTTATGTTTGTGTATAACAGATTTTATGATTGAGTCAGTTGTATTGATTACAATTTTGATGTACATTCTTTTGCTTTGAGTGTAGGCAATCTTTCGATAATCTTTTTTATCTTTTTGGTCTTGCTCAATTCTGTAAGCAATAGTAATTTCGTCAGGCAATTCATTTGATGTTTTGGTTTCTTCCATGTAACCTCCTTTTCGTTTTGAGTATACTCAGCATTGTTGATAAAGTCAAAAAACCTTTTTAAAATTTGAGGCATTTAAAAAGGTTTTCGCAACAAATTCACAACGATAAAATTTTTGCAATAAAAAACAGGCTTATTGTTTTTGCCTGTTTTTCTTTGTTAATTGTTTTATAATAATATGCAAATTATACCACCCTTACCTTCATTTACAATTCTTCCAAGAGTTTTACGCATTTTGCGTTGTGCTTCAACCGGCATTGATGTTATTTTGTTTGCCATTCCTTCTTGAACCAAGTCGTTAAGGGTTTTTCCAAACATATTTGTTTGCCATACGGCTTCTGGGTTTGTATCCAATTCATTTTGCAAATATGTTACCAAATCTTTTGATTGGTCCTCTGTTCCAACAAGTGGATTAACTTCGGTTTCCACGTCAACTTTCATTATATGCAAGCATGGTGCAGTTGCCTTTATTTTTACACCAAATCTACTGCCTTGCTTTACAATTACTGGACTTTCTAATATCATATTATCCTGTTTTGGAACTACAATTCCATAACCATTTTCATTCACTTGTTCCAATGCATCCTTGAGATAATCGTACTCTTTTTTGGCAAAAGCAAGGTCCTTGATATATTTTATCAAATGATAGTCATCTTTTACTTCAACCCCACATTTTTGTGAAAGGACTTTATAGAACAAGGATTGTCTTGGTTTTACATCAAATTCAATTGTACCTTCACCCATTTTTATTGAGCCGACTGTAAGCGGTTCAAAATCTTCGCTTTCCAAAAAGGCGACATTTGTTTTGTCAATTTGCCCTATTTTTTCTGCACCTTCGCCAAATTTTTTCACTTCTTCAATTATTTGTTTAATAATTGGATCATCACCATCAAGAGCTTGTAACCATTGTGGCATTTTGACTTTTAATGATTTTATTGGAAACTCTAACAAAACTTTTTCAAAAATATTTTCAATATCTTTGGTTTGCAACTCTTTTGCATTTATAGTCAAAGCACTTACACCATATTTTTGAGATAATGATTCTGCTAATTTCTTTGCATTTTCGCCTTCTGGATTTGTTGAATTAACCAACACAACAAAAGGCTTTCCTGTCTTTTTAAGCTCTTTTGCAACATTTTCTTCAGCTTCAACATAACTTTGTCTGTCAATATCTGTAATTGTTCCATCAGTTGTCATTAAGATTCCAATTGTAGAGTGTTCGCTTATTACCTTGTTTGTACCAATTTCGGCAGCCTCTTCAAAAGGCATTTCTTCTTCACTCCACGGTGTTTTTACAAGTCTTGGTTTGTTATCTTCTTCATGACCCATCGCACCACTTACAAAGTAGCCAACGCAGTCCACAAGTCTAACTTTCATACTAATGTTATCAACATTTATACTAACTGCTTGAGAAGGCACAAATTTTGGTTGTGTTGTCATTATTGTTTTACCTTCGGCACTTTGTGGCAATTCATCAATTGTTCTTTCCTTTGTCTGCTTGTTATCTATATTTGGAATTACCAACTTTTGCATAAATTGTGATATAAACATTGATTTGCCAGAACGAACAGGCCCAACAACCCCAAGATATATATCTCCATTTGTTCGCTTGGCTATATCATCATATATTTCAAATCTTTCCATATAACCTCCATAGTTTGATATTGTAATTTATGCCTACAAAATTGCATATATGCCAAGTTTTGCCAAATATTTTTGGTTACACCTTGACTAAATTTGTGACTTTTAAAAAATTTTTAAAAAAATAGAACATATGTTTGATTTTTGTTTTTTATTGTGTTATACTATGGTCACAAAAGGAATAAGAAATGAAACAGTATTTGGTATTTGGAATATTTATGTTCGTGTCGAAAAGGAAAAAGACAACAGCAAAAGAGATTGCCGAAAATTTTGAGATAAGCACAAGAACAGTCTACCGCTACATTGACTCCTTAACCCTTGCCGGAGTACCTTTTTATTGTGAAAATGGCAAAAATGGCGGGATATTTTTGCCAGAAA
This sequence comes from uncultured Clostridia bacterium, assembly GCA_945919375.1. Classification (GTDB taxonomy): domain Bacteria; phylum Bacillota; class Clostridia; order Christensenellales; family UBA1242; genus UBA5893. Next base: position 3,104 of record CAMEJD010000001.1, read on the forward strand.
ATTTTACTCTTGAAGGTTTGGTGTTATCTCAAAAAGAAAAAGACACTTTAAAAAGTGCCTTATCTAAAAACGATATTGGAATAAATGTTAAAAATATTTTGGACAAAATATGTGTTTAGTTATTTATGAATTTTTGCTGATGTTTTTGAGTAATTAAGAAGCACATTTGAATTGAAATCAAATTGGCACAAACAATGTTGTTTGTGTTTTTTTATTGCAAGGTCAATCAAGCGTTCAATCAATTCAAAAAACTCAACGTTTTTGCCTTTCCACAAATAAAACGCAAGCGACCCCGGAACAGTGTTTATTTCATTTACATAAACATTGTTATTTTTTACCATAAAATCAATTCTTACAACTCCTGACAAGTCAAATACCCTGAAACATTGTTTTGCCAAAGTTTGTATTTTGTTTTGTATTTCGTTTGTGAGTTTTGGATTTATTATTTTTTTTGATATCACGTCTTTTTTGGTGTATTTATCTTGAAAATTCAAAAAGTCTTTCCAATTTTGGGGTTGTTCAAGGCAAGATAGTTCACAAAAGTTATTGCCAAGGCAAGATATGTTTATTTCTTTAAAATTTTCCAAGCATTTTTCAATAATAACTCGCCTATCATAACTAAATGCAATATCTAATGCCCTTTCCAATTCTTTTGAATTGTTTGCTTTGTCTATGCCAATACTACTACCCAAATTTGAAGGTTTTACTATTACTGGATATGTTAACCTTTCTTCTACGTTTTTGATAGTTTCTTCTTGGTCCAAAAAGTATTCATCATATGTAACAAGCGTATAATCGACACATGGTATATCATTTGCCCTAAATATATCTTTCATTATAACCTTATCCATACATATGCTACTGGCAAGAATTGAGCAAGATGTGATTGGAATATCACACAAATTCATCAAGGCAAAAAGCGTTCCATCTTCGCCAGTTGCTCCATGAAAACAATTTATAGCACAGTATATGTCATATTTTTTGAGTCCTATTTTTACCTTTCTTTCGCCATACAAAAAATCAACTTTTTTGTATGGCATTTTTTCGTTAATATATGTTTTTATATCAAGATAATTTTTTGGAGAAATAAACTTCAGTTTTTTTGTTAGATAAATTGGTATAATATTGTATTTTTGTTTGTTTATATTTTTCATTGTTTGAATTGCTGTTAAAATGCTAATATCGTGTTCAACGCTTTTCCCACCATAAAATACTAATAAATTTTGCATAAAAAAACCTCACATATATATTATGAAATGTGAGATTTTTTGGTTATTAAATATAACTATCCGGCAAGTCATTTTCAAACAAAATGACATCACCATCTTTTGCTATCTCTTTTAATTTGTCTTTTGCAATATTAAGGTTCTCTGTAATGTAAACATTATCCTTGTCAAAATTACCTTGTTTTAGCCCATTTTGGAGTGCTTCCTTGTTTGTTTCATTAACTATGATAACTTTGTTCGCAACCTTTGATATTTGCTCGCCAAGTGTCACATTTGCCTCATATTCTTTTTCACCAAGTTCAACAAGCCCCGGTGTTACAACAATCTTGTCGCCATCAAACATATTTAGTATGTTTAATGCTTCGTTGCTACTTTCAACTGATGCATTATATGAATTATCAATTATTGTAAGTCCATTTTCTTGCATAACTTCCATTCTGTGCGGTATTGGTTTTAATGATGTTATTGCACTTTTGATTTCACTTAACTTTACACCAAGTGAATATGCCAAACCACTTGCAAGAGCAATATCTTCCAAATTTCCAATACCCAACAATCTTGTTTGGCAAGAAACTGTTTTTTGATTGATTGTCAAGTCAAAAGTTGCACCATTTTTGTCTGTTTTTATATTTGTTATGTTTGCAAAGCAATCATTGTTATTTATTCCACAAAGTAGTTTGTTCTTTTGGCATTCGTCAAACATTTGTTTTGAACCTTGATTTTGAGCATTAAAGCATATATATCCGTCATCAATTGCATCAACAAGTTCCTTTTTTGCCTTATATACATTCTTTTCTGTTCCAAATGTTGAAAGGTGTTGATTTGACACACTTGTGATAATCGCATGTTTTGGTTGTATTAGTTTGCACAAATATGCAATATCGCCAACCTGTCTTGCCCCCATTTCACAAATAAGGACATCGTTGTTTAATTTGAGATATTGGTTAATGACTTTTGTTAGTCCCATTGGTGTATTAAAACTATATGGACTCATACAAACATTATATTTTTTTGAAAGCAAAACATTGAGAATATGTTTAGTTGTTGTTTTCCCATAACTGCCAGTTATTCCGATTTTGATTAAGTTTGGCATATTTTTGAGTTTTCTTTTTGCCCTGTTGATATAAATTTGTCTTGACAAAAATTCAATTGGCACACATATATAGTGACTTGCAAAAACTACCAAATATGTGAATATTGGTGTTATTGCAATAATACCAAATTTTACACTTGGGACATATTCAGTAAACACTGCAATAAGTGTAAAAGTGAGCACTGCGGAAAGTAAGAACACAACAAACGAAAGTCTGTTCATCCTGTGTGTTTGTTTTAGTGGTGTTTTTTGCGGTGCTTGGTAGACATTGATAATAAAAACAATGCTAAAATAAAAATAGAAAATAAGACCAATATAACTCCAAAATTCGCCATGCCCATCAAGCAATGCATTTGCAACCATCATACATGCTGTTGACAAAAAGCATAAGATAAGCAGTCTTGCAATATATTTGAATTTTGTTTCTTTTAGGTAGGCATTGACACTTTTGATCTTGTATCCGCCAAGTTGCAAAATATGGAGCATTTTCCCTGCGAAAAAATACATCATAACTCCATTTATCGCCGACAAGACAATTGCTATCAATAATTGTGGTGAAAGTTTGCTTAAAAATTCCATTTTAGCCCCTTAAAAATATTTTTGTATCCAACAAAAATTGTTCCCCATTTTTTATATATGCAAAATGGTCAAAATTTTTGTAGATAATTAGTTTTGAATTCGGTATATTCTTGTTAAATTTTTTTGCCATATACATTGGTGTTTCAGTATCTTTGTTTCCAAACACTAATAATGTTGGACATTTTATCTTTTTTATATCTTTATCAAAAGTTCGCGCTATTACATTATTAAATGTTTGTTTCATAACTTTTGACAAATCTCTATAGTCTTTTGAACCGGCTTTATAATTTTTGTTTATAAACTTTAAAATTTTGTACTTAATTTGTCTAAAAATTTTTTTTATGACATTTTTTGTTTTTAGCCCTGCCCCACCAGTGATTATCAATTTATTAACTTTTACATTATATATGGTTATTAAATAAATTGCAACACGAGTGCCAAATGAGTGTGAAATAATACAAAACTCTTTTATTCCTTCCTGCTTTAACACACTTTTGACTATGTTTGCATAATCACCTAAATCATAAGCAACTTTGGGTTCTTGACTTTTTCCAAAAGGTGGGAAATCAATCAAAATATTTTTTGCATTTATGTCGTTTGCCATAAACTCAAAAAATTTACCATTTGTTCCCCATCCATGTAAGTACACTATATTTTGTGTGCCATTTCCAATAATTTTGTAGTATACCTTTGAACCTTTGTATGTTATTTCCATATAACATATTTATGCCATTTGTTATACATTTGCGACTTTTATTTTTGGTTATAAAACATTATAATTGCATTTTGTCCATCTTTGTAATAATGTTTTCGCATATAAACAACTTTAAAATCAAGTTTTGTATATAGACCAATTGCAGGCAAATTATTCTCTTTTACTTCAAGTGACAATGTTTTGTTATGCTTTTTAACATAATTTTGTAAATATTGTATGAGTTCTTTTGCATAACCCTCACGCTTATCGTTTTCACTTGTTGCAAGCATTAAAATATTAACATCATCCAAACTCTCATTTGCAACAACAAAACTTTTAAGGTCTTGTTCTAAATAACAACCAAGTAATATATAGTTATCGTCACAAAATGCTGCGCTATATTGTTCTTTTGACCAACTCTCATTTTTGAATTGTTCAAAAGATATTACCAAAAGTTTTTCAAAATCGCATTTGTTAATTTTTCTTATTTGTACCATCTAACCCTGCTTCTGCTTGTGATTTGCGTAGATATAATGGCAACAAATTTGACTCATCAACAAAATCATTATTTGATACCTTATAGTTTGTGTATTCCATAAGTTTTTGTGGACTAAACTCTACAAAATCTGTGCAAAAATCAAGATTTTCGGATTTTAGGCCAACAACAGTGCCATTTAGATTATCAAGTTCTTCGCCTGTGAGCATTTTTGGTTCGTTTGACCTTTTCCCATTTTTATATGAGCAAACAAATATGTTTCCACTTAATGCATCCAAAACACAAGAAAACTCATTGCATTTGGTTTGCGAATAATAGGTGTATGCCAATAAATCCAATGAGCAAATACCAACAAGTTTTATACTTGGTTTTGCAACTGCCATACCTTTTACAAGTCCAACCCCAATTCTTATTCCTGTAAAAGAACCGGGTCCAATAACAACGCCCATGGTGTCTATGTCTTGAATTTTTGTGTTATTTCTTTTTAATAATTCATCAATACAAACAAGTGCATTTTCTGACTGTTTTGCACTTGACGAATGAGAAATATAATCTTTTTTACCATCAATATCAATGGCAATATCACTATTTGCAAATGCTGTATTTAATGTCAAGATTTTCATTTTACCCAACCTTTTACGCCAATTCTAATTTTGCGTTTATTCTCATCAATTTTTTCAAATTCAATTTCAACGTGCAGTTTTGGCAAAAGCCCTTCTACATTTTCTGCCCATTCGCAAACAACAACCCCGTCAAGTTTTCGCAAATCAAAATATTCGTCAAAACCAAGGTTTGATGCCTCTTCTTTGCCATTAAGTCTGTACATATCAAAATGATAAAGTGGGAGTCTACCACTTTTGTAATCATTCATTATTGTAAAGGTTGGACTTGTTACAAGTTCCTTTATTCCAAGTCCTTCTGCAAAACCTTTCGTGAAAGTTGTTTTCCCTGCTCCCAAATCTCCAACAAGTGATATAACAACGGGACTTTTTATACTTTCGGCATATTTTTTTGCTATTTGCTTTGTCATTTCTTCATTTTCTGAAATTACTTCTATTTGCATGTTTTTCCCTTTTTTTTAGTATAAAACAAAACCCAAAATAACGCAATAAAAAATGCCCAAAATTAGGCATTTTTTACCAATATAGATTTTTAAGCCTTGGCTCGCCATTCACCATTTCCCAATTACTTGTTCCAAGTGTTGACAAATTTGATGATGTGAATGAATCAATAAATTTTACATTATTATCTTTTACAATAGTTGTATCAATATCTGTTATCTGTAGCATTGTTGACGAATCCGTTAATTTATCCCTTAACCAAACTTTATCACTTTCATACATTCTTTCCGGATATGTGTATACGGTATAAGAGTTATTTGTTTTTGTCACTTTGTGAACAACTCTTCCCGCACTTTGTGAGTTTCCATTACAATCCTTCATTCCAACTTCCAGTGCTGTAAATTCATCAGAAGCAGTTTCATTAGATTCCCCACCAATATATGTACTAATAATAAATCCACTCATAAAATATTCATAATGAAATGCTGTTGATGTATAATATGAGCCTGTGTTAAATGAACACTTTTTGCTTAAACTAAGGCTATTACTTACTGATGAACCACTATTACAAGTTTTTGTATCCGAACCATTTATTGCGCCGGTTTTTATTGCTGTGCATACACTGAATGTTGATGTTCGAGTTTTTGTAACCATATTACTACCTGCAAAACTAAGGTATTTTGAATCTTTTTTTAGCACTTCATTTATTGAAATTTTAATTTCTTTAAATCCACCCGAAATAGTTCCACTATTATAGCAATTTGAAATCTTTGCCAAACCATTTCCAACTATTCCACCGGCATATGCATTCATTTCCACAATATTTATTGATGCTTTTTCTCTTGTATACCACAACCAATCAGTCGCCCATCCCCAAAAGAAATATGTATGGCTATGATATTCAGTTTCATCAACTTTTTTGGTTGATATGTTATATGCTGAAGATGATGTTTTAGTATCTGCTTTTGCTGATATGCTACCAGTGTTTATGCAGTTGTTAAGTTTTTCGGCTGAAAACCCTACAATTCCACCCGCATTGATATTATTTATTGAGAGACTTCTTCCCCCTTGAGAAAGACTGCCACTGTTTGAACATTCACTTATGTTTGCAGATGTGTAACCAACTATTCCACCCATATATGCAGTGTATTTGATTGTTGTAGAGTATGCAGAAATCCTGACATCAGCCAAATTTTGGCACAACCTAATTGTGCTACTTGCTCTTCCCGAAATTCCACCAAGATATACACTATTACCACTACTGTCTGCATAGTTGATATATCCTTTATTTATACATTGTTCAATTGTTCCATTGCTTTCTCCAGCAATTCCACCAATTGAATAACCAAAAGAAACGGCTGCATAGTTGATACACTTTTTTATGGAACCACGATAAATATATCCAACAATTCCACCGGTGTAAGCCGACCTTGAACTATAGTTTTGGTTAAAATGTGCACCATAAATTGATCCACTATTTACATATACATTTTCAATACTACCACCTGACATATATGCGGCAACACCACCAACATATTTATTCCCATTTGATGTTGACAATGACGAAATATAAATATTATCAAAGTAAAGATTTGTTATTGTGCCTGTAAGACTTTTTACAAAACCCAAATAGTTTGAAGATGTGTTATCAACCCTTAGATTTTGAATATGATGACTATTTCCATTAAATACTTTGGAAAAGTCATTAACTACCCAATTTTTGCCAGATAAATCAATATTTTGTGTCAGTTTGTAATTATATGTATTAACACTTTCGGCACTAACACTTGTTGAATTTGATAACTCGAACATTCCCGCAAGTTGTTCCGGAGATGAAATTGCATAATATGTTTCAGTTGTTCCATCTTCGTTTTCTTCTGTTACAAGTTCCAAATTTGTGTCAGCAACATATTGCCAACTTTGTTCGTAATAATCTCTTGCTTGCTTTTGAATGATGGCATTTGAAATTAAAAAATATATGAAAAAAGCCGTTGCAACTAATATTGCAAAATATACAATCCAATATACAATTTTTAGTTTTTTAGTTTTTGTCAATTGCTCCCTCCATTTGTATTTTATAAAAATTTTTATAGTATGTCAAACAAACTTATATTTTTGTTCAAATTTTAGTTCTATTGAACAAAGAATAAGTGCTTCAACAAATCCAACGACAAGATCTGATATATAATGTTGCCCAAAATACATTCTTGAAATTGCAACAAGTGTTATAATTATTGCACTTGAAACAACTAAAATTGTTTTTGACAATTTTGTTTTTAGCCTTTTAAATAAAAAGAAAATCAAAAAGAAAAGAACTGTTGTAATTGAAACCATATGTCCACTTGGCATACTTTTTCCCAAAGAATTTGTAATATTTGAAACGTCACCAGAAATTTCATATGGTCTTGGTCTGTTTATTAAAAGTTTTAATATAAAATTTATACCAACATTAGTTAACGCCGAAATTAAAAACAAAAAAGAATATTTTTTTGATGCAAAAAAGAAAAAAATAATAAAAAATAAAATTATGGCATAAAAACTTGCCAAATAAGTAAAAAACCACATCGCCCCATCAAAGAATGGAGATTTTAATGCCTGTATGTATTTTATTATTTGTATTTCCATAATTTTATTATATCAAATATTTTATATTTTAAAAAAATAAATTTAACGATTTTTGATTATATAAAAAGTATCCTATAATTTTTTTATAATTGCAATGCCATCGCCTATATCCAAAATTTGTGTTTCCACTCTATTGTCTGTTGTTATAACATCAATAAACTTTCGCAAATTCACAACAAGGGTTCTTAACTTATGTTTCACAAATTCTTGTCCACGAACAAGCCCATGGAAATATACATTGTCAACCAAAATATATCCACCAACTTTAAGTAGTTTTAACAAATCTTCATAATAAGCCAAATATTGACCTTTTGGCCCATCAAGAAAAATAAAATCATATTCCGAGTGCAATGTTTTTATCACATCTTTTGCATCACCCAAAATTTGCGTAACCCTGTTTGTTAGGTTTAATGTTTGGAATGTTTTTTGTGCAACATTAAAATTATCTTCATTTATTTCTATTGTAGTTAAATGTGAGTTTGTTGTGCTTTGTAGCATAAACGAACCAGAATAACCAACAGCAGTGCCTATCTCTAGTATATTTTGAAAATTATGTTGCTTGCAAAATGATGTCAAAAAATCACACCCATCATCTTTTATGATTGGTATGTGATTTTCGTTTGATATTTGTTTTAATTTTTCCAAATATTCCATATTATCCTTATAGTATAAAAACAATAATTATTTTGGCGACTCGGATATCTAAATATGTCACCTTTGTCCGTCAATGAAACCAAAGTAGAAATGACTATTTGAAAGAGATTTCGCCAAAGCAATTACTCTACCCAAACATTACAACTGTTAAAATAAGTGGTCTACGTTTTGTTCTCTTGTAAATAAAGTTACTCAAACATCTTTTTACTTGGTTCTTAACTTCGCTTTGTTCCATATCCTTTATATCAACACTCTTAAATAGTTGGACAAGACATGCTCTTGCGTCTTGATTAAAGTCGTCTGCTTCATCGTTATAAACAACACCACGAGTGATGATAAATGGGTCAAAAGCAAGCTCTTTTGTTGCCATAAGATTTACTACCGCAACACAAACTCCTTCTTCGCTCAATTGTTTTCTATCACGAAGAACAGCGCTTGACAAATCACCAACACCAGAGCCATCAACAAGTCTTAAACCTGCTTGAACATAGCCACATGGTTTAATTGAGTTTTGTGACATTTCAACTTGAAGTCCAAGTTCTGGCAAAATTATATTTCTTGCATCTTCACCCAAAGCAATTGCAAGTTCCTTATGTTGCTTTAGGTGTCTATATTCACCATGGATTGGCATAAAATGTTTTGGTTTTACAAGTTTGTGAATAATCTTGATTTCTTCTTGACAAGCATGTCCTGATGCATGAACATCGGCAAGTTCGTCATATATTACATCTGCATCTTTTTTGAAAAGTGTGTTAATAAGTCCATAAACCGACTTTTCATTGCCCGGGATTGGAGATGATGACAAAATAACGCAATCGTTGTCACCTAAGTCAATGCCCTTAAATTCGCCATTTGCCATTCTTGACAAGGCACTCATTGATTCGCCCTGACTCCCTGTTGCCATTATCAATATTTCTTTGTCGTCATATTTTGACACTTTGTCAATATCAATAATATTTTCTTTTTTGTAGTTTAACTCGCCCAACTTCATTGCGACTTCACTGACATTGATCATACTTCTACCTGAAAAGGCAACTTTTCTTTTATATTTTTCGGCTAAATCCAAAAGTTGTTGCATTCTTTGAATGTTTGATGCAAAAGTTGCAACAATCAAACGATTGTTTGTATGTTTTTCAAAAATTGAATCCATTACCCTACCAACATTTGATTCACTCATTGAATAACCTTTTCTGCAAACATTGGTGCTTTCACAAAGTAGCAAATTTACACCTTTTTTGCCAAGTTCACCAAAGCGTGTAAGATCTGTAGTTTCGCCAGTTACCGGTTCAAAATCAATTTTAAAGTCACCTGTGTGAATAATGTTTCCACATGGTGTTGAAATGCAAAGCGCAAGTGAACCTGCAATTGAGTGGTTTACATGTATAAATTCAATAGCAAAGCACCCAATTTTTAGCACTTGTCTTGGTTTTACTGCAACAAGTTTATATTTGAGTTTTGGATATTCTTTTAGTTTGTTTTCAATTAGTGCGAGAGTAAGTTTTGTTCCATAAATAGGCACATTAACATCACTCAACGCAAAAGGTATTCCCCCAATATGATCTTCGTGACCATGAGTTATGACAAACGCTTTTAGTTTGTGTTTGTTTTGAATTAGATATGTTATATCAGGAACAACAACATCAACTCCTGGGAGTTCGTCATCTGGGAAACTTAATCCACAGTCAACAACTATCATATCATCGCCATATTCAATGACAGTCATATTCTTACCAATTTCACCAACACCACCAAGGAAAGTTATTTTAACTTTTTTGCTTTTATCTTGTTTTTTTACAACAAGTTCGGCGTTTTCTGTGTCCAAAGATTCTTCCTTATCTTGTCCATTTTTTGGTTGTTTTTTTTGTTTTGCACCATTATTATTTTTGTGTCTTATTTGTCTTTTAGGTTTGTTTGTTTCGTTGCTTTGATTTACATTTATGCCTTCAACTTCAACCGGTGCATTATTATTTTCTTGTTTTTGAGTGTTATCACTTGAATTTGAGATAACATTTCTTAATGCTTCTATAATTTTTTCGTCTGAATTCATTTTTTCTCCTTTTCATAAAAAATCTTTGCAAGTGTTGCTTGCTTTATTTTCTTTTGTTTATTTATTACTAAAATTTGCTTAATAAACTAAATTATGTCCTTAACTTTTTTTAATTTATCGCATTGTTCAAGTTTCTTTGGTGTTACAATACAGTCAAGGTCAACATAATATCTCATTCCTTGACTTTCAAAAAACATTACCATTTCAAGCATTGTCACACATACTGAGCATAGTGGAACCAAGATTATTAGTGAGAATGTTGTAAACATAAAAGTAAACATTGTTGTTATGATTATTATCATAAGTATGCTTGAAAATACCCTGAAAAATCTTCTTAAAACGGCTTTAAATCCTTTTTTTAATCCCTTTACTGGTGACACATTAAACACAACTGTTGCAGGCATCCAACCTGAGAAAAATGTTATCATAAGTGCAGTCATAACAGAAAAGTATATAACTACCATAACAGGCATAAAAATTGCCCACAAACTGTTTATGGTTACAAGTGACAACATATAATAAACTGTTACACCCATAAGTGCAATAAATGGCAAAGTGCATAAAGTCCTAAGCAATGCATAAAACATAGACTTACCCATTTTTGCAATTAGTGTGCCAACAAAACTTGATTTTGACAAACTTGCCATATAAGAATATAACCCTTCACCTGTTGGAATTGCAGATAACTCCATTAAAAATGGGAAAACAAACAACACAACAACAGTTGAATATATAAAAGAGAATAAGTTATATGACAAAAGTAAGCCAACTGCTTTTAAAAAAGTGTCTACTAAAATAAATAACTGTTCAAAAAATGATGTTATACTTGAAAACATTGTTGCGTTTGTAAAATTGCCAAGCCCAGAAAAAAAGTCAACTGAATTTAGCACATGTCCCCAACTTGAAAATGTTGGAATAAGCAATAAAACGCAAATGCCAATTGCTATTATTTTATATAACAAAAGTTTCCAGAAAACTGAAAAATTTGCAATAAATAATTTTACTGAGTTTTTAAACATCATATATTTTCACCATATTAAACAAAAAAATATTTTAGTACAAATACTATACTACACTTAAAGTTAATTTTCAAGCAAAAATGTACAATTTTTTGGCTTAATGTGCAAAAAGTCATTTTTTATAAACAAGAAATTTCTCCAAAGTCCACACATTGGAGTGTGTATCAAAATGCCTAATCGGTTGATTTTTCTCATTTTTTCGTAAAGAAAGTCAAGGTTGAAATGACATAAAATATTATAAGAGTGCCATTTTGAGCGTTTGGTGAAACAACAAATTTAATTTAGTTTTTGAATGCCATCTTGATAAAATCGGATTGTTCGTCTATATCATCACTATTCTTTGCATTATCATTTGCATTTATCCAGTCTTCATCTGTAAATTGGGCATAATGCTTTTTTAGTTTTCTATCATATTCAAAAGACCTGAATGGCAAACCTTTTATCCTTTCCTTACTTGCTGGGCACTTGAAAAATGTGCTATAGTGAAATTCTCTTTTAAAAAGTTGCCCTTTTGCATTTATTGCAGCCAAAGAAACGGAAAACACACCTTCACTTTCCCCGCCTACTTCTTCAAATAATTTTTCATATGTTGCAATAAGTTCTTCGTCGGTCATTTCTCTTCCGTTGTGTCTTCTTACAAAAACACCTGGTTGATTTTCTTTTGAGAATCTTGAAACAATAAGTCCGCTATCATTGCTTATTACTGGCAAACCAAGCAGTTTGTGATAGAACTCTGCTTTTATTACAGCATTCTCCAACGTATTACTCCCTGTTTCTTCAACCTTTTCCATGCATCCAATTTCGCTTAATGAAACAAGTTCAATCCCCAAATTTTTGAATGTATTTTTATATCCATCACACTTTCCTTGATTATAACTGGCAAAAACAACTTTCATTTTAATTTCCCTTTTGTATAGTGGATATATTAACACATACTACCAAAGATTTCAAGGAGTTGTGACTATAAGGTTGAGATTTCTCCAAAGTAGTCGTTAGAGTGTGGGTTAAAATGACTAACAGAAAGAGATTTTGCCAAAGCAAGACTTTGGGGTCGGCAGTAAAAACCCGATACATCGGTCAAAACAGAGTAAAAAAAAATGTGGCAAGTGCCACATCCTTTGTTATTCAGTTTTATTATCTTGTTTTTTGTTTTGGTCTTGTTTATCTTTTGGTTTGTCTATAGTCTTGGCATTATCTTTTTGTAAATCTTTTTGTGTTGGTCTACAAACAATACCAAGTGCCATAAGCACACCACAAATTGACATTATAATATCTTCAACAAGTTTGTTATCAATGGAAAAACCAAATGCTTTTGAAATAACGTTCATAAGGACTACAAGTGAGGCTGCAAGTCCTGTCCAAAAACTATATTTTTTTATTCTTTTTTTAAGCATTCTCTTTTGTCTCCTTTTTCTTTTTATATACAATTACATTTTTCATTTCATCAATATCTTCGCTTATTTTTTCAACTGTTTGTAATCTATTTGCCAAACTATCAATTGTCTTTTGATACTTTTTTTCTCTTGTTCTTGAATCTTTTAGTTCATAAACCAAAAGTGCAACAAAAAGGCACGCAAAAATTCCATTTGAAATTGCCATTGTGAAAATTTTTTCCCACATGGTTATTTTCTACTTAACATTTTTTGTTTTAGTTTTGTATAGTTTGCCGGTCCAAGTTCGCTTATGAAAACTTTATTATTATTAAGTTCGTCAATTGCTTCGTCTTTTGATAGTCCCATAAGGTATTCTTCTGCATAGGCAACTTTTTCGTCTTGTTTTAGAGTATTTATTCCACCCTTGCCATATTTTTCTATATAAGTTGCATAAGAAAGTGCCTTGTCCTTTTGCTTTGACTTGTACTCTGCTTCTTTTTCGGCAATTTCGTTGTTATATTCCAATATTTTTTGCTCTTCTTGTTTTAGTTTTTCATTTACTTCATCAATTTTGTTTGATAACTTTAGTGCATAAGAGATATCAAAAGAGTTTAATGCATTTTGTTTTTGTTCATCCAAAAGAGATTTTTGACTGGACAAATTTTGTATTTTTGAAGTAATGTCATCGTTGATTTTTTTATATTCGTTTAGCATATTTTTATCAAAAGCATCAAGCATATTGATAACAATTGATGAACGAGCAAGTCCTCGTTTTAATGCGTCTTGTTTTGCATCTTCTTTTAGTGAAGAATAAAGTGATGATGTTTCTTTCTTTTTTTCTTCACCCGAATCTTTTGCCAATTGAATTTCTTTGTCCAAGTTTGATTTTTTGTCATCGTATGATTTTTCAATATCATTTATGCCTGTTTGTTTGTAATCTTGCAGGCTGTCTTGTGCTTGTTTTTTTATCTCGTCATCAGTTTTACCTTGAAAGGTTTTTTGTTGCAAATCAAGGTCTTGATTATCACTAAAATTATATTTTTCATCGACCTTTTTGAAATTTGACAATAAGTCTGAATAGTTTTTTGTTTTTTCTGTTATTTTGTCAGTGTCTTCACTACTGAAAGAATACTTGTACATCTTCTTTGTTCCCCCTTGCTCTATAATTTAATTTACGCCTTGTTATTTTGTTAAAATACTTTATCAATTTTGCATCAATCAACTTGTTACTCCTATTGTGATTTGTGGGCAAGAAATGTCTACATCCCCCGCCTTGTCACTTATGAATGAAATTTCTATTTGCTCACCAAAAACATCAATCTTTTTACGCTGGGACTTGTTTGAGCCTGTCACAAAAAACGTTTTGTCTTTCGTTTCGGTTTTTACATTTATCTTGCAATCAGATTTTGTTTTTATTAAAACTTCTTTTATACGTTTTATTTTTGTGGGATAACCAAGATTACTCTTTGGACTTGTCCAACATTTTTTTAATGGAGTGCCAAATATTTCGCCATCGTGTGTCATCTCGCCAAGTTTGTCTTTGAACTCACCATTAAAGCAAGCAACAACTTTGCAAAAACTTCCGTTGTCAACTACAATCATACTTCTTATGTCCATTCCACGAGAGATATTTACATCAAGAGTTTTTAAATCTACTTCAATTATTGCATTATTTATGTAACCTTCGTTATAACTTTCACAACCAATTTGTTCACCATCGTCAAAATTAAGTTTTAGTGCAAGATAGTATTTACCATTATAATAAAGTGATGAACAATTTTCATTTGTTACATTTATTAAAAGACTTTCTATTCCCAAATTTAACTTTTGTGTCGTATAGCCGTCAAACGACATAATTCCGTCACGAGAAAGGAACATTATTCTATCGCCACAAACACAAACAGAATTGCCATATATTTTTGCGCTTGAAATAAAGAGTTGACTTACACTAAAATTGGTTTGATCACCATATGCAGAAACTCTTGCAACACCAAAATCTCTGAAAACATAAACATAGTCATTAAAACTAACAACTCTGTTTAGTGGCCCACGTTCGTCTTGCATCTCAATAAAACCACCTTCTGACAATGATTCATTAAAATTTGTTGGGTCCAGACTTGCCGAAAAACTTAACCTATTATGCTCGCCATTTTCTATGATTGCAAACAAGCGTTCATAGTGCAAGCACATTGAAGCAATGCTTGGCCCATTTTCAATTTTTTGGGCGGTTTTGGTACAGTTATATTTCCACATACCTTCGGTTTTGGAAGAAAAAATCATATAATCAAGACCATCAAGTCGATAGTTTATTGCATTTGGCACTTCTTGAGAATATATGAAACTTGCAATTTCAAAAGTGTAAGGATATTCGTATGTAAGTGCGAACCACATAATTTTGCCACCAGTTGTATAGTACATAAGTTGGTAGTTGGGTTTGTTTAGTTTGGGGTCAAAATATTTGTAGAGCCATATTGCTTTTATGTCATCATTATATTTTGTTTCTATAATTCTTTCGTCTGTTAAGTCTTGATCGGATTTTGGAAGTCTTAATTCCCTAAAACCTATTCCATTTTTCAAAGCACCATTCTTTACGGTGTAGTTATAGCATCTTTTGGCATATTTGTAAGGTAAAATACCTTCATCGACCTCGGAATTCATTCCATTAGCAAAAGCACTAAATGAGATTTGATAGTCCTTTACCTTTTTTAGAAGCAATGGCTTTTTATAAAACATTACAACCACCTTCTTTTTGGCATAACAAGATTATGCTTTTTTTGAGAAATTGACAAAAGTCCATTTTTGTATCTTGACTCCCACACACTTGCATCATCATAAAGAGAACTTATAAATGAATATTCCATCGCTGTTCCATAGGCAAGCACCCTTTCTGGTATTTGGTTTGAAAAAGTTTCAACATTGCCATCAAGTGTTGTTTTTTGAGCAAATGATGTGTATGTTATTTGACAAGTGGTAGCATTAGCTTTTAGGTCATTGCCGATTATTTTGAATCGAATTTCACTTCCAAACTCGTCTTGCAATTTGACAATTTGATAAATATTTTCATCAACATCTTCCAAATGACAAATATTATCTACAAAATCAATTGTTTTTGTTTTGTATATTGGCAAATAATCTGTTGAAATTTCGCTTGTTATTAAATTTAGGCATCTTAGAAGCAAGTCTAGTTCTTTTTGATTTTCAGGGCTTATTTCGTCTTGCGTTCCAGTAAAATATGCACAATTTAGTAAGTCCTCTTTTCCTAAAAATACTGCAGTTAGTTCCAAAACTTGTTTTGTTTTCATTCTTCCTCCATTTTTTCTTTTTGTGATTTTATAAATTCTTGTTCAATCTTTTTGTTTGCTTTGTCAATCTCTTTCATTAGTTCATCAATGTTTTCTCGTCTTGTTTTTTTAACCAGTTCAATCAATCTTTCATCCAATGCTGGGTTTGGATAGGTTAAGCAATATGTGCAACCAATTTGATTATGATTATGGACTTCGTATTTATGTTTTATTGTGTTAAAGACTAAAAAATAATCTTGGTCAATTTCCTTTAATCTGTTTGTAACAAAAAGTGGATCTGACTTTATTTCAATAAGCATTTTATCTCCTTTTTGCTTATGAAAAACTAGACTTAAAAATTATTTAAGTCTAGTTTATAAGCATTTATTGTAAATTAACCTTGAGTTGGTGTGTCAGTTTTTGCTTGATTTACAACTGTAACAGATTTGAATGGGTTTGTTACTGTACTAGAAATTCCTGTAATTTTTGCTTGTCCATTTGGTTTGTCGCAAACAAGTTCTGCATATTTTACAAGAGTTGCTGTGTAAGTTGGATATCCGGCATTTTGTTTTAACACTCTACCGTCTTCCCCTTCAAGCCATTTCCAATCACAAAGTTGGTGCAAAGTGAATTCGTCTGTATTGAGCAAATACATTGCGTCATCTTCAACAAATCTGTCGGCAACAACCGGGATACCATTGTATGTTAGTGCTTTATATCCACCGGCAAGTTCCATAACATCTACATTGCGTCTATATGCCCCAAGATATTCTTGGTATGCACGTCTTACTTGGCTTGAGCAAGCAATATAGTTAATATTTGAGCCACTGACTTCATCCAAAAAGTCAATTGCACTTTGAATAAGGCTGTCACTTATTTCGCCTGCCTCTGTTTTTGTGTATGGGGTAAGCCATGGATAGTCAGTTCTTGAAACACCATAAAGAGTTCCAGAATTTGAGAAGATTTTTCCAAGTCCTGAAATTTCAAAACCTTTTGAGTTTTGAACATATAAAGTATAATTTTGAGCAATTGTTTTTGAGTATGATGCAGGAAATGCGATATGCACTTTTTTATTTACTCTGTCAACATATGTAATTCTTAATCCGCCATCAACCTTTGTTGCCCCATTATAGATATCTATAACCATCCCTTCAATAAGGTTTCTAACACTATCGCAAGTTATAACTTTTGTTGAAGAATCAACTGCTGTGATTGTTGCCAAAAGTCCACTGCCATCACCAAACAACATTCTACCAAAATTGAAGCTTGAAGCTTTTATAAGTCCTTCCATTTCATCGTTTAATAAATTAACAAAAGCACCTGCGTTGTTTTCTGATGCGCGAATTGCTTTGTCAGAAAGTTCAATTTTGCCATAAAGGTTTTTAAGTTCGCTTACAAATTGAACATAGTTATTTCCGGCAGCCTTTGGAAGTGCGTCAGTTTCCGCACCTGCACCAATGCCACCATTGATACCATATGGGGCAAGTTTTCTTACTTCTTTTCCCCAAACATCTTTTGTTGTTTGTTTGATTTTTCCAAGAAGTGGGTTGGCATTTACATTTAATTGATTGCTAACCACTCCAAGATATACTGTTTTTAATGCATTTTCTGCACTTTGTAATGTAACCATTTTTGTCTCCTATTTTTAGTTTGATTTGAGTATTGCCTCCACAAGTTTTTTTGCTTCGTCTAGCGTTGTGGCTTTCTTTTCGGTTTGAAAAGTTACATTTCCACCTTGTTTTTGTGTCACAAATGGAGGCAATTTATTTTTTTCTAAATCTTGAATATATTGTGAAATAATTTTTTGTTTAATTTGCTCATTCGATATAATAAAATCGTCAACAAACTTATCATCACTTACAATACTTTCTGGTGATTTATATTTTTGACTAACCACCTTTGCCCAAGCAAGGTCAAGGGCATTTTTATCGTTTTGAAGTTCTGGGTTGTTTATGATATAGTTTGATATCTCATTAGCATATTTTTTTGCGTCCTTGTTTTGTTCAAGAAAAGTTGTTACCTTTGTTTGCCAATCTTCCGATTCAAAAATTGGCATTTTATTTTCTTCCTGCAATTTTGGGACTTCTTGTTCTTGTTTTTCAAGTTCGCTTAATTTTTGACACTTTCTTGTAAACTCTGCCTGCAAATTGTTATAGGCTGTGAGCAAACTTTCTGCATCTTTAAATTTTCCGTATTGGGAGCCACTATCGGACGAAGGCGTGCCTTCTTCTATTTTGGCATCTGCCACTGGCACATTATCCGAGTTTGTTGGTTGTTCCCAATTTTCTTTTTCTTCCATAATATTACTCCTCTTGTTTTATGCTTTCTTCAATTTTTTTCATTTGTTTATGTTGTCTTATATGATTCAAAAATACTTTTTCAATATTTTTATTTTCGCTTAATTTCTTTTTATATTCACAACCAAGCATATAAGAAATGTGTTCTTGTATATGAAGGTCGTGATTATCAATTTCGCATACTTTGACATCTTTTTGATTTGCCAAATCAACATTTTCTGCCGAAGCCTTTTTGGTATGCAATTCATTTAAATCTTGGGCATTTTCCCAAATTCCAAAGCCAAGTAAGTCAAGTGCTTTTAGACGCATTCTATTGCTCAATTTCCCATTTTCATCAGCAAGCAATCCTGCATTTAGCAAATCAAAAACCATACTTCTTCTTTGTGCCAAACTTTCAGAAATCTCGCTATCACTTTCAAAAACAATGTCTTCGCTTGTTATGTCACTTGCATTAAAATATTCAAGTTCAAGTTCGCCATTGTCACCTGCAACTTTTAGTAATCTTGGCATTGTTGCAAACTGTTTATATAGCCTTAAAATTTGACCACCAAGTTCTTTTATGCACTCTTTAATTTTGTCACTTGTTGGCGAAATTCTTGACTCGTCCTGTTCAATCAAAAGTTGAAGTGCCACACCACTTAAATTTGTGTAAGTTGAAGAATTGTTTAAAATATCACTAACCCCCGAAATTGTCATAAATTCGGCAAGCAAGGCTTGTTCTTCTCTTTCAAAATCGGTTGGCACACTGCTTGCAGACATAAATCTTGGAGCATTTGCACCTTGCCTATATACCAAGATTTTGCCCGGTGACAAGCCTTCTTCTTCCAAGTTATCTAAATCGACACTGCCATCTTCAACAGTCAAAACCCCCATTGAAATTCGATTTAAAAATTCGTGCTTTCGATTTTTTACTGCATTATATGCTCTTTGAACAGGTATAAGCCTTTCAACTATCCCTGTTCCCCAAAAAGAACCCGCCTGCTCTATGCTAACTTGCTTTATAAAAGGAAAACCGCGAGTGTTGTCAATTCTGTTTACAAAAGGCAATTCGCCATCATACACAAGTGTGTTTCCTGCAATTATAATAAACCTGCCATTTGGATGGTCTTTGGATGGTTTTTCATATTTTTCAATAACCAGTGCGTGATTTGATTTTACGCCACTGACTATTTTTGTTGCATATGAGTTATATCCAAGTCCACCAAGTCCTGTACCAACATTTTCAAGCGAAAAGACATTTATGTCCTCGCCCTTTACATCAACATTATAAATTCTTTTTATTTCATCAATATGATATGCCTTTGCATGAATAATACTTTGGCAGTCATCAATATTTTCGTTGTTCACGCTATCCGGATATATTTCAAAAGGACTTATAACACTCACTTCTATATCGCCTGTATGCAATGTGTGATTATCGTCTTTCGCAACAACATCACCAAGTTCGCTATTCCAAATAATCTTATAAAAACTTGTGCCACAAATTTCACTCCATTTTGTTGCTTTGCAAATTTGTGCTGACAAGTCTTGTTTGTTATACACACTGTTAATAATCTTTTTGCAAAGTTTTGCGGTTTTTAGGTCGCAATCATCATTTGATGCTGGAATAACACTCATAATTGGCCTAACCTTTTGCAATTTTGCAAGTCTTATATCAAGTGTTGGTGCAATATGGTTGTAAACTTCTCGTTCTTGCCAAAAATATTGTTTGTCATTATTCTCAACTTCCAAGTTTGGTGCAATACTGCAATATTGGTTGCCCATTAAAAAATTCATACAAAGTTTCCAAGTTGCTTCAAATTGTTTTCGTTCGTTTTGACGCTTTTTAAAATCTTGCAAAACTAAACTTACCAAATCTTCTTGTTTTTTCACTTCATCACCCCTTTTTTGTTGTGAATAAATGGTGACGGAATACACTTTGGAACATATAGTTTTGACAAAGTTTCATTTAAAGATTTTGCACAATCTTCGCAAATTTTTAGACCAAACTTTGCATCATCTTCTTTGCATAATGTTATGGTTGCCAAATTTTTGCAACCATTTATTTCACATTTTGTTTTTATGTTACATTGTTTAACTTGCATCATTTTCTCCCTCTTGCTCTAATAATTTTATCAATTTTAGTTTTTCTTGCCTTAACTCATCCAAACTCATTTGTTCATACTTGTTTTCTTCCACATTTGTAAAATGCTCCAAAAGGACTTTTGCAGCAGAAATATCTGGTGAAATATGCTTTTTGGTAATCTTCTTTTTGGATAATTTACTCTCCCCCGATTCGTCAATAACATACTCTTCAACGACTTCTTTCGCTTCATAACCCAATGCTTTTTTGAGCAAGGCATCTTCAATTATTTTTTTTGAGGGCAATTTTTCTTTCTGCATTTTCCCTCTCTTTTTATAAAAATAATTTATAATAAAAATTTTTAGTTAAATTTAAAATAATAATTATTATTTATTTAAAAAATAAAATTTAATATTAAAAAATATTTATTCTCCTTTATTTGTAAGGGATTAAAGTAATTTTTAAACTAATTTTTATTTTCGGTTTAATATTAAATCAAAAAAAAATAAATTGCCACAAAGTGTGACAATTTTTATTTATTTTCTTTCCAATTTACATATTATTTATAAGATGATTAACATAAAAAACGAGCCATAAATGTGGCTCTTAATTTTTTGTGTGCTAAACAATATTTTTCTTGTTTTACAAGCAAGAATTCCTATGTTCGCTTATGTGGTTGAGATTTCTCCAAAGCAAACCAATACAAGTCGGCAGTCGGAATGACTAGTAAAAAAAAGACACAAGAACAAGGTTACCCGAGTTCATGCACGCAGGAGCTTGCTTTCGCAAGTGACTGTGTGCAAGATGCTCGGCAGTAAACAAAGTTATTGTGTTCTTTTTTATTTTTAATAGTACATTTTTTTGTAATCGTTCTTTCCACCGCCTTTACCACCAAAGCCACCACGCTTGCCTTTAATGATAAAGAATATAACAAGACCGATTATCAAAAGTCCACCACCAATTCCACAAGTTACCCATATCCATGTTGTATCGGTATTATTTTCTTCAATTTCTTTTTTAAAACTTGCAACAATTGTCATTGTTTCATCTTCGTTTGTGATTTCAAGTTCAATTTCAAGTGTGTCGCCAAGTGTCCCAATGTTGCTTGTTCCATCGCTTTGGAACCAATTTAAAAACTCATAACCTGCAGGAAGTGAAACGGAAAATTTTGCCGTTTCGCCCATTTTTGCTTTTACTGTAAGAATGTTATCTTTTGCTTGAACATTTGAACCATTAAACTTTATTGTTGACAAAATATCATCAGTTATTTCATCATTAACTGCAAATTTTATTGTTATGTCACAAACTCTTTTTGTGAATGTTGCATAAAGCATTAAATTATCTTCACCAAGTGTGAGTCCACCAAATATTCCTCCATCTTCAAATGCTTTTTCATTGAATTCAACTTTGATTTGTTGTTGTGTTCCTAATAGTTTGTTTTTTTCTTCATCACGATACCAACCATTAAACCCAAAATCACTTGTTGGTGTTGCTGTGTAATTTAAAGAACTGCCATAAACAACATTTGTTTCTGTGAACTCTTTTTGTTCAACACTTGCAGTACTTCTTTTTACTGTGCCTTGATTTACATCTTCGGACTTTACAAGAACCGAATAGTTTATTGTTTCTAGTGCCAAAGAATAAATCCCAACATTTGTCAAGTTACCATTTGGAATTGTATACACATTGACTTCGTTATCATTTATCGAATATTTGTTCCAAAGTATATTTGATGTGCTAATTGCATAAGTTTTTGCTATGTTTCCACCGATGTCACTTTCTGTTTCGGTTACTGTTATTCCATTATTTTTGTAAATTATTTTGCCTTCTTGTGTTTCAATTTGCGTGTCAGGATTACCTTCGCTTATTATTTCTTCAACTTTTTTGTTGTCAAAAATAAGTGAGCCATCTTTTCTTATTCCAACAGTTTTAAAGAACTTGTTCATATTTGAAACATTGTTAATATAACCACCAATTTCAATATCTTCACCATAACGATATGTACACCCTGCATTTGTAATGAAAGTGATAATTTCTGTTACATCTTTTGGTTTGTTTGTATAGTCAAAACTTTTTGCTTCATTTACTGTGTATGTGAAACTATCAAAATGCTGAAGTGTTGGCAAACTTTTGGCAGTTTTCAATTGCCAAACGGAATTAAAATTCCAAGGGAAAAGTTTGTCAAATTTTTGCATTTCCAAGTAATAATTTTTTACATAAAAATTGTTTACATCAACTTGGCTTTCGATTTTATTGCTTTTAAAGGCATTATTTGTTTTTGCATTTAGTTGCTCCAAATTTCCAATTGTATCTAATGTGTTTGTTGAATACAAATAATTAACCTTTTGACTATCTGGAGTTAAAGATAATGAAATTTGTGCAATCAAACTATATGCAAGAATATCATCATTGCATTCCGTAAGTGTTATCACACCTTTTGAAACAACACTTTGAATACTTGAACGATTGCCAACAAGTTGTCCAACAAGGCCACCAATTAACGAGTTTTTGCTTTGCACTTCGTTGATTTGCAATGAGATGTCTTGAACAACAAAGTTAATTGTTGAGTTCTCAACATAACCGGCAATTCCACCGACATAATTTGTTTTTGTTTCATCTTCGTTTTTAAAAGCAATATCTCCATTTAGATAACAATTTTTTATAACACAACCATCGGATATATTCCCTGCGATCAAGCCAACATAACTTCTTGATTTTGAAACAACATTCAAGGTTTGCAAAAGGTTCGTATTGCAAATTATTGAAACTTCTTCTATTCTTGAAGATACCATGTTTCCACAAATTACACCTGCTTTAAGGTATTCGCCTTCAATTGTTTGAGATGTTGCAATTGATATATTTTTTAGTTGGAGATTTTTTATTGTTGCATTATTTAATTTATTAAAAATTCCGGCAAAAGGCTTATCTTCGCTTGTAACTGCCAAGTCTGAAATTGTGTAACCATTTCCATCAATTTCACCAGAGAATGTATCAAGACCTTCAAAATTGTCTACTCCGGCAAAGCTAATGTCATTGGCTAATTTGTATTTCCCCGTTGGGTTTGCTTGTATAGTTGCAAAATCTTGCACACTGGAAATGTTTGTGTAGGTGTCATCTTGAGCAAAGGTGATATTGTTCTTTGGCACAAAAAATGCAAGACCAAAGGCAAACACAAATATTAAACTAAAAACAAAACAATATTTTTTCAAAATAATTTCTCCAATTTTGATTTTATTTACAAAATAAATATAACACACGAAAAATTTTTTAACAAATAATTTAACTAAATTATTTAATATATATATTATTATTGTTTTTTAATATTTTATGAATATTGAATATTTATACAATAATTTGAATAATTATTACAATTTATACGACTGTAATTTCATTTTTCTTATCAATTTTTCTTTGTCCTTTTGAATTTCTGTTTTTTGAGATTTTGGACGGATATTTTCTGGTCTTGACATAATATAATATCTCAATTCATCAAGGCAGTGGTCGTCTTTTTTTATTGGATGGTCTGCATTACCCCAAAAGTAGGATTTCAGTTCTCTTATAAGGTTTGTACAGGTTTTAAAGATAAATAATTTGGACTTACCTTGTGCATCTTTTAGGTAAGTTTTTACACGTTGAATCCCTGTGAATAAATCTTTGTTGACCTTTGGGTTTACTTGTATTTTGTAGTCATAAAAAAGTTCTGTCACACTCTTTTCACTTGCCAAAGTTTTTTGATTTGCGGCACTATCAATTAGTGCATAAATATACCCCGAACTTGTTTTTGGCCAATTTAATCTTTCGCAAATGTTTTTTATTGCATTTGCATGATATTCAATTCCTTTTTTTGCTTCAAAATGCTCGGCAATGACATAAATATTGTTATCATAATCAACAGCATAAAAATGACAAGAAAGCGGATTATTAAGCCCCGGGTCAATTGATATGTTATCATACCACTCTATCGGGACATTGAATGGTTCAATAACATTAACATTTTCATCAAACTCGGGATATACCATTCCCCCATTTGCAGTAAACTTGCCATAACGTCTTGCATCCAACTCATCAGCCGACATTGAACTTGTCAGTGCCTCAATTTCGTCTTTTGACAAATACGGATTATCTGCCCATTCCATTTCTTCGCACCACACTTCTTTGTCGTTTTTGCTATTTAGGTATATTTCGTCATATACCCATGTTAAACCTTTTAGAGGTGTCATTGTTCCAAACAAATCACCTTGTTTGTCAAATACACGCATCTTGCATTCTTTGTATATATCTTCTGGAGGTTCTTCATCAAACCAGACGAAGTCAAGACTTGTGCCTTGAAATTTCTCCCTACCTTGGTCGCAACTTTTGAAACCTATTTTGCTTACTCCCCCAAAGACATTTTTTATTAAGATATAGTCAATAATTCCACTTGACAAACTATCTTTTCTACCCGATAGCATTACAACATCTTGAATCCAATCAGGATTAAGATATGATAATATTTTTGCTTGTGCAACATCTCTTTGAACTTGTGTTGATAGTGAAACAACCCAGCAAGATATATCTTTTTTATTCTTTCTAAAAGGATGTATTCCACGAGCAAGCCAAACGGTTTCAACAGCACCACATTCAGTTTTTCCACTTCGATTGCCACCAAACACCCAACGATTTCTTTTTTGACATTTGTGAAATAGTAATTGTTTTTGATGTTTTTTTTCACCAGTGTTATATTTTGACAATTTGGCATTGCAATTTAGTTTTGTTATTTGCAAATCTATTTTTGATATTTGTGATAAAATTTCTTCCTTGTTCAAAACCTAAAATTCTCCTTTTTTGTATAATAAAAGACAGTAATTTTTTATACTGCCTTGTAACGTTTAATTTATAATTGTTATGATGAAAAAGATTATAGTAATATTTATTTTTCTTTTGTCAATATGTCTTGTAACTCCCGCCCAATATATTTATGCAAGTGGCGAGTTTTATGGCAGAATTTTGTCAACCAATATATACTTGTATTCGTCACCATCGTCTAGTGATGATAATCAAAATCAAATTTTTATGTTACCTATAACCTATTTTGTAAAACTTCTTGGTGATGAAAACGACCTGTACTATAAAGCCGAATATAAAGGCATATTTGGATATGTCAAGAAAAGCGAAGTGTCTTGTATAGACAAAACACCCGTAACACCCTATGCAAATAATATTAGTTTTAGAATTTTTACGCCAAGCGGTGCAAACCTTAGGACTTCACCCAATGAAACTAATGGAATAAGTAATCTTGTTACAACAATTCCTTTTATGTGCACAAATCTTGAGTTCTATGGTCAAGCACTTGGCGAAGAAGCAATAAGTTATAAAGGAAATGTTTGGTATTATTGTAAATATGTTAAAGATAACAAAGATTATTATGGATATGTATACTCCCCACTTTGTGATTTACTAACCAATATTCCACAAAATACCGAAACTTATGAATATATAACACCAAACTTTGAAAGTATATCTCAAAACACCGAAAATCAAGATAAATTTTTATCCATTTCAACTCCCCTTCAAATTGTTATAATTATTGCAGTTTGTTTACCTTGCATATTGATTATTTACTTTTTGTTTAAACCTACAAAAATTGCAATGCAAAAACCCAATGGATGTAAGCCCAAAAAAGAAAAGAAAAAAATTTCAAGATTAAAACATTCTGATTACTATGAAATTGATAGCGACTATTTTAATTAACCTACTCTTGCCCTTTTGAACTCGCACATAAGTGTCCTTTGAAATTTGTTACGATATTCCACACTGTCCATTATATTTTCCATTCCACTATCTTGGCATGATGAATATGAATTATAAACCAACATTATCCATTTTTCATTTTTAAGCATTTGGAATAATTTGAATGAATCGTACCCCTGCTTTGCTAATGCACAAGTAAAATGTGTTAATGCGCTGTTTACCTTTCTAAAATAAGTTCTATTGCAAACATTTAACATTTTTGCAATTTCTGCCGACTTTTTGTTATCAAAATATTTGTAAATTAAAATTCTCGCACTTGTCGAATCAATACTTTTTAATGTTTTGTCAATAATAACCTTTAAATTGATTAAATTATTTTTTCTTTGAGTTAGATTTATTATTGAGTTTGCAACATTCATAATGTCATTGAATGCCAAGTTATATAAACTTGTTGCCGATGAATTATATGCCCTTGATTTTACAAGTTTGTCAAATGCCAAAGTAACTCTTGGCAAATATTTATAAACTCCTAGTATTGTTTTACTCCAATTATTATTGTTTTCCATGTTATTCTCCCTTTGTACATCCAATTATGTTATAGACTTTGGGGCAAAGTCAATTCAGTGTGACATTTTTTACAAATATCGACACTTTTTTACAAAAGTCGACAGGAAATTCCATAAATTGTCAATTGCCTTTTGTTTTTATGTTTTATAATTGAACATATGTTCTATATATAACACTCAAAACTTGACAACAGTATGTCAACAAATAAAAAATACTGAAGATTATTTTGTAAACCATTTCTCTATAATTGTTCACTAACCTGTGTTTAACCATATAACAATAAAGTTTTAAATCGGTTGAGATTCCCCATAACACAGTAGTTTGCTGATGCAAATAGTGCTTCGCCATTTTAGACTGCGTCTCATTTTAAAGATTGTACAAACACATGATGTCTATGCTCATTGTAATGACTATGTGAAAATCACCAAATAGATAACAAAGAAGTTTTTGTACTATATGAAAATAAAAAAAACAAGAACAAGGTTCAGTGAGTTCGCACACCTAGGAGTTTAGTTTTCTAAATGACTGTGTGTATGATGCTTGCAAATAAACAATGTTAGTATTTTAAAATAAAAAAAATAGCCCGAAATTCGATGTTCACTTGGCATTTTCACTCAGAACTTACCTACATAAGTAACTGTATGCAAATTTCCAAGCAGAAACAAAGAAGTTTTTGTACTATCTAAAAATAAAAAAAAGAACCCCAAGAACAAGGCTCGGTGAGTTCACACACGCAGGAGTTTAGTTTCCTAAATGACTGTGTGTGTGATGCTCGCCAGTAAACGAAGTTATTGGGAGTTCTTTTTTTATTTTTTATTATTTTCTAGGGTTTTTGATGTTTGCTTGTGCAGCCGCTAATCTTGCGATTGGCACTCTAAATGGTGAACAAGAAACATATGTGAGTCCTGTGTTATGGCAGAATTCGATTGATGATGGATCTCCACCATGTTCTCCACAAATTCCAAGTTCCATATTTGGACGAGTTTGTTTTCCAAGTCTTGTTGCATTTTCAATTAACTTACCTACACCATGTGTATCAAGTTTTGCAAATGGGTCAAATTCATAAATCTTGTGTTCATAGTATGATTTTAAGAATTTACCTGCATCATCACGAGAAAAACCAAATGTCATTTGTGTTAAATCGTTTGTTCCAAATGAGAAATATTCAGCTTCTTTTGCGATTTCGTCAGCAAGAAGTGCTGCTCTTGGTATTTCTATCATTGTACCAACTTTATATTCCATATTAAGACCTGATTCTTTGATTAAAGCATCAGCAGTTTCGGAAACAATTTTTTTAACAAATGCAAGTTCTTTTACTTCGCCAACAAGTGGAATCATAATTTCAGGTTCTGTCTTAAATTCTGGGTGGCGTTTTGTTACTGCAATTGCGGCCTTAATTACGGCTGTTGTTTGCATTCTTGCGATTTCTGGGAATGTTACAGCAAGTCTGCAACCACGATGTCCCATCATTGGGTTGAATTCATGGAGTGAAGCAATAATTTGTTTTACTTCTTCAACAGTTTTGCCTTGAGAATTGGCAAGAAGTTTTATATCGGCTTCTTCTGTTGGAACGAATTCATGAAGAGGTGGATCAAGGAAACGAATGTTTACTGGAAGACCTTTTGCTTCTTCATAAAGTTTTTCAAAGTCGCCTTGTTGCATTGGCTCAAGTTTATCCAATGCCTTTACTCTTTGTTCAACTGTATCAGCACAAATCATTTCACGAATTGCAGCAATACGGTCCGGTTCAAAGAACATATGCTCTGTTCTGCAAAGTCCAATACCTTCTGCCCCAAACATAAATGCTTGATGTGCGTCTTTTGGAGTATCTGCATTTGTTCTAACGGAAAGTGCCTTATACTTGTTTGCCCAAGCCATAATTCTCCCAAATTCACCATCATTAGTGTTTGCTGGAACAGTTGCGATTATCCCATCATAAATTTTTCCTGTTGAACCATCAAGAGAGATTTCATCTCCTTCATGATAAGTTTTCCCATTAAGAGTGAAGCATTTGTTTTCTTCGTCCATCTTAATATCTCCACAACCAGATACACAACAAGTTCCCATACCACGAGCAACAACGGCTGCGTGAGATGTCATACCACCACGAACAGTAAGTACACCTTGTGCATAGTGCATACCTTCTATATCTTCTGGAGATGTTTCCAAACGAACGAGAACAACTTTCTCTTTGTTTTTACCATGTTTTACGGCATCTTCTGCAGTAAATACAATCTTTCCACAAGCAGCACCTGGAGATGCAGCAAGTGCTTGTGCAATTGGTTGAGCAGATTTTAATGCTTTTGTATCAAATTGTGGGTGAAGAAGTGAATCGAGAGATTTTGGGTCAATTTGCATAATTGCATCTTGTTCTGTAATCATTCCTTCATCAACTAAATCGCAAGCGATTTTGATTGCCGCTTTTGCTGTTCTTTTACCATTACGAGTTTGGAGCATATACAATTTTTTATCTTCAATTGTAAATTCCATATCTTGCATATCATGGTAGTGATTTTCCAATGTTTTGCAAATTTCTTGGAATTGTTCATAAACATGTGGCATAATTTCTGCCATTTTTGATATTGGCATTGGAGTTCTTACACCAGCAACAACATCTTCACCTTGGGCATTCATTAAGAATTCACCCATAAGTTTCTTTTCGCCAGTTGCAGGGTCACGAGTGAAAGCAACACCTGTTCCAGATGTTTCGCCCATATTACCAAAAACCATCATTTGAACATTAACTGCTGTACCCCATGAGTATGGAATATCATTTTGCATACGATAGTAGTTTGCTCTTGGGTTATCCCATGATCTAAATACGGCTTTGATTGCACCAAATAATTGCTCTTTTGGGTCATCTGGGAAATCTTGACCTATTTTTGCTTTATATTCTGCCTTAAATTTGCCAGCGAGTTCTTTTAGGTCTTCTGCTGTAAGGTCGATGTCAAGTGTAACACCTTTTTTTTCTTTTAATTCGTCAATAAGTTGTTCAAAATACTTTTTACCAACTTCCATAACTACATCACTGTACATTTGAATAAATCTACGATAGCAGTCCCAAGCCCATCTTGGATTACCCGATTTTTTTGCAATAACTTCAACGACCTTTTCGGTAAGTCCAAGGTTCAAAATTGTGTCCATCATACCAGGCATTGATGCTCTTGCACCACTACGAACAGAAACTAGAAGTGGATTTTCTTCATCACCGAATTTTTTGCCAGTGATTTTTTCCATTTTTGAAATATATTCCATAATTTCTGCTTGAATTTCTGGATTGATTTGACGACCATCTTCATAGTACTGTGTACAAGCTTCTGTTGATATTGTGAAGCCTTGTGGAACAGGAAGTCCTAGGTTTGTCATTTCGGCAAGGTTTGCGCCCTTACCACCCAAAAGTTCACGCATTTTTGCGTTACCTTCGGTAAACAAATAAACGTATTTTTTTGCCATGTGTTTCCTCCTATATAAAAATACTTTGATAGTTTACAATAACAAAAAAAAATTAGCAACTAAATACAAATAGTTGCCAAAATTTTTTATTAAATCGCAATAACTAACTTTTTACCAAATCTATGCTCAAAATTGAGATTTAGAACATTTAGTGCCTCATCTTCACTAAATTTTGATAATTTTAACGTTGATAAATTGTTATATGGACTGTCAAACAAGATTTTGAAAGTCTTGTGACACCTTGGCGAAATTTCCATACAATTTGCCGTTTTGCAACCTACGCATACAATTTCGCCAAAATCTAAATTGATATATCTTTTTACCCCAAAATCCTGACCACAAACAGAGCATTTGTTTAGAGCAAGTTTGTAACCAACTGCATCAAAAATATCTAATAAAAATTTTATCAAAACATACTTATCATTCACATTGTCGTAACAAATTGTGCCAATCGCCTTTAATGTTTCTACAAATATTGCGGGATTTTTTTCCCCTTGTGGCAAAACAGTTCTTACTGCATCAATAATTGCACAAGCAATATACAATTTATCTATGTTTTTTGTCAATTCAAAAAAACTGTCTTCAACATCAACACTTGTTATAATTTTTGATGGAAGAGTAATTAAAAATTCACCAAAACAAAATGGTTCTTTGGCGAATTTGAGTTTTGCTTTTTCACTTTTTACTGACTTTAGTACACAAGTGATAATACCATTTTCAAGTGTAAATAAAGTTACCAACTTGTCCTTTTCTTTGTAATCAACAGAACCAAGAACAATACCTTTTTGTTTTATTGTTTCCAACTTTATAACTCCATTCCACCATCTTTTTCTTGTGTGTCATCAAACACTAAATCTTGATATTTTCCATGTTGAATTGCACTATATAACAAATAAGCAGAAATACTTCCTGTTTTTGTAAAAATGTCCCACACTTTTTTTGCGTCATCACTAACAAAATTATCCATACTCTGCTCCTTTTGTTTTTTGATATTTTATCTTATATCATTAGTTTACTATATTATATGCAAAAATCAAAGAAAAATTTACTAAATTTAAAATTATTCTTCGTCCGGTTTGTATCCAAATTCGGTCAGCAAATTTGTATTTTCTCTCCAGTTCTTTTTTGTTTTTACAAACAACTTTAAAAGGACTTTTTTGCCTGTTAGGTTTTCTAGTTCAATTCTTGCCTTTTCTCCAATGTTTTTTAGCATTGAACCTTTTTTGCCTATAATTATTGATTTATGGCTTTCCTTTTCACAAATAATATCTGCATCAATAACAACAATTTTTTCCTTTTCCTCAAAGTTTACAATATCCACACTTATTCCATGTGGAATCTCGTCCTGCAAAAAGTATAATGCTTTTTCCCTTATCGTTTCACTTGCAATAAAACGCAAGGACTTGTTTGTATAGTAATCTTCATCATATTCAAAGTTTTTTACATCACTTTCTGGCAAGTATTTTAATATTGTGTCAATAAGTTCTTTTGTATTTTTGCCCTTAACACTTGAGATTGGCACGATTTCATCAATTTCCTTTATTTTTGACAGTTTGTCAATGATTGGCAAGATATCTAATTGTCTTATCAAGTCCACTTTGCTTATTGCGACAATAAGTGGGGATTGTTCTTTTTCCTTCAAGTTTTTGATATATTCAAGTTCTTGCTCTTGAATTTGTTTTGTTGAATCAATCAAGTAAACATTCACACTTGCACCACTTTGTGCAGAGCGAACATTTTTCATCATATACTTGTCGAGTGCATTCTTTGATTTGTGAATTCCTGGCGTATCAATAAGAACAAGTTGATAATTTTCTTTTGTCAAAATTCCCAAAATGTTATTTCTTGTTGTTTGTGGTTTTGGAGAAACTATTGCAACTTTTTCTCCAACCAAATTATTAACCAAAGTACTTTTCCCTGCATTTGGTCTGCCAAGTATTGCTATATATCCAAATTTATATTTCATTTTCTCTCCATATGTGCTTTGTTTAGTATTTTATCTTGCAGTGGAAACATTATCATTTCATCTTCTTTTTGCATATGGTCATAGCCCAAAACGTGCAAAAAGCCATGCAATGCCAAAAAGCAAAGTTCCCTTTCCACACTATGTCCATATTCTTTTGCTTGCTCAATTGCCCTTGACTTACAAATAACAATATCACCAAGTTCGGTTTGTATGGATTCGTCATGCATTAACTCGCTTTTTAGTTCTTCATTTTCAAGCAAAGGGAAACTCAAAACATCGGTAACCCTGTCAACATTTCTGTGTTCTTTGTTAAGTTCTCTTATTGTGTTTCTTCCAACAATGGTAACATCAATTACAATATTATTTTTGTTGTGTGTTTCTTTTAACGCAATTTCAAAAATTTCTGTTATTTTTTGTTTTAGAGATTTGTCCCCAAAGTTATTAAAATTTACTATCATATGCGCCTTCTAACAAATTTTTTTACTTAAAGTTAAAGTATATAAAATTGTGTATGTATCATCAATTTTATAAATCGAATAACTTTCATTTTTTATTATGTCATATTTTGCAAAATTTAGCAAAGCAATTTGCTTACATTCTTCAATAAAAGTTTGTTTGTTTTCTTCAAAGTTTATGTTTTCTTTTGTTGTGACTGTTTCATAATATGTTGTTTCTTTTCTTTTTATTGGAAGCAATATATTTGAAATATAAACTTCATTTTCTTCCTTTTCATATGTTTTAAAAGTTACGTTCACTTGCTTTTTAAAGATTGGTAAGTTAAATGCATAAAGTTCAAAACTTGTTAAACTATTTCCTGTTCTTTTGGTTTTGATTTGATGTTCTTTTATGTTTAGATTTGAAGTTATATAAACATCGCAAACAATATCTGCAAGTGGTTCAACACTTATCTTCTCACCAGCTTGATTTGTTATGTATGGTTCAACCAAAACATCCCCAATTTTTATAACATCACCCACCTTTACTTTAAGTGTGCCTTGAATTAGTTTTGCACTTGTAATTTGCCCATCATAAATAGACACAATTGGATCAAAATTCCCAATGTTTATCACTTCATTATTTGTTAGTTCTTCTTTTACATTGACAATAAGTGTATTACCCCGAATAATAACACTTGCATAACTTATATGGTCAATTTTTTCAATCTTATTTTGTAGTATTTTGGTGTTTATATTTTTTTTGGGTTTCCACTTGTATATATCGTTATTTTCAAGTACTTCAAATATTTCTTTTGTTGTCAAATTATAATTGCCAACAACCAATATATCAGTTATAAATAATGTTGATATTCCCCACAAAATACATGACAAAAAAATGCCAAATATAATACCAATGCTGAATATATTTTTTATATGAAACAAAAGTCCAAAATAACTTTTGTTATATATTTTTTGGTTTAATTTTTTTAATATTTTTTCAATATTTTTTTTGTCTTTATTCTTACAATAAAAAATAACTTTTTCGTCATTTTTTGAAAAGTTAAATATTTCATATTTTTGTATTATTAAATTTATACATTTTTCACTATTTAGTGACGAAATTTCAAACTTAAACCCTTTCATACACCACTCTCAATTTGTTTAATTTCGCCACTTATTACAAGTGTTGTATCGGTTATTCTTTTTATTGTAAGGTTTTGTCCAAACACAGAAATAACACCCTTTTTCACTCTAAATGTTATACAATCGGTTGCTATTTTTATTATTCCTTTTTGACCCTCGATATAAACCAATCTATTTGAAAGATTAACCAAGTTAAACTGATTATATTCGCCAATATTTAGGTTATAATCCAAAGCCAATTCATTAAAAAAATTAAACACGCCGTACCTCATAATAATACTATGCGTGTTTAATTATTTATATGTTATTTTTTATCGTCATCAGTCTTTTTGTTAAGCACATTGTCAATAAGCAATGCTTTGAGTTCGGGAGATAAATTTTTTATCTCTTGACCTATTGATTTATTCTCGCCAACATTGAACATATCATAGTCATCATCACCTATTTCAAAATCGTCAACTGATTGATTATCATTTGAAGTATCTTCATCGTCATCATCAAAACCAGCATTTTCGTCATAATCGCCAAGGTCTTCAACTTCAACTTTTTCTATATCAGCACCTTTTACAGCACCCGACTTTCTTCCACCTTTGACAAGTCTACCTTTTCTGCTTTTGTCTTGACCTTCACCTGTTTCTCTTGCCTTTATTTCTGCTTTTTCTTTGGCGATTTCTTCCTTTAAAGTTGTATAGGCAACTTGAGAAGATTTTTCTTCTTGCTTATCTTTCTTTTCATTCAAATTGTCAACTTTGACCTTTTCTTTTGGTTCTTCCTTTGGTTTATATTCATTGTAACTAAAGTTTGGGTCAGTTGGAGTTTTATCCTTATCTTTTGGTTTTTCTACCTTTACCTTTGGTTCTTTTGATTTTCTTTTGAAAAGAGCCCTTACTTTTTCAGGATTAAGCGCATAGATGAAGAATAGAAAAACAAGTACAATTATTGCTATTAAAATCCACCACACGCTACTTTACTCCTTTTAGAATTTTGGTTTTTTGTTTGGGTTGTTTGAATCATTTCCGGCAATTGCATTACGCATTGCAGTGTCTGATGTCAAGTTTTGAATCTTATAATAGTCCATAACACCCAACTTGCCATTTTTGATTGCTTCTGCCATCGCTTTTGGGACTTCTGCTTCTGCCGCAAGAACCATAGCTTTCATTTCTTGAGTTTTTGCCCTCATTTCTTGTTCATGAGCAGCTGCCATTGCCCTTCTTTCTGACGCTTCTGCTTCGGCAATAACCTTCTTTGCTTCAGCAGAGTCTTTTAATAAGTCTGCACCAATGTTTTTACCAACATCAATATCTGCAATATCAATTGACAAAATTTCATAAGCTGTACCAGTATCAAGACCTTTGTCAAGAACTGTTTGTGAAATTCTATCTGGATTTTCAAGCACTTCTTGGTGAGTTTCTGCCGAACCAACTGTTGTTACAATACCTTCACCAACACGAGCAAGGACTGTGTCTTCCCCAGCACCACCGACCAAACGTGCGATGTTTGCTTTTACTGTTATACGAACCTTTACACTAAGTTCAATACCATCTTTTGCAACTGCACTAATCCAATCTGTTTCAATAACTTTTGGTGTAACACTTTGTCTTACTGCCAAGTTTACATCACGACCTGCAAGGTCAATTGCTTTTGCAAGGTCAATTGGCAAGTCAATTTTTGCACTATGTGCAGAAATCAAGGCATTTATAACCTTTTGAATATCCCCACCTGCAAGTTGGTGAGTTTCTAGTTCACTGATATCAATTTTGATACCTGCTTTTTTTGCCATAATATAGGCATCAACAATAGGCCCAACCTTAATTCTACGCATTTTCATACCAATAAGTCTTGACATTGAAACATGTGCGCCAGAAACCAAAGCGATGAACCATGTTTTTGTTGGGACAATTGCAAACACTACAACGACTAGCACAAGCAATAATCCAAGTGCAACATATAGTACAATTTGTGCCCAAAGTTCCATAAGTAATAAGTTTATCATAAAAATCTCCTTTAATAAGTTAATTTACTAATATAGACAACATTATCTTCAACTGCAACAATTTTTACAACTTCGCCTTTTGAAATAAGTCCGCCCTTTGTTGACACTTCAATAATTTCATCACATATCCTAATTTTGCCAAGTGGCCTACATTCTGTTAGCGTTATTGCTTCCTTGCCAATGTATGACTTTAGTTTATCTTGTTCTTTTTGACCATAGTCTTTTGGAATTGCTGTGTTATTTTCAACTATTGGTGTCTTCCCCAAAAGTCCAAACCTTGCGGAACGCACAAATAGTAAAAATATAAGTAAAACAACCAAAACTATCATTACTATCAAAATTAGTATTTGAAGTGGATGTTCAATTCCGTTACACAAAAATGCATGAACAAGAACTGCACCAACTTCACATAATATTCCTGCTATTCCAAAGAATCCAAACCCTGGTATAACTGCTTCTATTATGCACAATATGATTCCAAGCACCATTAGTGTGATTGTAAGCCATGCATACTCGCCAACAAATATTTCTGCAAAATCATTCCATATTGACAACAATAATCCTGCCATATCTTTCTCCTTTGCTATGATTATAGCATACATTTTTTTTGTATGCAATACACAATTAAATAAAAGTCCAATTTTTTAAACGAGTTCGGCATTTAAACTTCGTTTGTAAAAAAATAGATATTGTTGAGCATATCCCGACAAATCACCAAAGTAATTTACCAAATCTTTTGACATATTTTGTGGCGACTTTTTTGTTTTAAAAATATCAAAGTATACTTTTTCTATCCAAGTGTCAACGGGAAACGAATTGCTTCTATGATAACCAAAAAGCAAAATACAATCAGCAACTTTTGGACCCACTCCACAAAGTGAAAGTAACCATTTTTTCAAAGCATCCGTTCCCATACTTTCTGTGGCTCTTAAATCAACATCTTTTAACTGTTTAATTAGTTTTATAAGATAATTTGCCCTGTATCCACATCCAAAAGCCTTAAATTGTTCAAATGTTATTTTCCCCAATTGATTCATATTTGGAAAAGAGTAATATGTGCCATTATCTATGCCACATTCCCTAATTTTTGCCATTGTCTTTTTTATTCTTTCAATGTTATTGTTGGAAGATATAACAAATCCAATTATCACTTCCAAAAGATCTTGTTTTAGTATTCTTATTCCATAACCAAATCTTACTGCATTTTTCATATAATCATTTTTGGCAAGTTCATTCTTTATTTTTGTATAATCAGTTTGCATATCAAAAAAATTAACAAAATACAAAGGGTTACTTGTTTCTATTATATAATTTTTGTTTTTTAAATATATATGTGCCATTTGGTCTTTTGAATAAACGATATAATTACTTTGACCTAATTTTTTGTAAGTAAAGATTTGCCCACATTCAAGTATGTGTTCAATATTAAAATCATTTGTGTTTTTTACAACAATTTTGTCTTTTTCTACTTTGTAGTCCATATTCGCATTATATCAAAAAAAAGAGTTATAATCAAGTTTTGACTTTAACTATAACTCAATATTATTATTTATCTTGTATAACCTCAACTCCGGGAAGTTCTTCGCCCGCAATAAGTTTTAGGCTTGCTCCACCACCGGTTGAAATGTGATATATTTTTTTTGCCAAACCAAGTCTATTTAATGCAGAGATACTATCACCACCACCAACAATAGTTTTGCCTTTGTTGTTTGCAACTTGCTTTGCAATTTGCTTTGTCCCATTCATAAAGTTTGAGAATTCAAAAACTCCCATTGGGCCATTCCAAATTATTGTTTGGGCAGACTTTATTACTTTTGTGTATTGCTTTATGGTCGTTTTGCCAATGTCAAGCCCCATAAGTCCATTTGGAATATCTTGTGTTTTGACTGTTACTGCTTTTGCTGTTGGGCTAAAAATTGTTGCACAAACATGGTCAACAGGGAGCATAATTTCAACATTATTTTCTTCTGCTTCTTTTAAAATTGATTTTGCATCTTCTAGACAATGCTCTTCATAAAGAGATGTTCCAATATTCACACCTTTTGCTTTTAAGAATGTGTAAGCCATTCCCCCACCTATAAGCACTTTGTCACATTTTTTGATAAGATTATGGACAACCCCCAATTTGTCACTAACTTTTGCTCCACCAAGAATTGCAATAAAAGGACGATTTGGATTTTCAAGTGCTGATGCTATTGTGTTAATTTCCTTTCCCATTAAAAATCCAACTGCATTTGGCAATAACTTTGCAAGGCCATAGGTTGATGCATGCTTTCTATGTGCACAGCCAAAAGCATCGTCAACATAAATATCTGCGAGTTTTGAAAGTTTGTTAGCAAAAATTGGAGAATTTTCTTCTTCATCTTTGAAAAATCTAATATTTTCCAAAACAAGCACTTCACCAAAATTCATATTATCTATCATTTCTTCAACTTTTTCACCTACTACACTTGGTGAAAAATAGATTTTACAATGCAAACATCTAATAAGATATTTTGCAACAT
The DNA here is from genome assembly GCA_945919375.1 of uncultured Clostridia bacterium. Classification (GTDB taxonomy): domain Bacteria; phylum Bacillota; class Clostridia; order Christensenellales; family UBA1242; genus UBA5893. Next base: position 41,404 of record CAMEJD010000001.1, read on the forward strand.
AAATCATACTTAGTTTTGGGACAACTTCGCCTTTTGGTCTGCCTAGGTGTGAGCAAATAATAACTTTTGCATTGTTTTTTAGTAAATAACTTATTGTTGGAAGTTCGCTTTCTATTCTTGTGGCATCCAAAACTTCGCCTGTGTCAGAAAGTGGAACATTAAAGTCTACTCTCAAAAACACCCTTTTACCATTTACATCAATATCTTTAATGGTTCTTTTCATATGCACCCCTTTTACTGATTTTATTGTAATATAAATGCAAAAATATAACAAGCAAATTCAGTTAGTTTTGTTTTTCAAATGCTTTTTTTATTATTTTAAGACTTTCGTCAAGAGAAATGGTGTTTGCAAGAACTTGCCTATAAGATGTTGAATCGTAAACATCTCTTATGTACCAAAGCAAGTGTTTTCGAAGAACTGTGCACAAATACTTTTCATCATAGTATTTTTTTAATGTGTTTATATGAGTTTCAACAATACTATATTTGTCAGGCATTTCTTTGTGTTTTAGTAAACTAAATATCCAAGGTTGACCAAGTGCACCTCGACCAATCATAACACCATCAACACCGGTTTCTAGCATTTTTTTGTATGTAACTTCATCCACAACATCACCATTCCCAATAACTGGGATGGAAACACTTTCTTTAACTTTTTTTATTGTTTCATAATCAACATAGAATTGTTCTCTTGTTCTTCCATGGATTGTAATTGCTTTTGCCCCACACTTTTCACACAATTTTGCAACCTGCACAGCAACATTGTCATTTTTTTTGAAACCTTTTCTAATTTTTACCGTTATTGGTTTGTTTGTTGCATTTACACATTTTGTAACAATCTCTTCAATTTTATCTAAATGACAGAGCAATGCACTACCATCTCCGTTCTTTATAATTTTTGGTGCAGGGCAACCAAAGTTTATGTCAATTATATCAAATTGTTCAAGTTCTTTGCTTGCACAAACTTTTGCCATTTGGTCGGCATCGTGCCCAAAAATTTGAACTACTTTTGGTTTTTCATCATCTTCTGTCCTAAGCAAATCAAGTGTATGCTCATTTTTAAAACGAATAGCATTGCAGTTTACCATTTCGATATATGTTAAATCTGCCCCACACATTCGGCAGACCTTTCTAAATCCTATATCGCTTACCCCTGCCATTGGTGCAAGGAATAAATTTCCTACTTCTATATTCCCTATTTTCATACCTTTATTATACACAAAATCTTACATCTTTTCAATTTTTATTACCAAGTTTTACATTTTTTAATGTACTTTTTACTTCCTTAATTGAAATAACCTTAAAAGCAAAACAAAGTGCAAAATAGGACAATACTCCAATAATCAAAAAAACGATAATTTTTAAAATTGGATTCATAATTATAAAATAGTTGCAAAAACCTACAATCAAATACATTGCGATTGAAGATAAAAAACAGAAAGATAATTTTCTTAATGAATTATTAAGAAATACATATTTTCTTGCATAGCAGATGCTAATTATAAGTGATATAAGATATCCAACATTTATTGCAATTGCCAAAGATATTATGTTTAGATTTGCAAACAATATGCCAACGATAAGAACTATTGTTTTTAAAACAATTCCAACTATTTCACTTACAAGTGACAACCTATACTTACCAAAACCATATAAGATATTGTTTACAATTTGCAAAAGTGTTTGCCAAATGATGCTTATACTCGCAATTTTAAGGTAGAATACTGCCACATTTTGAAATTGTTGTTCAATGCTTGGAAAAAATACTTTTATAACATTTTCAGCAAGTGCCATAAGACCAAATGCACATGGAACAAAAATAAAAAACACAAAAAATAATATACCATTACAAGTTTTTGATATATCTTCGTTATTTGCAATTTTGTAACTAATGCTTGGCAAAATCGCGGTACAAATTGTGCCACAAAGAAGAACTGGAAAATTTACTATTGGAGCGACCATACCTGTTGCTATACCAAACAATGAAGTTGATATCTTATTTTCAAAAAAATTATTAAGCAAATTAACAACCAAAAAACTATCCAAAAAATTTGAAAATGGAATAACAATGTTAGTTGCAACAAGTGGCAATAATTTTGTACCAAAATCTTTTATATCATAAACCCCAATATTTATTTTTTGCGTTTGTTTTTTCCTTAAAAAAAAGATGAGCATAAAGCAAAAAGCGACTAACTCACTAACAAAAACACCAAAAAATGCACCATAAACTGCATATATAATGCCATATTTTGTTAAAATGCTTGCAAAAACTAAACCAAAAACCAATTTTACACATTGTTCGATAATTCCCGATATTGCCGATGGCAACATATACTCATAACCAAAAAAATATCCCTTTATAACACTTGATATAGAACTAAAAATGATGCTTGAACCGATTATGATATACCCAAAATAAGCATCATCAATCCCCTGCAAATTGGCAAAAATCTTTGACATAAAAGTGATAATAATCGCAAAAAATACTCCTGACATTATTGCAAACCAAAATGCACTTTTGATTAATTTTGATATTGCGTTATTTTCTTTTTTTGCTCGATAATATGACACTCTTTGTGCGACATAAATTGGTATTGCACCGGTTATAAAAACCAAAAATAAGGAATAAACATAATATATCATTTGATAAATTCCAATTCCATTCGTTCCCAATATGTTTGATAATGGAATTTTGTATACTGCGCCAACAAATTTAGTGATAATCAAACAAACAAATAATATAATTGAATTTTTTATGTATTTTTCTTTCATAAATTTAGTTTTTGGAGTTTGTTACATAATATACAAAAATGTTTGACAATTTGCTATTTACAAAAACAAATTTATGTGTTAGTATATAATAAATAGATAGGAGACATAATGTCAGTTTTTAAGAAAAAAGAAAAATTACCAACATCACTTACAGATGAAATCCCAAGAACAAAAAAATATGATTATCAAGGTAAACTTTATGAAAGTGAAAAATATTTTATGATATCGCAAAAAGATGCTGAAGCGTTTAATCAATTGGCAGGTGTTATATTGCACGATTATGCTCGTGAAGGCAAATTATCAAAACTTTCAAAATTTATTCGTGATGACCAAGTTATTGACCCAACAACAAAATTATATTATAACAGAATGATAAATTTACTTGAAACAATAAAAGACAATGAAAGAGTAAGAAATAATTTATATAAATTCCATTCACTTATGTTTGCAAGCAACTCACCTGCAAAGGTTCTTACAAATGACCTTTATAAAGACCATAATAAATGTGTAAACTATATTGAAATTATTGATTGCATAATTAAGAATTCAAAAAATAAAGATTATGATTTTAAAAACTCTATCTTATATCAAAAATTGATTGCCTATGCAAAAGATGTTGACAATAAGTATGGTTCATACATTGAATATTAAAAAAAATACCAAAGTTTTGTAACTTTGGTATTTTTTTAATCTATATTTTTATCATCAAAAACATTTGTTAAATCATTTATATCAAGACCACTCAAATCTTCGTCTGGTGGAAAATCTGGCACTTCCCCAAATGCATCATCACTAACAACTTTAACCTTGTCACCATAATCTTTTCTGTCAATTTTTTTATCTGGGTCAATAAATGTTGTGAGTTCACCTATCCAACGCATCTTTATATTTGCGAGTTCACCATTACGATGTTTTGCAACAACCAATTCACAAATTCCCGGTTCGTTTGGATTAACAATGTCATTATATTTGTCTGGGTTGTCAATAAAGAGAACAATATCTGCATCCTGCTCAATTGCTCCACTTTCACGAAGGTCGGAAAGCATAGGTTTGTGGTCTTTTCTTTGCTCAATTGCACGAGAAAGTTGAGAAAGAAGTATAATTGGCACATTAAGTTCTTTTGCAGCAATTTTCAAAAATCTTGTGATTTGTGAAATTTCTTGTTGACGATTATCGTCTTTGCTTGTTTTCCCACTTGACATAAGTTGAAGATAGTCAATTACAATAAGGTCAAGACCCTTTTCTCTTTTCAATCTTCTACATTTATCCAAAACATCCATTGGAGTTACAAGCGAACTATCACTAACATAAAGTCCACTTTCGGCAAGAGTTTTGTTCGCCATCCAAATATATTTCATTTCTTCGGTTGTTAAATTGCCTTTCTTTGCCTTGCTCATACTAACCTTTGCAACTTGACAAAGTGAACGCATTGCAAGTTGTACTCTTGGCATTTCCAAAGAGAAAATTGCACAATTTTTGTGTTGATTTGTGGCAGCATTTATTGCGATATTCATTGCAAAAGATGTTTTACCAACACCCGGACGAGCAGCAAGCAAAATAAGGTCAGAGTTTTGAAGCCCGTTAGTAAGTTTATCAAATTCTGTAATTCCTGTTGAAATACCTTTGATTTGTCCACCATTTTTGGCAAGTTCATCAATTGATTTCATTGCTTCATTAAGAGCAATAGAGATATGCTCAAGTGTGCTTGTTTCTTCTTTTTGAGCAATGTCATATACCATTTTTTCGGCAAACGCAATGGAGTCTTGAATCTCTCCACCTTCATATGCCTTTTCAATTATCTTTTGACCTGCAGAAATCAATGCTCTATTTAGACTATCTCTTTTTACAATGTCTATGTATGATTTAAAGTTTACAGCACTTGGAAGTGAAGATGCAAGAAGTGTAAGATAGTCAATTCCCCCAACTTCATTTATCAAATTTTGTTTTTCAAGTTTGTCTACAACTGTAACAAAATCAATTGGTTGATTTGTTTCATACAAACTATACATAATTTCATAAATCTTTTTGTGTGCTTCACTATAAAAGTCTTGTGGCTTAATTTTTTCTGTTATGCTTGACACAACATTATTATCAATAAGCAAACAAGAGAGCAATGATTGCTCCGCTTCAATTGAATGTGGCATCATTTTTACTGGATTTGTTGCCATATTTTTCTCCTTTTAATCTTTGAATGGGTCATATTTATCTTTGTTTTCAAGCAATTCTTTTTTCTTTTTATTTTTAGATATTTTATCAAAAATTAGGTAAACAATCAAACAAACAAAACCACTAAAAACAACATTCATAAACACAACAAGCCATTCTGGAAGTTTTAACACAACTCCAAATACATAGGTTGTGGCAATAATAACGGGAATCAAACACCCCATTATTATCCATACCCTTTTTATTGACTTTTTGTATTCCAAATCTGTTTTTGGTGGTTTTTGTTCATTACTCATCTATTGTTTCACCTTCGCCTCTTAACATTTTTCCTCTTTCTCTTAGTCTCATATTATGGTCAAGGATCTTCTTTCTAATTCTTATACTCTTTGGAGTAACTTCCAAATATTCATCATCAGCCAAGAACTCCAAACAATCTTCCAAACTCATAACAATTGGGGTTTCAAGACGGAGTGCATCATCGGCAGCACTTGAACGACAGTTTGACAAGTGTTTTCTCTTGCAGACATTAACAACAAGGTCCTCGCCTTTTGGATTTCTTCCAACAACCATACCTGCATAAACAGGAACACCGGGTCCAATAAAGAGTTCGCCTCTTTCTTGTGCATTGAAAAGTCCATACACAATACTTTCACCAGCTTCAAAAGCAATAAGTGAACCATATTCTCTTCTTTCAATTTCGCCCTTGTATGGTTCATAGTCATGGAACACTGAACTCATTATACCTTCACCTTTTGTATCGGTCAAAAGTTCACTCTTAAAGCCAAAAAGTCCACGTTCTGGAATATAGAATTCCATTTTCATTCTTGATGCTTTTGGTGTCATATGGATAAGTTCACCCTTTCTTACACCCATTTTGTTCATAACTGTTCCAACACAATCTGCAGGCACATCCAAAGTTAAAATGTCAATTGGTTCACATTTTTTGCCATCAATTGTTTTAAATCTAACTCTTGGCATACTTACTTGAAATTCATATCCGTCACGACGCATATTTTCAATCAAAATGCTAAGGTGCATTTCGCCACGTCCACAAACTGTGAATGCATCACTTGTTTTTGTGTCGGAAACTCTTAATGACAAGTCTTTTACTGCTTCTTTGTATAATCTATCTCTTAGGTGTCTTGATGTTACAAACTTGCCTTCCTTCCCTGCAAATGGACTATCATTTACCATAAATGTCATTTCAACACTTGGTTCTGCAATTTGTACAAATTCTTCTGGTTCAACTTTTTCTGGTCCACAAATTGTATCTCCAATTTTTACATCTTCAAGTCCAGCGATACAAACTATATCACCCATAACAGCTTTGTCTGTTTGAACACGCTTTAACCCTTGATATGTGAACAATTGAACAACTTTGCTTTTTACATTTTTTGATTTGTCAAAATAGTTGCAAACAACAACATTGTCGCCAACCTTAACTTGTCCATGAGTAATTTTACCAATAGCAAGTTTACCAACATAATCATTATGTTCAGCACTTGAAACAAGCATACTAAATGGTGCATCCATATCCCCTTCTGGTGCTGGAATATGACTTAATATTGTTTCAAAAAGTGGAACAAAGTTTTCCCCCTCTTTTGTGTAATCAAGCGATGCCTTTCCTGTTCTTGCACTTGCAAAAACAAATGGGCTGTCAAGTTGCTCTTCATTTGCGTCAAGATCCATAAGTAGTTCCAAAACCTCATCAACAACTTCGGCAGGTCTTGCATCCGGTCTATCTATCTTGTTGATTACAACAATGACCTTTAAATTTAGTGCAAGAGCATGCTCCAAAACAAATCTTGTTTGTGGCATTGGTCCTTCAAAAGCATCAACAACCAACAAAACACCATCAACCATTTTTAATACTCTTTCAACTTCGCCACCAAAGTCTGCATGTCCCGGGGTATCTACAACATTGATTTTTACGCCCTTGTACTCACAACTTGCATTTTTTGACAAAATTGTAATGCCTCTTTCTCTTTCAATTGCATTACTATCCATTACTCTATCTTCAACAACTTGGTTATCTCTAAAGACATTGCCTTGTTTTAACATTTCGTTTACCAAACTTGTTTTACCATGGTCAACGTGGGCAATTATCGCAACATTTCTTACTTTTTCATTTTTCATTTTTATCCTTCCTATGTATAAATACTAATTATATTCAATCTTGTGCAAATTGATTTAATATATTCAATACTATGTATAACGATTGATTATACCACACACCAAAATTATTTTCAATATTTTGACAATAAAAAATGAAACATTTTATATATATATTCTAATACAATAAAATTATAAGGAAGAGATTTCTCCAAAGTCCGTAAATGATGGGCAAGGTGGAAATGACAAGATAAATATATATGTCATTTCAAGTGCATTTTTGAACTTGCTTACGAGAAATCTCAACCGATAAAAAAAGAGCAACCAAAATTCCTAGTTGCTCTTTATAATATTTTTCCCTAGATGCTTGCCGTTGTAGATAGGATGAAAGCTGCACGCACACGACAATAGGTATCACGAGCACTATAATAGTTAAGGCTACCACTATCAATAACATTCATAGTAATATTAGTAGTACCCGACAAAGGTGAACGAAGCCACCAATATTGTTTGTTAAAAGTTCTTGAAGAGTTATCTGTGCCAAGATATGTATTTACTTCACCAAGACTCATAAGCCAGAACTTATCTGTACTTGAATCTGATAATGTATATTTGTCTGTTGTGGTTTCTTGATAACCTGAGCTATCTGAAACTCCTTTTATACTTGATATTTTTCTTGGCATAGCAAGATTAAGTGTTTTTTCTTCGTCACTTAAGTTAAAGTATGTTCCGTCTTTTATTTTTTCTCTTATCGTACTTGTATAGTAGTTACTGCTATTATTTGTATCAAAAGCAATATCACTGTCTTCGGATAACGATTGTTGAACAAACACTGCTTTACCAGCAAGCCCAGTTGGTTTTGTTGATGAATATGTGTACTTTTGCATTGTGCCATCAGTATCCATTGTTCCAACATATTTCCACAATATTGGCCTATTGTTATATGTGCCATAATATAAGAACCAGTAGCCATCTTGCTTGTTTTCATATAATTTACCACGCTCTGATGTTGAATAGTTTGCTTTATCTGTTATAACGGTTGTTTTTGTAACTTTTGTTGTAACATTATATAATTGACTTCCATCATATAAAATATTACCTGAAGAATCTGCTGTCAATTTTGAATTAGTATTATTTGCCATATATTGTTCAAAAGTCATTCCATACACTGTTTGAGACATTTGAGTTCCATTTATATATGCTGTAATTGGCAAATCTCCGATATTTAGTGTTACTCCAAAAGAATATTTTGTCAATTCAAAAGATGAACCTATTGAACCAACTCCCACTGCCAAAACAATATTTTTACCTGAACCCTTTTTTATTTGAGGTACTCTTTCGGATGTGTATCTAACAAGATTTGAACCTACTGAACTAACACTTGCAGATGCATAAACATTGCTTGCTGTTCCTGATGAAACTAAATTTTCAATATGTATCACAAAATAATAAATTTGTTTTGAATTTGTGAATTCCAAATCTGGAATTTTATAACTTGGCGCTCCCTCATCAACAACTGAATTGTATTTATATTCTGTTCTAGAATCTAAAGTTACACCAGTTGGTGTGTTTGACCTTATGTCGCATGTAAGCAAATTTGTTTTTTGCTTTATAAATGAATCAATATCTGATGTTGTTAAGTTGTTTGGTGTAATATGCTTAGAATAATAAACTTTTGTTGTTATATCAACAATTGCCTCATTGATTTCATACTTAACCTGTCCAGAAATCTGATAGTTGATTGTATTTGTTGCCGCAAATACACCAACGCAAAGTGCTGCTACTGCCAAACACATACTTGCGATTGATGCAAATAACTTAAATTTTTTCATATGTACTCCTTTTTTTATTATGTAATAAAAGCATCACTTTTATTCAATTCAGTATACCCACCCCCCTCCGAGATTGTCAAACGATATTCAAAGGTTTTTTGAATTTTTTTACAAGTTCACAATATCCCACTTTCACAAAAAGCACAGGTCTTTATTCTGGTTGGAGATTTCTCCTAGGTAATGTTACAAAGTTGTAGCCTAAATGACAAGATATAAAAAAGACCCACAGGTATTTGTGAGTCTATAAAAATTTGCATTAACAAAAAGAGTTAAATATTTGTTCTACTTTCTAATGCACGAGTAAGAGTAACTTCATCTGCAAATTCAAGTTCACTACCCATACTAACACCTTGTGCAAGTCTTGTAACCTTTACCCCAAGTGGAGTAAGCAATCTTGAAATATACATTGCGGTGGCATCACCTTCAACATCTGGGTTTGTTGCCATAATCACTTCTTTTGTTCCATATTTTTTAATTCTATCTAATAATTCTTTTATTCTTATATCGTTTGGTCCACGATTTTCAAGTGGACTTATCGTTCCATGCAAAACATGAAAAACTCCGTCATAGTTCTTCACTTTTTCCATTGCAACAACATCTTTTGGTTCTTTTACAACACAAATAATTTGTTTGTTTTTCTTTAGGCAAGTTTCACAAACATCAGTTTCTGAAAAATTGCCACATTCACTGCAAAACTTGATTTTTTGCTTTGCTTCAATTATTGCATCGGCAAAATCTTTTGCTTCTTGCTGTGTGGAATTAAGTATACTATATGCATATCTCTGTGCCGTTTTGTAACCAACACCCGGAAGAGAACGAAAAGAATTTATTAGTTTTTCCAAACTTTCTATATACATAAATTAAAATCCTTGTGGCATTTGTGGTAATTTTTCTTGTTCTGCTTTTGTAACCTTGTCAACAGCATCATTGAATGCACTTGTAATAAGGTCCTCAAGCATTTCTATATCATCTGGGTCAACAACTTCTGGTTTTATTTTAACACCTTTTGCCTTTTTGTCGCCTGTTATGGTTACTTCAACCATTCCACCACCCGATGAGCCAACAAAATCAGTGTTAATCAATTCTTCTTTTGCCTTTTCCATATCTTGTTGCATTTTTTGTGCTTGTTTCATAAGGTTTTGAAGGTTTGCTCCACCAAATCCTCCACCAAATCCACCTCTAAAATTATTCATTTTTATTGTCTCCTTTTATTATATTTACATTTGAAAAATATTTTTTTAGTGTTTTTATATTTTCTTCAATTTTTTGGACTTTTTCATCAAGTTTTATTTCAAACTTTTCCTGTCCCATAAATGCAAGTGCTTTTTTTAGTTCATCATAGTTATTTTTTTCATTAAGCAAATCAACAACATTTTTTTGCTCGGGCGATATTATCAAAGTGTCGCCATCATACTTAACATTTTCAATATCTCCACAAACTATGTGTAAAATAACTTGATTATGCTCTCTTAAATATATAACAAGCCTTCCCCAAAGAGTTTTAGCCGTCAAATGCTCATTGCCAACTTTTGTGGAATGTTCTTCCCTTAACTTTGCATTATTTTTAAGAGTTAATATTAGTTTTTTTTTTCGCTCTCGCTTATGCAAGAGATTATTGCCGTTTCTATCAAAGTTTTTGGAGAAATTGCATATTTTAGTTCTGCTTCAATACTAGAAAATATTTTCATATCTTCCATAAGGTCTTTAACTTCAAATTTGTTTGCAAGTTCCATATATGCATCATACATTTCATTTGAAAAACCTAACATAATTTTTGAGTCATTACAAGTTTTGCAAACCAAAAGATTTCTAAATGTTATTGTTATATCCTTTGCCACAAAACTCATATTTTTCCCTTGTTTTTCCAAATTAGACAAGGTCATAAGTGCCGTTCCAATATCCTTGCTTTGAATTGCTCCACATATTTTTAGGTTTGCCTCATAACCGGAGTTTCCCAAAATATCCATTACATCTTTGGTCTTTATATCTCCACCACTAAAAGCAACCAAGCAATCAGCAACTGAAAGAGTATCCCTTACACTGCCTTGACCTGCCTTTGCAATTAAGTTATATGCATCTTCTTCACACTTTATATTTTCTTTTTGGAATATGTTTTTTAAGTGTTGAATAAGAGTTTGTTCTGGCACAAGATGAAAATCAAAACGCATACATCTTGAAAGAATTGTTTGTGGGAGTTTGTGAACCTCTGTTGTTGCCAAAATAAATATAATATGTTCTGGCGGTTCTTCCAAAGTTTTTAACAAAGCATTGAATGCACTTTCTGTAAGCATATGGACTTCATCAATGATATATACCTTATACTTTCCATTGACCGGCAAAAACTTTACCTTTTCTCTTATATCTCTAATTTCATCAACTCTATTGTTTGATGCTGCATCAATTTCCAAAACATCAACATTGTTTGCATTTTCCAATGCTTTACAAACTTCACACTCATAACAAGGCGAACCATTTACCGGGTGTAAGCAATTTACTGCTTTTGCAAAAATTTTGGCACAACTTGTTTTGCCTGTTCCACGAGAACCAGTAAACAAATATGCATGATTTATCTTGCCATTTTCAACTTGTCTTTTTAGCGTTTGAGTGATATGGTCTTGCCCTACCACTTCATCAAATGTTTTTGGTCTATATTTTCTGTAAAGTGCTTGATACAAAATTTTTCTCCTATGTGAATATTTTAAACTAAACACAACAAAAAATCAAACAATTTGATTAGATATTTAAAAGCGGTTGAGATTTCTACAAAAACCACATTTCAAAGTCTGTGTCAAAATGACAATTTAGTATGCTCTCCACAAAAAATATGTACCAAAAATAGATGACTATTTTTGCTGTTTGAACAAAAGTTTGTAATAATCTTCAAACATATAATCTCTTACTGGGAATATTGACCCATCAAAAAAGTAAAGAACAAGTGCCGGACTTATTCCATGATATTCATCAACAAATTCAAAATACTTTAGTTCGCCCCTTTTTATTTTTGACTGCAACTTTGCGTGATATGAAAAATAATTCATATAATTAGTATGCAAAATTTGACAAACATAATTCAACATGTTAAATTGTATTTACGGAGAAAATTATGAAAATTATACTTGCATCAACAAGTTCAAGAAGAAAAGAACTTTTAACACAAATGGGTATTGAATTTGAAGTGAAAGCACCAGAAATTGAAGAAGATATGAGTCAAAAAGTCAATTTTAAAAAATTGAGTGAAATACTTTCAAAACAAAAATGTGAAGATGTTTTTAATAGCACAAAAGGTAATCGTCTTGTTATTGGCAGTGACTGTATGGTTTATATCAATAAACATTTGCTAGGCAAACCACATTCTCGTGAAGATGCAATAAATATGGTTACAATGTTATCTGGCAAATGGCATAAAGTTGTTTCTGGTTTATGTGTTATGGTACAAGACAAAAATGGTACAAGAGAATATCTTTGCCACGATGTAACAAAAGTTAAATTCAAAAAGTTGTCTACCCTTGATATAGAAAGATACATAGATAGTGGCGAATATATAGACAAAGCCGGTTCTTATGCTATTCAAGGCGGAGCAGGAATGTTTGTTGAAAAAATTGTTGGGAATTTGTCAACAGTCATTGGAATTCCTACCCACAAACTCCACGATATATTAAAACAAGAAAATATTCTATAAAGATTTTTAGCAAAAAAATGTGGCTTTTGCCACATTTTTTTATGCTTTTGTTAATAAATATATTCCACTATCTCCTGAGGTTGAACCACCATAACTAGATAATGTATCCATATGTTCAATAATATTTTGCCCTTTATTTAAAGAGTAAACCGTTGTTCCTGCCTTCTTGGCAACTCTTGCGAATGAAGAAACTACAATTCCACTTATTCCCTCCCCATGGTTACTGCATGCAAATGCATGATTTCTTATTGTAATAGTTTCAATGTCAGAATTGATTTCAATATAAGATAGTTTTGGATTATATCCAAAAGCTTCTACTCCAATGTAACTCACACTTTTACCTATAATAACTTTTTCCAAATTTGGACAACCAGCGAACACATTATCATCAAGTCTTGTAACTTGGTCTGGAATTATTACTTGCTTTAATCCTGAATCTCCAAACGCCCAATTATCTAAACAAGTAATATAGTTTCCCAAGTCAACTCCTTCCAAATTCTTTGCTCCCGAAAATGCCCGCATAGCAAAATTTCTAACAGTTGTTGGAAGTACGTAAAATTTATCTTTTCTTCCAGTTGGGTAACTTACCAAAATAGATTTATCTTTGTTAAACAGCACACCATCAATTGTTGAACAATTTTCATGCTCTGGGTCAACTTCAATTTTTTCAAGACTCATAGCATTATTGTTTAATGCGCAAAATACTGTTTTATCTTCACCTTCCGCAATATCACCTTCAGAATTACTTTCTACATTATAAACTTCTAGAGTTTTTGGAATAAACAAGTATTTTAAATTTGAACAATAAGCAAATGACTTCGCTCCAATTTTTGTCACTGTGTCATAAAATTTTACGCTTTCAAGGTTTGTGCAATATGCATAACTATATTGTGTTAATGCTCTCACTCTTGCACTATAAACCCCTGTTCCTGCAAGAAAGGCTGCATCCATAACATATCTACTTGGCAAAATTACTCTTGTTAATGTGGGAACCATACACAAGCCTGCAATTGGTGGTTGAACCATTGATTCAGGTAAAACAATTGTTGTGAATTGTGAATTTGAAAAACTACTTGATGAGCTCGTTGGATTTGATGCATCAACTGTTCCTTGTGCAACTGTAACTGCTCCAGTATGTCCTTCACTTGTGTAACTTTCTGGGAATACAAACAAACCTGTAGCATTATTCCCATTTGGTGATGCAATCCAACTCGAATCTGTCCAAGTTAGATTAACCTTTGAAAGATTTTCACTTGATAATGAATAATCGCCAATTCCGGCTTTAACTTGCAATTTAAAATTTGATGTTGCGACACTTGACTTATCGTCTTTTATACTGATAGCAAAATACATCTTTTTTGGAGAAGCACTCGTTACTTCTCTAATAATAACATTGTTGCCTTGAACAACATTTTCTGGCATTGATATATTCCCCAAGTCAGCAAGAACCCAAACATTTGTGCTTGGACTTAGATTTTTTAGTTCGGTTTCAACAAGAAAACATTTGTCTGTTGACGAAAACTTTAAGTTTAGTTGGTCAAATGAGAAAGAATCTTGAGATGTTGAATCATACTCTTCAATATTAAAAGAATTGTCCAAAGTGAACGACTCCTTGTCGACAGTGGTTGTTCCGTCTGAAAGTTCCTCTGCAAGAATTTCCAAATCTCCTTGATTATATTTCTTTGAATTTTTGTAAACCTTTGTGTTAATTTTTACAAAAGCATCATTAACTTCATAACTAATGCTTCCACCTATGTTGTAAGAAACATTTGTTGCACTGAACACACCAAAACATAAAACAGCAATGCACAAGCAAAGTGATGCAATTGATAAACTTAATTTTAGTTTTTTCATAGCTTCTCCTTTTGTTTATGATAGAAAAAAGTCGGCCAACTCAAAGGTCAACCGACACAAATTTTTTGCCACTTTGACTTAACTATGGTTAACCAGTCAAGTTTCTTCTGATTCCGACCACATTGCAAGAATGTAGTATCTATCATCAAAAATGATGCCACACTCCCCAAGTTTATGTCAAGCAAAATGCAATAGTTTTTTTAATATTTTTTAACTTGCTTGTGTTAAAGTTAGCGGAATATTAAAAGTTTGGTTTGTAACTGTTACTGTTGGGTCAATTAGGTATACATAAAAGACCATTGTTTTTGCTCCACTTGCAGGAACATCACCAGTATTGTTTGTATCTGCCACAACATTATAGTTCGCACCTTCTGGAACGCCAAAACTTCCAACTGCAACATTAACTCCCTTGTCCTTTTGAATTGTGGAAATTGCTATGCTAACCTTCCATGCAGTGGAATCATTAAAACTAATGTTTAATGTTGATGTCCCACTTGTTGTGTCGTTGGCAATGTTGCCACTATCATATGTTGTAATTGTTGTATCGCCGGTTATTGTTGTTGACAAGCCTTTTAGGTCTGTGCCGTTGTAGGTCGCCGACTTTGCCGTTGATTCGGTGTAACCTATTCTATTTTCTTTTACATCACCTGTTGAAGATTCGTCTGTCACATAAGAAAGTGTTGTTGTTAGTTTTACAAGGACATCAGTCATTGTATAGTTGACTTGACCATTTACATTATATGATATTGTTGATGCGGCATAAACACCAAATGCCAATAGTCCAACGGAAAGGCACAATGCCAAAATTGCAGAAAATAATCTTACTTTTCTTTTCATAAATCCCCCTTTATTTTTTCTACAAAAATATTTTGTGAAGATTTTTGAAAAGTATACAAACCGAATTATAAAATTTATTTTGTATTTGTGTTAAATAAAAATAAGGCAAATTGATTTTTATCAATTACCTTATCTTATATAAAAATATTATTTTTTCATTACTTCATTAAATGTTAAATCGTTCAACTCACTTTCAATTTGCTTTTTATCCCACTTGCTTTTTAGGTTGTTTCTCCAAAACAAAAGATATTCTCTCTTACCCTTGCTTTCAAGAATTTCCCAACTTTGAGCGACTTTTTGCATTTCTCGTTGTTCTTTTTTTGACAAGTTACCTTTGCTAAACCAAAGTTCGTCTTTTAGGTCATCTCTATCTTCTTTTGGTGCTTTGGCATAGTAAATAATTCTAACAACCTTTTCCATCTCGTCAGTTTTTAACAAACGTTGAACTTCTTTATCTTGCCAATATATAGTCCCAGCGATTAGCCTTCTTTCTATCATCATAAAGTTGACTTGTTCAATAAGTGACAAAGTTTCCAAAATGCATAACAACCCAAGTGGAATACAAACACAACAAATCATACCAACTGAACTTGCCATCCAACCAAGGACATTGCTAACCCACTTTGGAGTGCCAGCAAACTTGCCAACGACAAAATCTTGTCTTACATATGTTGAATCACTGCTTTGATTATGTGTGCCTTTTGTAACATAAAATATAGTGCCAGATTCATCAATTTTTATTTGAATTACTTGGTGAAATTTGATAACGATTTTTTTATCCTTAAAGTCTTTTACACTTGCCCTATTTGCTGGAACTGCTTTTTTTGTGTATTCCCTATTATTAAACAAAAACCCGTCACCAACGCTTGCATTATTTATTGTATCCAAAAGTTCTTGGTTGAAAATAACATTGTTATTTTCATCTTTTGCGGGAACATATGAACTTTTTGTGTATGTGATATTACCATCGGCATCTTTTATCACATTGCCATTTTTATCTAGTTTTTCTATGTCTTTTGTTTCAAGTCCTGTTAGCTCAAATTTTGTGTAGGTATCTGCCCTATCATAGTAATCATAAAAGGCAATAACATCTCCAACCTTGACTAAATTTGTTTTTTGAATAAACACTCTTTCCCCAACTTCAAAATTACGGTTTGCTTCTATGCAATAATCACTCATACTAGGCGACAAAATTCTTACCATACCAATTCCAAATACAGTTGGAACAGAATTTGTTCTTTGTTGGTTAAATATCATCACACTTGTAAAAAGAGCAAGTATAATAATGGGAATCATTAAAATATCCCCAACCTTGCCCAAAAATGTGTAAATAGTATTCCTTTTTTGTTTTTTTGCCATTATGCTCCCTTGTTTGTATTTTTATCGTTATTGTTGTTCGTTTTGTCCAAATTTTTTATTCTTTCCAAAATTTTGTCAGTTTGTTGTTCACTAGCAGATTTTGTTTGTATGTCTGGTTTTATTGGATTTTGATTAACTTTTGAAAGTTTCTTTTTTGGTCTATAGTTTTGATATTCTTCTATCAAAACATCTTGATATCTATCTTGCTCGGCTCTCTTTTGTGCATCCAAAATTTTTTGTTTCTTGTGTTTTGAATTATAAAAATCAAACCAAATATCATAATATTTTTGAGTGTTTCCTTCTTGATATTTTGACACAGCAAGTTGAGATGTTTCATAAAGTTCTTTATCTTTTTTCTTTTCAGAATTTTTATTGTAACCCCAAATTATTTTGTATAAATCATTTTTGTAATCTTTGGGCATAACATCATATAAATAAATTTTATTGAAGTATGGCATTTCAATTCCTATTTTTGCCTTTTCACATTCTTTTGTATCAAAAAATACCGCACGAGCAATAACATTTCTTTCCAAAATAATATTGTTGATTTGCTCCAAAATTGAAAGAGATTCAAATAATATTACAATTGAAATCGGAACAATAACAAGCACGATAAGTCCTGTTGAACTTGCACAAAAACCCAAGAAATCCGAAAGCCATCTTGACGATTTTGCATAACGCCCAAAAACCATATCACTTCTTACCTCATATGTGTCAGGAGCACCATTATGTGTGCCTTTTGTAAGATAAAATATTGTACCATTTGTATCAACTTTTATTTGAATAATTTGGTGAAAAATTACTCTCGTTTTGCCTGCATCAACTTTATCTCTTGATGTCCTATTTTTGGGTACAGTTGTTTTTCTGTATGTTGTTCCAACAATAGCATTGCCAACTTCGGTGTTTTGAATATGGTTAAAAAGTTCATTATCAAAAACAACATCGCCGTTTTCATCTTTGACCGGAACATATTTGTTTGTTATCTTTTTTGGCTCGCCATTTTCATAAATTATATTTCCGTCTTTATCTTTTTCATAGACTTCTTGAGAAGTATACGTTGTTAAATTCATTAACTTTGAATAATCATCAACTGGATCTTTAAAATCATAAAAAGCAATTACATCGCCAACATTGTATGATTTTTTTTCTTCCAAAATTGCAACATCACCCTTGAAGAAACTTCTTTGTACTTCTTCACAATATGTGCTCATACTATTTGATAATACGCGAACAATTGCATGCCCAAAAATTGGAGTTATTGCCCTATCTTGTTTTGATATAAGTATAATTCCACTAACGCAAATTGACAAAAATATGATTGGAAAAACTAAAGCATCAACAATGCTTGAAACAATTCTATATAATGATTTTCTTTTTTTTAATTTTTCCATATATTTTCTTTTTATTTTTATTTATTTTATTATTATTATTTATTTTCTTTTATTTTTAAAATATTTTTTTAATATATTTTCACAATTTTCATTTTTTAAGTATATTAAATTAGTTTTGTGGTTTAATCTGTTTACATCTGCCATTATTTTTTCACATAGGCATTGGTTATCATTTGGAGAATCTGCCCCATAATATACATCTTTTATTCTGGCATTTAATATTGCACCGGCACACATTGGACAAGGTTTTAGGGTTACATACATTGTCATATTATCAAGTCGCCAAGATTTTTGTTTTTTGCAGGCTTTTTGTATGGCATCAATTTCTGCATGGTTTATTGCATTTTGTGTTTTTTCCCGTTTATTGTAACCTTTTGAAACGACATTGCCATCTTTGTCAACAATAACTGCACCAATTGGAACTTCATCTTTTTCGTATGCTTTTTCTGCCATTTTTATGGCAAGTTCCATATATCTATTATTTACCATATGATTATAATATATCAAAACAAATTTTTTTCAAAACAAAAAAACACAAAAGTGCTTTTTGTTAATTATTTATGATAACTGATATTATTTTGAATTGTGTATGCTCGATAGATTTGTTCAAGAACCATAACTCTAAAAAGTCTATGTGGGAATGTCATTTTACTGAAACTAATTTTGTTTTTTACTTTGTTTTTCAAAATGTCACTCATTCCATAACTTCCACCAATAACAAAAGTTATTTCACTATTATATAAAAACCATTCTTCCAAAAATTTTGAAAATTGTTCGCTTGTTTGTTCATTTGATTTAACATCAAACAATACTGTTTTTGCTGGGTCAATTTTTGATAAGATTTCTTGACTTTCACTTTCTATTATTTGCGGAATATTCCCCAAATTATTTTTTTCTTTTAGTTCAATTATATTTATATTCGCAAAGCGAGAAATCCTTTTTTGATATTCTTCACACATTGAAATAAATTCTTTGTCTTTTAAGTTCCCTACACAAATTAAGTTTATTTTTTGCATTATATTATTCCCCAAACAAAAGTTGAAATTGTTAAAACTATTCCAAGAAACAAACTTGCATACAAAAATATCATATCCTTTTTGGTTGGATTATATGTTTGTTTGTATTGCATTAAGTTTGTTTTTATATTGACGCTAACAAACCTTTTCCCATTAAAAACTTGTGGGGCAAGTTGCACATCAACTTCATTAGTATTCGCAATTGGTTTTGCTTCTTCAATCCCGCTCATAATTTCATTTCTCAATTGTTGTTTTATTGCTGTGTCGGCAAGCTGTGCCATTTGAGTTATACGTGTGTCTTTTATTATATATCTTGTTAAAAATACAACAAGAGAAACAATTAAAGCGATAAACATAAACAAAACTAATATTGCAAGAGCAAAGCCGTTTGAAACGACTTTTGCAAGTGCTTGATCTAAAAATGAACCAATTGGCAAATTATTTACAATTGCAAAAGTCATACAGGTGCTTATTGCGTTGTTTGTAAAGTGCATAATCATTGTTGGATAAATGCTTCCACATGAAAGTGCAACATAACCAAAATAAAATCCTAATATTGTTGCATAGAAAAATTGATTGATGTTTAGGTGCATAAGTCCAAACATAAGTCCAGAAAGCAATATTGCCTTTTTTGCACCCAAACATTTATAATTGTTAAGTAGCATTCCTCTGTGAGCAACTTCTTCACAAATTCCCGGCAGAATTGCTGTTGTAAACAATTCCAAGAATAACAGCCAAACTGGATAACTTGTCATAGTCACCCCACCTGATGACGATTCATATCCAAGACCTTTTAATACAACCGAGAAAAATGACGCAATAAAAATTGTTACAATATAAACGAGAACACCAAGCAAAAGCGAAACAAAAAAGGTTTTTGCAGTTATTTTTTTAAAGCCGTAGTCAACAAGTGTATTTTTTACTTTTTGTTTCCTTAAATAAGAGAACAAAAAAATAGGCAAAGAGAATGCAAGCCCTATTTGTATTATTGCATTAAGGACGTATCCCATAACTGTGCCAATGTTAAATGTTGCAGATATTATTCTTATTATAACGAAAAATGAAAGTATCAAAAAATACACAAAATTACAATCAAATAATGCACTTCTTTTTTTAAACATAAATTTCCTTCTAAATACTAAATAGACTAACAAACCAAAGGATTATTCCCACAAAAATACCTACCCATAAATAAATATTTGTTTTTGGATACATACTTGCCTGATAATTTCCAAAAACAAGTTCTTTTTGAGGTGATTTTTTTGGTCTTATCAAAAATCTTACAATTGCATAAATAACCAATCCAGCAGTAATTGCATATACAATTGAAGTAAAAATGTTGACAAATGATAATTCAAAACTAAATTCACTGCTTATGTTATTTATTTCCATAATATATCTATTCACAACAACAATCAAATTATTACAAAAGTGAATTATCATAGAATACAAAATATTATCAGTTTTATACACAATAAGAGCAAAAACACAACCAGCCAAAATTGGGTAAATCGTTTGACTTATTGAAGCATGCATAAGCGAAAATAATAATGCGCTGTATATTACTGCTTGCTTTTTTCCATAGGCCTTTAGTCCGTTAAAAATCACTCCCCTAAAAACTAACTCTTCAAAAATTGCAGGCAAAAGAGCCATTGCAAGAATATTAAACACAAGCCAATATCCATTGTTTATTGGAATCCCCCAATCTGTGTTTGGTTTTATGCCAAATAAATTAAAAATGGCATCAAACATTGATACAAAATTGTTAAATCCAAAAATACAAACGAAAGCAATTATAATGCATAGCAAAACATTCAATATGTCAAGTTTAAAATCAATATGTGACGCCTGCATATAATCTATGTCACCTTTTTTGTTTACAATTAAATAAACAAGAAAAAATGCAAGTGGCGAAGCAAGTGTTGACATTGCCAAAAACCAAGGGGCACTCATTACCCCTTGAAGATTTGTATTTGTTGTTCCGGCAACTATGGTTGCAACTAAAATCAATGCTAATGCGATTACATATGGTGCAAAAATTGAGTAGCAAAAAGTTTTCCCCGCATCATATTTTGTATAAAAATTTCTTTTTGTCATAAGGTTATTTTACAATATAATACAAAAAAGTGCAAACTATTTTATGCTACATTTTTTCTTGCAAGTTATATCTTATCTCCATTTCTTTTCCGTCACGAATAAGTTTTATATTTAAAATATCTCCACTACTATATTTATAAATTTCCAGTCTTAAATCTAGCACTGAATTTATTTTTACATTGTTTATTTCAAGAATAATATCTCCATTTTTGAAGCAATTTTTACTTTCGCAATTTTGGTCAATTCCTGCAACAAACACTCCTTTTTGTGAAAAATCAATATTATTCCCTTTAAAGTATGCAACATCATTGTCAAGCGAAAAAATGCCCATATATGAAGATTTCCAATTAACATCTTGACTTACATTTTTTACAATGCTACTACCAATACTAATAGGAATAGCAAATCCAATACCTTCCGCTTCGCTTGCTTTTAGAGTGTTTATACCAACAACTTCGCCCTTGTAATTTATTATAGGGCCACCACTATTGCCGGGATTAATGCTTGCATCATGTTGAATTAGATTTTGCATATAGGAAATGGTGCCATTACTATTTTCAAGTTCTACAGTTCTATTTATTGCCGAAATTATACCTTTGGTTACAGTGTGTTTAAAATCAAGTGAAAGTGGCGTACCAATTGCAATAATATCTTCGCCGGTTCTTGGTGCTTCGTTTGAGCAAACAAGATATGGCATATCTTTTGACGATTTTATAACTGCCAAATCTTGAGATTTATCTTTCCAAACAAGTGTTGCCACTGCATTTGTTTTATCGGCAAAATAAATTGTAATATTTTTTGCACCAGAAATAACATGCTCATTTGTTAGGATATATCCCCCTTCTCTTATCGCAACACCACTGCCAATAGAATATCCACCACTAACAGAGCAAGCAATACCAACAACGGCACTTTTTACATTTTCAACCAAATTTACTGTATCAACATTGTTTGTTATAGAAATTTGTCTTGGTGACATATCAACATACTCATATGTATCAGTATTTGTAACCAAGTTACACCCAAAGAGTGCAATTATTGGCAAAATAATTAAACAAACCAAAAATTTATCAAAAAAAATAACTGCCCTTTTCATAATTCTCCTTTGGCAGTTATTTTTATTTGATTTTATCACTTTAAATTAAATATTGCAGTTGGAACAAGTTTTGCCACAGAAATCCTAATATTCTCGCCCTCTATTACGCCATTTTCTTTAAGATAAGAGCAAACAGTGTTATACGCAAGTTGTTCTGTATTATTTTTTGTACTTAAGTGTGAAAGCATAATTTGCTTTGTTCCACTTTTTGCCAAGAACAAGCAGGCTTTTGCACAAGCAATATTTGACAAATGTCCATTCTTTCCCAAAATTCTTGCTTTTAATTGCATTGGATATGTAGGATTATTTTTGAGCATTTCTTCATCGTGATTACTCTCCAAATAAACAAGTGAACTGCCACTTATTTTATTTAAGATTACATCAGTAGTATGCCCCAAATCTGTTATAATACTAATTTTTCTTCCATTATTTGATAGAATATACCCACTGCAATGAACACTATCGTGTGGAAGACTTGCCGTATCAACTTGCAAATCTTTTATGTTAAATGCAAAATCACCAAATGCATACATTTGACTTGCATTTAACTTTTTCATCTTTGCATAAACAGCACCCATACCCTTTTCATGTACATACACTTTTGTTTTGTACTTTGATGCAAAAACATCAAGTCCCTTGATATGGTCACTATGCTCGTGAGAAATTAAAATTGCGTCTATATCTTGTGGCTCAACATTAAGACATTTTAATCTTTTGACAATTTCGGTTGCACTGATTCCAATGTCAACCAATACTTTTGCACTATCAGTTTCCACATAGGTTGAATTTCCGTCACTGCCACTTGATAAATTGCAGACTCTCATACATTTTGTACCCTAACCACAACATTTGCATAAACGCCTTCATAAAGCCTTACACGAAGTTTATATATTCCCGCAAATTTTATCGGTTCTTTTAATTCAATTTTTCTTTTGTCAATATCAAAATTTCGTTTTTTAAATGCTTCAGCAATTTCTTTTGTTGTAACTGCACCAAAAATTTTGCCATTATCTCCGCATTTTATCCCAACAACAATTTCTTTGCCTTCAAGATTTTTTGCCTTTTCTTTTGCTGCCAAAATCTCTTGTTCTTTGTGGTAATCTTGGGCAACCTTTTTGTTTACTGTATCGTTTAAATTTGAGTTATTTGCAATAACTGCAAGACCATTTTTTATCAAAAAGTTTTTTCCAAAACCATCTGCGACATTAACTATCTCGCCTTTTTTGCCAGTACCCTTTACATCTTTTTGCAATATAACTTTCATAATTTCTCCTTTTATGTATATATTTTAGTTTAATTTTTGTGCATAAGTCAATAATAATTTAAAAAATAAATAAATATTTGTGAATAAAACAAAAAATTGAAAGGAGAAATATGGATATAATTTGCAGAGAAAGAAGTTGTGTTTATAACAAAGGATTTTCTTGTACAAGCAAAAAAATACTTATTGGCGGTAAAATAAATTGCACTGACTACCAAAAAAATGATAATCAAAAGGACATTCCGGACACATCAAAAGGAATATTTGCCCAAAATCCACCAAAATATCACCCACATAGGGAAAGTAAAAAAGGTTGTATTCACTGCCAAGCAGACTGTTTGTTTCGTAATAATCAAACCTGCGAAGCAAACGGCATAACAATCAACTGCATAAAAAATAAACCACTCTGTGCAACCTATTTCAAGAAGTAATTTTTGCATCAAAAAAAAGTTTGAGAATATTCTCAAACTTTTTTGATATTATAGAGCCGCAGTAGTTTCTCCGTCTGTACATATTATAGTTGCATTTTTTGAGGAATTACCCTTTATCGTTATTTTATTCCATTGTGCTAGTGTGCCTTGATAAATAACTGTAATATCATGACAATTCCAAAGTATTTCATCAAGATATTCAATACTTGTAGGCATTGTTATAGTCAAATTATCTTGGAACCCAAAGGCATTATGTCCTATCTTTTTTACTGTGTTTGGTATAACAATATTTTTTGAATCTTTAAATGATGAATTATTAAGTCTATAGAATGCATAATCATCTATAACTTCAATTCCCAAATCTTGTGGAATGGTACATTTCCTTCCTGCAACCATTAAAGTTTTTGTTTTTTTATCAACAAGGCAATTACCCTCAACAGCATATCTTTCATTTTCACCCGACATAGTAATCTCGTTTAATGTATCAATCATAGCCAATGCCCCGCGACCTATCTTTACTATATCACTTGGAATTTCAATAGATTTAATATCCATATCATTTAATGCCCAATCTGCGATGACTTTTACATTTTTAATCATATCTAACGTAATTGATTTGTTTTCAACTGTCCCTCTATTTGCTCCCAACAGAAATCTATAATTTGGATTATCGTATGCTGTTGTAATAATTAAACCATTCCCGTCTTCACTAAAAATATATTCAAATGCATCATCTTCTATTTCTGTTAAAGTACTTGGCAACTCTACATTAATAGTACTTGATCTATAACCACCAAAGATATTTCTACCTACTTGTTCCAGTCCTACAGGGAATCTCATTTTTGTTATTTGTACATCATCAAATGCATAGTTTCCAACTTTCTTAATAATTCCTTTGAAGGTTATATTTCTCAAATTAGTGCATCCAGAAAATGCATAACTTGGAATTATATCTACAGTGCTAGGTATTTCTATACTTGCCAGTTTTTTGCAGTTATTGAATATGCTATCTGCAAATACAGTAACTCCATTTAGCATTTCTGCAGTAATATTTGCATTTAATGTATCTGCATTATATCCTACAAGATATTTAACACTTGCATCTTCACTTGATGGCACAATAATTAATCCGTTTTCATCTGCAGTAAGATTTTTATACCAAGCCGTTTCTTTTGCTATGTCTAAATGTTTTATGTTCTTTGGCAAATTTAGTGTTGTCAAGTTTTTCATACTTGAACCTATTTCAATGCTTTCCAATTGAGAATTTTCTGCAAAAGTAATAGTTTTTAATTGTTCAAATGAACCATGTTCATTATTATAATTGTCCCCCAATGTAAGTTCTTTTATTGCACTTGCAATTTCAATGCTTTCAGAATTCTTATAGTCACTTGAATAAAATTCGTCAATAATTTCAGTATCATCTGAAGTCAAAATAAAATTTTTAACAGATGTATATCGAAAATCAGAGAAAAATCTTGAAGGAATTTTTAATGTGTTGATTGTAGAATTTCCAAAAATATCATAGTAACGAAATCTTTTTAATGTATTTGGCACTTCAAAAGTTTCAAATGTTATATGATTAAATGCATGTCGTTGAAATACCTGTACTCCCTTTAACATATCTGCAGTTATTGATGGATTAGAAGAATTTGGACTATACCCCAAAACATACTTAACATTATTATTATCATAAGCACTTGCTATTTTTAAACCATTTCCATCGGCTTGCATATTATTAAAATATTTTGTGTTATAAAATGCTTCTATTCCAATGTGTTCAAGTGAACTTGGTAATTCAACTGTCTGTAAATTTGTTGCCTGACTAAATGCATTATTATCTATGCCCTTTACACTTGATGGAATTTTTATTGATGTTAAACCAGAACTTGCGAAAGCTCTCTCATCAATTCTAGTCACTGAACTTGGAATTGTTATACTAGTAAGACTTTTACACCCAGAAAACATACTATATGCTATTGATGTAATATTCTTTGGCAAAACCACAGATTTCAGGTTACTACATGATTGAAATAAGCCGCCCCCCAAACTTGTAATACTGTCTGGCAATGTTACTTTTTCTAGGCTTGTACAACCGCTAAACACACTATACCCTATTTTTTTAATTCCATTTGACAAAGAAATTGTGACAAGTTTTTCGCAAGAAGTAAATGCATAATCACCTATTGATTCAACACTACTTGGTACAACAACCTTTTCAATTCCAACGCCATAAAATGCATATGCACCAATTTCTTTTACAATACCTGGTATTGTTGAAGACTTGCACCCGTTGATAAGTTTTCCATTTTCTTTATTTATTATACAATTGCTATTAGCACTAGTATATTTTTTATTATTAGGGCTTACTACAATTTTTGAGAGCGAATTACAACCATATAAAATTGGATATTTGCTATTGTAAGAATAAGCTCCCTCTCCAATGTAATTTACTGATTCAGGGATATAAATGCTTCCTAATACTTCACATCCACTAAATGCCCCTTCTCCAATATATTCCAATCTATTTGGTAGATTTATATTATTTAGCGACTTACAATAACCAAAGGCCTTTTCACCAATATATTCCAATCCATTTGGTAAATTTATATTATTTAGCAAATTACAATAATAAAATGCACTCGAACCTATTTTCTTTAAACTATTTGGTAAGGAAACTGTTGTTAATTTATCGCACCATTGGAATGTATTATCTTTTATTTCGCTTATTTCACCTGGTATTTTAATGTTTGTTATATCGGTATAGCTAAATGCACTTGACCCAATTTCTATAACATTACTAGGAATATTGATTGATTTTAAATTCCAGCAGTAATAAAATGCACCATTCCCTATAAAAACGACACTATTTGGTAATTCTATTTTTTCTACATTACCACAGTTAGATAAAGCATTGTCATATATAACTTTCACTCCATTTAACATCGTGCTTGTTAATGTTTTTGCTGTTACTTTCTCTGAGTCTGAACCTAAAAGAAATTTAACATTCACATCGTCATAAGCATTCACAATTTTTAATCCATTTACATCGCAAGAAAGGTTACGATACCAAGGGATAATAACATCTGAGCCACTATTATTCGTACTTACGAATGTTTTTAGTCCTATATACGATATAGTACTTGGTAATGATAAAGATGTTAAGTTTGGAGTGTCAAACAACCTTTCTGGTAATTCTTTGACGCCTACAGGGATTTCAACACTTGTAAGAGCGTCGCAACTACTGAATGCTCTTTCATTTATTACCTTTACGCCAGCCAATTGTTCTTTTGTCACTGTTGTCAAACTTGAATCAACCTTATATAAGAACTTTGTTTCATTATCTCTTGCCGTAAATATTGTTAATCCATTTGAAGTATTATTGTTTACTAAATTGCCGTCTACAATTTCAATAGATTTTACCTTATTCCCAAATGATATATTTTGAACATTAGCAAAATCTGAATTGTTTATATTAATTTTTTCAATATCATCACCAAAAACTATTGTCTTTAAATTTCTTGTTGTTCCATTTGTACTTTGGAAAAAGAATTCTCCACTTTTAGTAAGTGTTAATGTTTCAAGTCCACTTGGAAGTGGCCTAAAATCCCAATCCTCGTTATAAATGCCCTCCAAGAAAGGAAGAGTTACATCTGTTAAATTAGGCGAATAAAGTGAATAGTCACTGATTTTTGTTACTGTATCTGGGACTACTAGTTTTGTTAATGAACCAACATTTCTAAGTGCATTTTGTCCGATAGTTGACACTATATGTCCATCTATAGATTCTGGGATTGTTAATGATTTTGCTCCATTATCCCAATACTTTGTTATTGAAACCGTATTGTCTTTTAGGATCTTATATTCAAAAGTAACATTTTCAAGACTTGGTTTCATTGTCATTTTGGATTGAGGGTTGTTTGATACCAAGCAAAAATCTTCTCCCATATCTTTAGTTAATTTTACTATACCATTCCTAGAGTTGACTGTTGCTATAATATCTGTAAGATCAGAACCTATTGAATCTCTATTACCCTTCAAGACACTATATTCACCTTCCATTCCTCCAAAATACAAATACATTTCATCATATTTATCAAAGTAATTCTTTACTTGAAAATTTTGATAATAATAATTCCCAGATTTGTCAAATGAAAAGTTTCCTTCTTCTCCTTCAAGATAAGCTTTTTTTATTGTGAGATGTTCGTCTTGAGTATTGTAATTTACTTTTACCACCTTTGTAGCATCATACCCAACAGAACTAAATTTAATATCACAAGGCATACTATTCCCTACATCTAAAGAATTAGCCACGGTTTTTGAAAAACTAAATAAAGCAACTAATGTAAAATTTTTAACTCCATCTGGGATATTAAAACTGCCAACAATTGACATATCTTCTTGAACACTATCGTCTCCTGGATACCATAGTACATCACTTTCACTAAGTGTCCCATTCATCATCGCTTCACAAAATGAATCAAAAGACCATTCACCTAATACAACATAAGCTTCACGAATTCCTCCGAACAATTGCTCAATATTTGATTCGTCAAAAGAAATCTTAAACTCTACTTTTTCTGCATCTTCTACTGCCGTGTAGTTTATAGCACAGCCGTAAAGACCTTCTCTATAATCTTCGATTGATTGAAGTACTAACTTATCTTGTGTTATTGTTGAAATTAAACTGTCATCACTTTTTTTACACTCAATAATAAGATTTGCAATATATCCATTCAAATAATCATAACTTAAAATTTCATCTTCATTTACAAAATATATTATTGTTGCTTTTGAATAACCTGATAAATCACTAATTTCTTTGTACCATTTTGTGCTATCATAAGAATCCTTGATACTAAAACAATTACTGTTTAGCCAACCATCATCTGCTATTTTGTGCTTTGCAATATCATCAGGAGATGTATCACCCTTTACTATACACATAGTTGGATTATAAAGATAACTTGTATTCCCAGAAAGGCTTATAGTCCTATCTAGTGTTATTTTAACTTTTGTAGTATCTGTCGCAATATCAAATGAATATGCAAAATAATATTGTGTTGTTTTCATTTCACTGGTGTCAACTTCTATGTGTGTGATATTTCTATTTAACGCAGGAACAGAAGCCGTTCCAACAGTATTATTATCTTTATCCTTAAAATCAATTTGCATATTAAACGCAAAAGGAGAATTAAACTTGAATTCTTGAATTTCACTATCCGATAATAGGCTATAGTCTAATATAAGAGTAAACTTTTGCAATCCATTCATTCCATATATTTTGTCACTTCTTATATTATTAGTTTCTGAATTATAATTGTTATATAATTCCTCGCCAATAATTTCACTTCTATTTAATAAATATGATTTATACTTATCTTCAATTGATGAAGAAACATCATTTTTAAGAGCAATTATACTTCCGCTTCTATATCTAGTAGTACCATTATCAATATAACTTGGCATATTATAACTAACAATCGCACTATCTGCATTTTGTGGAACATCAAATACTGAATAAAAGTAAGATGGCTCACTTTTTTCTTTCATAGGTTCAATTATAAAACTTGAATTATCTTTTTGTCCCAAAGTAATAGGTGCTTCACTTTGATTAGTATATAAATCATTCGAAAAAGATAAATCAACATCTTCTTGAGAAAGTAAAGCGGCATACAATGTACACAATCCTGAATACTTAACCACAATTGTTATATCATTTGAAGTTAATTCGTTTAATTCAGCAAGAATCATTGTTCTTTCTGTTGCATTTTCATCAGATATACTTGCAGTTGGTATTGTTGTGAGCTTTAATTCAACAGATTTTGCATTTTTGTATTCATCTCTTTCACATATTTCCAAAAATGAATTAACTTTTCTATTTATAACACTCACTTTTTCAATGAGAATATTATCATTGGCATTCATTTCTGCCATGGACATCTTTTCTGTTCCATTACTTAATATTGTATCAAGAATAAGAGGAAACGAAGTTACTCCATCTGGTATTTGCAAATTTATTAGTGAATTCAACTTTAAGTCATCTGGAATGTCATCAACACTACTAAAACTAAAATTGTTATCAATTATATACTCACTTAGTTCTTTGAAATTTCCATGTGAAGATTGTGGTTCTATAGATATACTAGTAATTTCATTACTTATAGTTGAACTGACATTTCTTGATGTATAGTATTTCCCAACACTTT
Organism: uncultured Clostridia bacterium; assembly: GCA_945919375.1. Lineage (GTDB taxonomy): Bacteria > Bacillota > Clostridia > Christensenellales > UBA1242 > UBA5893. The sequence goes on from CAMEJD010000001.1 coordinate 71,513, forward strand.
CAACTCTTGGGTTTGTGTCAAGTACTGGCTTCGCATCTTGGTCAGCAGAGATTGTTAAACTATAATCAAATGTTGAATCTTTTATTGATGTTTTTTCATCTTTTACAGAAAAACCAAGAACTATTGATTTTGTTTCATCTTTTGCTATACTATCAATACCACCAGTATAGTTTGCAAAACTATTAAAATCACCGGTAAATGTTTGTCCTGAAACATTTGCCCAAACAGTATTATCGGCAATGTTTGTTATGCTTACAACAATATACCAAGTGTAGTTAGAATTAGAGTAGTCTATATTTATTTTGGTATCAGGAGTTTGGTCTGGATAAATGGCTGGTTCTCTTTGGTCTTGAAGTGTGTTGACATCAAGTCTTCCATCACTATATTTTTCAACTTCTGTCAAAGTACCATTTTCCAAAGCATTCGTTATGTATGTTGTACTTGTTAAATAATTAGATTTTGCAAGAAGTTTTGTGTCACTTGTTGCCTTTTCTTTGCTTGTGTACACTCTTGTTTTTATGTCAACAAAAGCATCTGTTACAACATAAGAAACACTACCACCAATTGTGTATGTAACATTTGTTGCAGCAATAACGCCAAAGCAAAACACTGCAATTGCTAAACAAACTGTTGCAACCGACAAGCATATCTTTAGTTTCTTCATAATTACCTACCCTTTATTTGATATAGTATCAACAAAATATATTATAATATTACAGTATAATGATACATCACAAAGTGGCGTAAGTCAAACAAAATACATTAAAAAATGGTATAAAATTACAAATGAATACATCGGGAATTATAGGTAAAAATATTAAAGAAGCAAGAAAGTTCTCCGGACTTACGCAAAAAAATGTGGCGCTTAAATTATTTATGACACAACAACAGTATAGTAGGTTTGAAAATGGGAAATTTGAGTTAAATTATGAACAGATTTTAAAGTTATGTAAGTTATATAATGTCACGCCCAATGATATATTTGATATAAAATAAAAAAAGTTTGAGAATATTCTCAAACTTTTTGTTTTTATAAATTATAATTAGATGAGTTCAACTATTGCAAGTTCACCGGCATCACCTTTTCTGGTTGATGTTTTGATAACTCTTGTGTAGCCACCAGCTGTTCCAAGTTCTTTTGCTCTTTCTGCATATTTTGGAGCATAAACATTGAAAATCTTTTCTACAAGAGGATAATTGATTCCTTCTGTTCTTGCTTTGTAGCTTTCAAGACTTTCTTTTTCTTGTCTTTCTTCTGGAATGTCATAAACAAAAGCCATAATTTTTCTTCTTGCAGCAAGTTTCTTTGGACCATCGTTAACGATTTCCTTTTGAACTTTAGCACCATTTTCTGTTATAGTTTTTGTAACTTTAACATTGTCTTCATAAGTGTTGATTGCAAGTGTAAGGATTTTTTCAGCTTTGCTTGCAACATTTTTTGCTTTTGCAACACTTGTTTCAATTCTACCATGTTTAAAAAGGTAGGAAACTTGGTTTCTGAGTACTGCCATTCTTTGGTCTGTTGGTCTTCCTAATTTGTTGTTAGACATAATTTTCTCCTTTATTATTCTTCATCGTTCTTTAACCCCAAACCATAAGTTTGAAGTTTTGCAACGACTTCTTCTATAGATTTTAATCCAAGGTTTCTAACCTTTAACATATCACCTTTTGATTTTTTGATAAGATCTTCAACAGTGTTGATGTTTGCTCTTTTTAGGCAATTATACGATCTAACAGAAAGATCCATTTCTTCAATAGGCATTTCAAGAACTTTTGTTTGTTCATCTTCTTCTTTGCTTACCAAGATATTAACTCCTGACATTTCATCGCAAAGTTCAACAAACAAGCCAACATGTTCTTGGATAATTTTTCCTGCAAGGCTTACAACATCTCTTGCTGGAGTTGTTCCATTTGTTTCAACTTCCAAAGTTAATTTATCGTAGTTCATATCTTGTCCAACACGGGCATTTTCTACAGAATAACTAACTTTTTTAACAGGTGAATAAAGGGAATCAATTGCAATATATTCCAATGTATCAACTCTTTCTTTGTTTACAACATTTGGAACATATCCTCTACCTCTACCAATGAGAACATCAAGTTGGAAAACTGAATCGTCATCAGCAGTGCAAATGTGAAGGTCTGGATTTAAAATTTCAACTTCATCATTTGGTTCAAAATCTCTTGCAGTGATTTCTCCTGCGCCTTTGTGATTTATTCTTAATATTGATGTAAAATCACGATCTTTATTTGTTGTCTTAACTGCCAATGTTTTGATATTTAAAACAATATCAACAACATCTTCAGCAATGCCAGGAACTGTTGAGAATTCATGAGAAACACCAGCAATTCTAATAGCGATTGGTGCAGCACCAGGAAGAGCACCCAAAAGGGTTCTTCTCATTGCATTACCAAGTGTAAGACCCATACCACGTTCAAGTGGTTCAATGATAAATCTAGCGTAAGAGCCACCTTCAGTTTCTTCGCAAGTAATTTTTGGTTTTTCGATTTCCATCATAATAAATTATTCCTCCCTATCTATTATCTTGAATACAACTCTATGATTAAGTGTTCTTTTATGTTAAGGTCAATATCTTCTCTTGTTGGTAATGCAAGTACTTTACCTTCTAGTGTATCACTGTTAAATTCAAGCCATTTTGGCATAACAATTTTCATACCTTTAAGTCCTTTGAACATATCAAGGTCTTTTTTGCTATCTTTAACTGCGATTACATCTCCAACCTTAACTTGATAAGATGGAATGTTTACTGTTTTACCATTAACTGTGATTTGAGAGTGGTTTACAATTTGACGACATTCACTTCTTGATGAACCGATACCCATTCTGTAAACAACGTTATCAAGTCTTCTTTCAATCAATGATAACATATTTTCACCGGTAATACCTTTCATTCTTTCAGCTTCTTCATAATATCTTCTGAATTGATTTTCAAGTATTCCGTATGCTCTTTTAACTTTTTGCTTTTCTCTTAATTGAGTACCATATTCGGTTACTCTTTTCCTACCTGTGCCATGTTGTCCAGGAGCAACAGGTCTTCTTTCCATTGCACATTTCTTTGAAGTACATCTTTCGCCTTTAAGGAATAATTTGCATCCTTCTCTGCGACATTGTCTACAATCTGCGCCTATCATTTTAGCCATGTTAATCTCCTTAAATTCTTCTTACTTTTGGTGGTCTGCAACCGTTATGAGCGATTGGAGAAACATCCTTAATTAAAGTAACACCGATTTCTGCTGCTTGAAGTGCTCTTATTGCAGATTCACGACCGTTACCAGGTCCTTTAACATAAACTTCAACAGATTTAATTCCGTGTTCTTTTGCGACTTTTGCTGCATCTTCAACGCATTGTTGAGCTGCAAATGGTGTACTCTTTTTTGAACCCTTGAAGCCAAGTTTTCCGCTTGAGCACCATGATAATGTGTTACCTTGAAGGTCTGTAAAGGTAATTGTTGTGTTATTAAATGAAGATTTAATATGCACTTGACCTTTATCAATGTTTTTACTTACTCTTTTCTTTTTTGTTACAGTAGCTTTCTTTACGTCTGCCATACTAACTCCTTAATCTTATAACTTACCTTTCTTTGATGAGCCACCAACGACTTTTCTTGGACCCTTTCTTGTTCTGCAGTTAGTTCTTGTGTTTTGACCACGAACAGGAAGACCTTTACGGTGTCTTGTTCCTCTGTAGGAACCAATTTCTGTTAATCTTTTAATGTTGAGTGATACTTCTTTTCTTAAATCTCCTTCAACTGTTAAGTTGTGTTCGATATAGTTACGAAGTTTAGCAACATCATTTTCATCCAAATCTTTTACTCTTGTGTTTGGATCAATTTTTGTTTCAGCCAAAATTTCATTAGCAGTATGTCTACCAATTCCGTAGATATATGTTAAACCAATTTCAACTCTTTTTTCTCTGGGTAAATCAACACCAGCGATTCTTGCCATATTTTCCTCCGAAATCTTTTAAAATAATTTTTTAATCTATATAGACGAACTCACAAATAATCAGCCGCTTGTGATTTCGTTGTTTTCAAATTTATTAACCTTGTGTTTGTTTATGAGATTTGTCTTTTGAACAAATAACCATAACCTTGCCTTCACGTTTGATAACTTTACATTTATCACACATAGGTTTTACTGATGGTCTTACTTTCATAATCTCTCCTTTCAATTATCAATTTAAGAATAATCTTATCTATTTTATTCTATAAGTTATTCTGCCTTTTGTCAAATCGTAAGGGCTCATTTCTATTTTTACCTTATCGCCTTCCAAAATTTTTATATAATTCATTCTAAGTCTACCTGAGATATATGCGTTAATCAAAACACCATTTTCCAAGCGAACTTTAAAGGCTGTGTTTGGTAAAACTTCTTCAACTACCCCTTCAAATTCTATCACATCTTCTTTCGACATACAAACTCCTTTTTAGATTATGCTTAAATTATCAATTGTTTTTCTTATTTCACTATCAAGAATTTTTTGGTTTCCCCTAAACTTTTCTTGAATACTTTCAATAATTTGACCTGTCGGTCTTAGATGCTTAAATTTTTTCTTTTTTGGGTTTTGGATTGTCCTTTGTTTCCCATCAACAACATAGGCATAACCATTTTCAACATTTTTTACAATGTACAAATGTCCGTTATCTCTACCTTGTGTGGACACAACAACCATACCCTCTACAATTTCTAGCATAGATTTTCCTTTTATAACGATAGAATCTCCACACCATTTGCTGTAACAATTACTGTGTTTTCATAATGTCCTGCTGGCAAGCCGTCATCAGTTTTAATTGTCCAACCATCATCTTCCATATATATGTATCTTTCCCCCATTGTTATCATAGGCTCAATTGCAAGACACATATTTTCTTTTACGGTGATTCCATGATTTGGTTTTCCATAATTTGGAACTTCTGGATCTTCGTGCATATTATGACCAATTCCATGACCGACTAATTCACGAACGACACCATAACCAAAACTTTCTGCATATGTTTGAATTGCATTTCCAAGTTCACCAAGTTTTGCACCTGGTCTTAAATGCTTTATGCCTTCAAAAAAGCATTGTTTTGTTACATCAATAAGTTTTTGTTTTTCTTTGGATATTTTTCCTACTGGGAATGTTCTTGCGGCGTCACCATTGTAACCGTCAACAATAGTTCCAATATCAACAGAGATTATGTCACCTTCTTTCAAAATAATGTCTTTTGAAGGAATACCATGAACAACAGTTTCATTAACTGATGTACAAATGCTTGCAGGATAGCCTTCAAAGCCTTTAAATGAAGGAATAGCACCATTATCTATTATAAACTTTTCTACCAATTTGTCAAGTTCATAAGTTGAAATTCCGGGACGAATTTGTGACTCTGCATACCTTAATGCATCACCAACAATTTTGTTTGCCTTTCGCATTCCGTCAAAATCTTGTTGTGTTCTACAAATCATATAAAAACCTTCTTTATTTCACTATAATTCTTTTGAAATTTTTTTAAAAACTTCAGAAGAATCTCCATTCCCATCAACTTCTACAAGTTTGTTTAGTTTCTTGTAATAAGCAATGAGTGGTCTTGTTTCGTTTTGAAATACATCAAAACGATTTTTTAATACTTCTTCGGTATCATCTTCCCTTGTAATAAGCTCAACTCCACACTCATCACAATAATTCGATTTGTGCGTTTTTGTGTTGTAAATAGTATTACATTTTGGACAAACACGCCTACCCAAACTTCGTTCAAGTAATGTATTATATCCAACTTTAAGATAGATAACCTTTGTTATATTTGAAATCTTATCAAGTGCAATTGCTTGTGATAATGTTCTTGGAAAACCGTCCAAAACGTAACCGTTTGCAGTGTCACTTTGTCCAAGTCTTGCCCTTACCAAATCAATAACAATTTCATCTGGAACAAGTTTCCCAGAGTTGATATATTCTTCTGTTTTTATTCCCAACATTGTTTTATTTTTGATATTTTCCCTTATTATATCTCCCGTTGAAATAACCGGAATATCATAAGTTTGTTTCAAGAAATTTGACATTGTGCCTTTTCCACTTGCCGGTGCACCTAATAAAATTATGTTCATATAACCTCACTATTTATATATTAACCGAATACAAAAGCCTAAAAAGACTTTTGTATTCATAATATATTAAATAATCTTATTTCAAAAATCCTCTATAATTTCTCATTAACATTTGAGCATCAAGTTGTTTGTCTAGTTCCAATGCAACAGAAACCAAAATCATAAGACCGGTAACACTGAATGCATTGATAAGTGTTGAATCAAGACTTGTTGTTGCAAGTGCATTGAACACCAAACTTGGGACTAATGCAATAAATGCCAAATAAATTGCGCCAAATAATGTTAATCTTGAAGATATTTTCCCCAAATATTCGGCAGTAGGTTTCCCTGCTCTTATTCCTGGGATAAATCCACCATTTTGTTGAATTTGTTTACTTACATCTTCTGGGTTGAATGTTATTTGTGCATAGAAATATGCAAAGAATAAGATTAACAAAGCAGTTGCTACAATATAAACCCAAGATGCTGTTCCCATATATTTTGTCCACCAATCTGCAAATGGAGTATTTGGCCAGAAAATGCTAATAAGCATTTGTGGGAAAGATACAATTGCATTTGCAAAGATGATAGGGATAACACCTGTTGCATTCACTTTGATAGGAATGTTGGTAGATTGACCACCATACATTTTTCTACCTTTAACTTGCTTTGCGTATTGGACCGGTACTTTTCTTTCTGCGTTATCAATAAATACAATCAATGCAAATATAACAACAACAGCAAGTAAAAATACTAAAATTGTCCAAATATAATCAATATTTTGTCCAACACCTTGAAAAGCGGTGTAAAGACCAGTACAAGCAGTTGACAAAATACCAACAAAGATTAGAAGTGACAAACCATTTCCAACCCCAAGGTCAGTAATTCTTTCACCTAACCAAACTGTAAACATTGCACCACTAATTAAAACTAATGCAATAAATGTACAAGTTAACCAAGTAGGAACTCCTGCACCCAACATTCTTGTATCAATAAAACCTTCACTGTTTGCATATGAAACAACAATACCAATTGCTTGAGCAGTTGCCAAAACTAAAGCACAAATACGGGTGTAAAGATTGATTTTCTTTCTCCCCTCTTCGCCTTGCTTTGAAATTCTTTCCAAAGAAGGAATTGCAACAGCCAAAAGTTGAATAATAATTGATGCACTAATATATGGCGAAACACCAAGTGCAAAGAATGAGGCATTGGCAAGAGCACCACCAGAGATTGAGTTTAGCAATCCAAGGAAAGTTACTCCGCCACTCATTTGTGCAGAATCTTCAAGTGCTCCGGGACTAATGCCAGGAACCGTTAACCAACACCCAACTCTATATATGAATAAGAGTAGTAATGTTAGTAACATTTTTTTTCTTAAATCTTTTATTTTGAATGCGTTAATGAATGTTTTAAACATTAGATCACCTCAGCTTTTCCACCGGCTTTTTCGATTTTTTCGATAGCACTCTTTGTAAATTTTTTAGCTTTAACAGTAAGAGGCTTTGTAAGTTCACCATTGCCAAGTACTTTTAAACCGTATGGCTCGATTTTGCCTACAACTCTATTTTCGTATAAAAGTTCTAGTGTAATAACTGAGTTTTCTTCAAATTGTTCAAGGTCTGCAACATTGCATGTTGAATATCTTTTTTCAAAATTGTAATTGTTAAAACCTCTAATTGGTAATTTTCTTGCGAGTGGAAGTTGTCCACCTTCAAATCCTGGTCTAACGCCACCGCCACTTCTAGCATTTTGGCCTTTATGACCCTTACCACTTGTTTTTCCTATACCACTACCAATTCCACGACCTACTCTAACCGAAGCAGTTCTAGAATTTTTAGCTGGAGAAAGTGTTTGAATATCCATTTGTTCCTCCTATATCTCTTCAACCTTTACGAGATGTGCAACTTTGGCAACACTGCCTCTAACGCTTGCATTATCTGGTAAAACGACTGAATGATTTAATTTTTTAAGTCCTAATGCCTCGGTAACTTTTGCTTGATTACGATTGTAACCAATTGGACTTCTTACCAAAGTAATTTTTAATTTCTTTTCTTGTGCCATAATTCCTCCTAGATTTCCTCAACTGATTTTCCACGAAGTGCGGCAATCTGTTCTTTTGTTCTGATGCTTCTAAGTCCTCTTATAGTAGCCTTTACAGAATTGATTTTGTTTGTTGAACCGTGAATTTTTGTCACAATATCTTTAACGCCTGCAAGTTCAAGCACTGCACGAGCACCACCACCTGCAATAATTCCACAACCTTCTTTTGCTGGAAGTAAGTGTATTTTTGATGTACCATACTTACCAACTGTTTCGTGTGGGATTGTTCCGTTTATAAGGTTAACTGGTTTCATATCTTTTTTAGCTGCTTGAGTTGCTTTTTCAATAGCCATTGGAACTTCTTTGGCTTTGCCAGTTCCCATTCCAACATTACCTTTTCTATCTCCGCATACAACAACAGCTGAGAATCTTAAAGTTCTACCACCTTTAACAACCTTTGTTACTCTTCTTACAGCAACAAGGTTTTTATCGATGCCTTCATCTTCTCTTCTTGTTCTTTCTTCTCTTGGGGCTCTAGCCTTTTTAACTTTTTCTTGTTCTGCCACGATAACCTCCTAAAACTCAAGTCCAGCACTTCTTGCGCCATCGGCTAATGCTTGAACTCTACCTGTATAAATATATCCACCTCTGTCAAAAACTACATTCTTAATTTTTGCTTTTAGTGCTTTTTTTGCAACAGCTTCACCAACAAGTTTTGCTTGTTCAGTTTTGCTTTTGCCCTTTAATTCTTTTTCAAGATCTTTATCTAAACTTGATGCAGAAACTAATGTTACGCCCTTTGTATCGTCAATGATTTGAGCATAGATTGCAACATTACTTCTATAAACACTAAGTCTTGGACATTCACTTGTTCCAGAGATTTTTTCTCTAACACGAATATGTCTAAGAACTCTTTCTTCGTTTCTATCTCTCTTATTAAACATTTATGCTCTCCTCCTATTTCTTAGCGCCCTTTCCGGCTGCTTTACCAACTTTTCTTATAACAACTTCGTCACTATAACGAATTCCGTAAGCATGATATGGTTCAACTTTTCTTAGATCTCTTATTTTTGAAGCCACTTGACCAACTTTTTGTTTGTCAATTCCTTTTACAACGATTTCTGTTTGTGAAGGACATTCAAATGTGATGCCGTCTTCTTCAGGAATGTCAATTGTATGTGAATAACCAACATTAAGTACAAGTTTGTTACCTTGTTTTACAACTTTGTAACCAACACCATTTATAACAAGCTTCTTTTCAAATCCATGAGTAACACCTGTTACCATGTTATTGATAAGTGCTCTATATAAACCGTGTTTTGCTTTTGTTTCATTTTCTTCATTTGCTCTTGTAAGTTCAACTTTGTTACCGTCAACCTTAACTGTGATAAGCCTGTCAACATTTTCTGTTAATGTACCTTTTGGTCCTTTAACTGTAACAACACCGTCTTTTTGTGTAAGTTCAACTCCTGCTGGCAAATCAATATGCTTTCTACCTATTCTTGACATACTATCCTCCTACCATACAAAAGCCAATACTTCACCACCGACACCTAGTGAACGAGCTTTTTTATCTGTTAAAATACCTTTGTTTGTTGAAATAAGGGCAATTCCAAGACCATTTATAACCTTTGGAAGCTTATCTTTTTCTGCATAAACTCTAAGACCTGGCTTTGATATTCTTCTAAGTCCTTGGATAACACTTTCGCCATTGCTATCATACTTTAATGTAACTACAATATTTTTAATGTTTCCATTTTCAACAAGTTTTGCTTCTTTTATATAACCTTCTTCAACCAAAATGTTCAATATTGACATTTTTTCATTTGAAGCTGGAATAGAAACTTCTGTGTGCTTTGCCGTAATTGCATTACGAATACGGGTAAGCATATCTGCGATTGGATCTGTTAAAATCATATTACCTCCTTACCAACTAGCCTTCTTAACACCAGGGATTTCGCCCTTTGATGCAAGCTCTCTAAAACATATTCTGCAAATACCATACTTTTTAAGTACTGAGTGAGGACGACCACAGATTGTACATCTTGTGTATTCTCTTGTAGCAAATTTTTGCTTTCTTTTTTGTTTTTCTTTTAACGCTGTTTTTGCCATAATTTCCTCCTATCCTCTAACTTTGAATGGCATACCCATTTTTTCAAGTAATGATTTTGCCTCTTTATCCGACTTTGCACTTGTAACTATGATAACATCAAGACCTCTGATTTTATCAAGTTTATCATATTCTATTTCTGGGAATATAAGTTGTTCTTTAATTCCCAAAGCATAGTTTCCTTTTCCATCAAAAGCTTTTGTACTAACGCCTTTGAAGTCACGAACTCTTGGAAGAGCAATTGAAATCAATCTATCCAAAAATTCATACATTCTATCGCCACGAAGAGTTGCCTTTGCGCCAACTTTTTGTCCTTGACGAACTTTAAAGTTAGAAATTGCTTTCTTTGCTTTTGTTGCAACTGCTTTTTGTCCAGCGATTGCTGTCAATTCATCAACAGCGATTTGAAAACTTTTTGAGTTATCTTTAACTTCACCAAGTCCCATATTAAGTACAATTTTACTAATTTTTGGAACTTCGTTTATATTTTTGTATCCAAACTCTTCTCTAAGAGCAGGAACAACTTGTTCTTTATATAAAACTGATAATCTACTTTTCATTATTCCTCCACCTTAGTTGTTTTCTTTGTTGTAGTCTTTTTTGTTGTTGTTTTTGTTGCTGTTTTTTTTGCAGGAGCTTTCTTTGCAGGTTTTTCTGCTGTTTCAACAACTTTTTCTTCTTTTGCTACTTTTTTTTCTGTTTTTGCTTGTTTTTTAACTTTTTTTGCATCAGCTTTGTCTAAACTTGCTCCACATTTTTTGCAAACTCTTACCTTTTTACCATCAACATCTTTGTGAGCAACTCTTGTTGCTTTTCCACAATCTGGACAAATAACCATAACATTTGATGCTTCAATTGGAGCAGCTTTTTTTATTATTCCACCTTTGTCTTCTTGTGATTTTTGTTTTTGGTGTTTTGTAACAATGTTTACATTTTCAACAAGTACTTTGTTTGATTTTGGAGAAACTTCTAAGACTTTGGCTGTTTTGCCTTTTTCTTTTCCTGTGGTAACTACAACTGTGTCACCTTTTTTAACAAATAATTTTGCCATTTACCGTTCTCCTCTTATATAACTTCTGGAGCAAGTGATATAATCTTCATATATCCCTTATCTCTAAGTTCTCTTGCAATAGGTCCAAAGATACGAGTACCTTTTGGTTGTTTTTGAGCATCAATGATAACTGCTGCGTTATCATCAAATCTGATGTGTGAACCATCTGGACGACGAAGTCCCTTTGTTGTTCTAACAATAACTGCTTTAACAACATCACCTTTTTTAACGCTTCCGCCTGGAGTTGCACTCTTTACAGATGCAACGATTACATCTCCAATATTTCCGCTTCTTCTAAAAGAACCGCCCAAAACACGGATACACATAATTTGTCTTGCACCTGTGTTATCAGCAACTTTTAATCTAGTTTGTGGTTGTACCATACAGTTTCCTCCTATCTTGCCTTTTCAACAATTCTTACAACTCTGAAGTATTTATCTTTTGAAATGTGTCTTGTTTCAGCGATTTCAACTGTGTCGCCGATGCCACATTCATTATTTTCATCATGAGCTTTGAATTTTGTTGTTTGTTTTACGACTTTTTTATAAAGTGGATGCTTTCTTGCTGAAACAATGGCAACTACAACAGTTTTATCCATTTTTCCAGCACTTACAACTGTCCCTATTTTGCTAGGACGATTATTTCTTTCTAATTCCATATCTTCCTCCTATGCCTTTTTTTCTTTTAATAATGTATTAACCCTTGCAATATCTTTTTTAACATTGTGGATTTGCATAGGATTTTGTAAGTTGCCGGTTGCTTGTGAAAAACGAAGATTGAATAATTCTTGTTTTAGGTCAACAAGTTTTTGATTTAATTCTTCAACTGTTAAACTTCTAAGTTCTTTAATTTTCATTGTTAGCACCACCTTCTTCTTTCTTGATGAACTTTACTTTGCAAGGAAGTTTGTGACCTGCAAGTCTTAATGCTTCTCTTGCTGTTGCTTCATCTATACCATCCATTTCGAATAGTACTCTGCCTGGTTTAACAACTGCAACCCAGAATTCTGGAGAACCTTTACCAGAACCCATACGAGTTTCTGCAGGTTTCTTTGTTACAGGTTTATCAGGGAATATTTTAATCCAAACATGACCACCACGTTTAATGTATCTTGTCATAGCGATACGAGCGGCTTCAATTTGGTTTGATTTAATCCAACATGGTTCTGTTGCAACAAGACCATATGTTCCATATGTCAAAGTATTACCTCTTGTAGCAACACCTGTCATTCTGCCACGATGTACTCTTCTTCTTTTTACTCTTTTTGGCATTAACATTAGTCTTGTCCTCCTTTGTTAGAATTTTGTTCTTTTTTATCAAGGATATCACCTTTATAAATCCAAACTTTTACACCAAGTTTACCATAGTTTGTGTAAGCAGCAGTAACACCGTAATCAATGTCTGCTCTGATTGTTTGAAGTGGAAGACTTCCTTCCATATAAGTTTCGCTTGTTCCAATAGTGTTTGCACCATTAACAACACCGCTAACTCTAACTTTACAACCCTTTGCACCTGCTTTCATAACTCTTTGCAAAGCTTGTTTTAATGCTCTCTTGTAAGCAACACGTTTTTCAAGTTGAGCAACAATGCTTTCTGCAACAAGTGTTGCATCAAGATCTGGTTTCTTAACTTCTTTAACATTGATTACAAGATTTTTTGTAGGTCCAATAACTTTTGAAAGTTGTTTTTTAATAACTTCAATATTTGCACCTTTTTGTCCAATAAGAATTGCAGGTCTACCTGTATAAACATTTAATACAAGTCTTTCCTTTGTTCTTTCAATTTCTACTTTTGAAATTGAAGCTTGGGCATAATTCTTTTCGAAAAATTTTCTAATTTTGTTATCTTCAAGAAGGAATTTGGCAAAATCTTCTTTGCTTGCATACCAAGAAGAATCCCATGGTTTGTTAATTCCTACTCTAAATCCAACTGGACTAACTTTTTGTCCCATTATTTTGCCTCCTTACCTTATTTCACCTTATTACCAAGAATCATGGTAATGTGTGATGATCTCTTTAATAATCTATTTGCTCTACCTCTTGCACGAATATCCAAACGTTTGAGTGTAGGTCCTGGTCCAACATAGCATTCTTCAACAAATAAATCTGCTCTGTTTAAACCTTTGAATTCTGCATTTGCAATAGCAGAATTTAATAATTTTAAGCATACTTGTGCGGCTGAAGTTGTTGAGTTTTCAAGCAATGCAACTGCTGTGTCAACATCTTTACCTCTTACTGTGTCAAGAACGATTCTTACTTTTGAAGGACTCATTCTAACATATTTTACTTTTGCACTTGGGCGAGTATCTTTGTTTTCGATTCTTGCTTGTGCTTTTTCTCTAATTCTTGTTGCCATATTTTACCTCTTATGCCTTAACAGGAGCTGTTGCTGTTGTTGTCGACTTTTTACCTGCGTGTCCTTTGAATGTTCTTGTTGGAGCAAATTCACCAAGTTTATGTCCAACCATTTCGGCTGTGCAATAAACTGGAATATGTTTTTTACCATTGTGAACTGCAAATGTGTATCCAACAAATTCAGGATAAATTACTGATGAACGAGACCAAGTTTTGATTGGCTTTTTGTTAGCTGGATCCATTTCTTGAACTCTTTTCATAAGTCTTGGGCAAACATATGGTTTTTTCTTTAATGATCTACTCATACTATTCTCTCCTAATTGATTCTCTTAACAATTAACTTGTTAGATGCTTTCTTTGCTTTTCTTGTCTTTAAGCCAAGAGCTGGTTTACCCCAAGGTGTAAGTGGAGATTTGTGTCCAACAGGGCTCTTACCTTCACCACCGCCGTGTGGGTGATCGTTAGGGTTCATAACAACACCACGAACTGATGGTCTTACGCCCATATGTCTTTTTCTTCCTGCTTTTCCAAGAGATACAAGTTCATGGTCAACATTACCAACTGTACCAATTGTAGCTTTGCAAGTAAGAAGGACTTTTCTCATTTCACCACTTGGCATACGAAGTGTTGCATACTTGCCTTCTTTTGCCATAAGAGCAACTTCGGCACCAGCACTTCTTGCCATTTGTCCACCTTTTCCAGCACTAAGTTCAATATTGTGAACAACTGAACCTACTGGGATATATTCAAGTGGGAGTGCATTTCCGACTTTTATTTCAGCATCTTTACCACTCATAAGTGTTTCACCAACACTAAGTCCAAGTGGAGCCAAGATGTATCTTTTTTCTCCATCTGCATATGTTAACAATGCAATGTACGCACTACGATTTGGGTCGTATTCAATTGCTGTAACTTTTGCAGGGATTCCATCTTTATTTCTTTTGAAATCGATAACTCTGTATTTTTGTCTGTTTCCGCCACCGATATGACGAACTGTTATCTTACCACTAGCATTTCTGCCTGCAGTTTTCTTTTTTGTTCTAAGCAAGCTTTTTTCAGGAGTAGTTTTAGTTACTTCTTCAAAAGTTGCTGATGTATAAAATCTTCTACCAGCTGATGTTGGTTTGCTTGATTTAACTGCCATAACTAATTATCCTCCTATGATAAACTTTCAAAGAACGCAATTGGTTTTGAACTTTCTTTAAGTGTTACAATTGCTTTTTTGTAATCACTTGTTTTTCCAACTGTTCTTCCTGATTTTGTATTTTGTGACTTTTCTTTACCTTTAACTTTAACGGTATTTACATTTTCAACTTCAACATTGAAAAGTTCTTCAACAGCTTTTCTTATTTGAACTTTGTTGGCACTGTTTGCAACTTTGAATGTGTAAACTTTACCTTGGATTCCTTGATAAGATTTTTCTGTGAGAATAGGTTTAATAATAACATCATGAGCTTTCATTATTCTGCATAAACCTCCTCTAATTTTTTAACTGCCTTTTTTGTTAAAACAACATTTTTGTTACTAACAAGGTCATAAACATTAACAAGGTCTGATGTTGTAACATAAGCACTTGGAATGTTTTTTGAAGCACGAAGTGCATCATTGTTTAATTCATCCAAAACAATAACTGTGTTTGCGTCAAATTTGAATGCATCCAAGAATTCTTGAACTTTCTTTGTTTTTGCTTCTTCCAAAGCAAATTCGTCCAATATTGTTAATTCTTTTTGAGCAAGTTTTTGACTGATTGCACTTAAGAATGCAGCTCTCTTTGCAAACTTGTTTACCTTTTTAGAAAAATCTCTTGGCTTTGGAGCAAATACTACACCACCACCAATAAATTGTGGACCCTTTGTTGAACCTTGTCTTGCATGTCCTGTATGTTTTTGTTTCCAAGGTTTCTTTGCATGTCCTCTAACTTCACTTCTTGTGAGTGCAGATTTTGTTCCTTGTCTTTGGTTTGCATTGTATGCAACAACAACTTCATGAATAAGTGGTTCGTTGTATTCAACACCAAAAACATCATCTTTTAATGTGATTGAGCCAACTTCGGCATTTTGCATATTATAAACTTTAGCTTTCATCAGTTAACTCCTTTATGCTTTTACTGACTCAGTAACTGTTACAACTGTTCCTCTTGGACCAGGTATGCAACCTTTAATGAGTAAGATATTACGAGCAGAATCGACCTTAACAACTTCCAAGTTTTGGATTGTTACTCTCTCGTGACCATAGTGTCCAGCAAGGTGCTTGTTTTTAAATACACGACTTGGTGTACTATTTGCACTCATTGAACCTACTTCTCTGTGAACAGGTCCTGTACCATGGGTCATTTTTAATCTATGTTGATTCCATTTTTGGATAACACCTGTAAATCCACGACCACGTGTAAGTCCTGTAACATCAACCTTGTCTTTTTCATTGAAGATATCGCAAAGGATTGATGTTCCAATTTCATAATTTTGTGAATTGTCGAGTCTTAATTCTCTTAAAACTCTGCTTGCAGGAACATTAGCTTTTTTTAATGTTCCCATTTGTGCTTTGTTTACTCTTGATTCTTTTGTTTCATCAAAAGCAACAACAACACTATTGTAGCCTTCTCTTGCCATTGTTTTAACTTGAACAACTTTGCAAGGACCAGCTTCAACAACTGTTACTGGAACAACCAAACCATCAGGTGTGAAGATTTGTGTCATTCCAAGTTTTTTGCCTATTATAGCTTTATTCATTTTCTTCTCCTTCCTTATAGTTCGATTTTTATATCAACACCAGCAGGCAAATCTAATTTCATAAATGCATCAGTTTGCTTTGGTGATGTTGGGTACACATCTATCATTCTTTTGTGTGTTCTAGATTCAAATTGCTCACGACTGTCTTTGTCTTTGTGTGGTGAACGAATAACTGTTACAACTTCTCTATCTGTTGGAAGTGGAACTGGTCCAACCACTTTGGCACCACTCTTGCTTGCTGTGTTGATAATTCTTACACATGCTTGGTCAAGAAGTGAATGATCGTACGACTTAAGTTTGATTCTAATTTTTTGTGTTGCCATTTTTAACCTCCTGTAATCTCTTGCCAACAAGTTACTATAAAGTAACCCATTTATTTTAGTCAACACACTATGCCGTGTGTTTGCAAGTGACATCTAAAATAAAAAGGCTTGTTGGTCGCTCCGCTTTAAGCGAAACTTGTCAGTGTAAATTATCCTTTTCCGCTTGCGTAGGAACAAGGTAACTTCACACCTCAACCCGAAAGTATGCCACTTTACAAGCCATTGTAATACATTCCCCCTAGCCTTGTCAACACCTTTTTTCATATTTTTTAAAATATTTTAATACACATATATTTATAGTATAATAATATAAGTATAAAACATATTTAAAGTAATAGTAGCCATTATATAACCCATTAATAAATTCAAATCTTAATTAAATTTATTTTTTTGAAACAATTAACAACCAAATTTTTTCAATAAAAAAATGACCTACTAAGTTAGGTCATCTTTTAAATCATTTTCTATTATTTGCAAAATTTTATCTCTATTGTAATGAGTTTCGCTTGAATAAGGAATGATATTATTTGTTGTTACAAATAGCCCTTGCGCTATGTTCTTTATATATACTGAAATTTTTGATTTTGCAACTTTGTCAATTTTTGTTGCAATAATTGTGAATGGTCTGTTTGTATAGGTCAAATATTCAAGCATACGTTTGTCTAGTTCACTTGGACTATGCCTTATATCAACAAGCATAAACACTCTTTTAAGGCACTTTGAATATTTTAGATAATCTTCCATAAGAGTCGCCCACATAAGTTCATTTTGCTTGCCCGCTCTATGATAGCCGTATCCCGGCAGATCAACAAACCTGAAACTACCATTTATTTGAAAATAGTTAATAAGTCTTGTTCTGCCGGGTTCACTTGATGTTTTTGCCAACTTTTTTACGCCCATAATGGAGTTTATAAAACTACTTTTCCCAACATTACTTCTCCCTACAAAAGCAAATTCATTGCCACCTTCAATTATATCTTTTGCTTTTGCAATGCTTGTTAAAAATTCCACTTTTTGTATTTTCATATGTACATATTAGCAAATATAATTATTTTTTTCAATCATTTTTGGCATTGTTGTCACAAATAAGACATTCAGTTGTAAGTAACGTACCTGCAACACTTGATGCCGACATTAGTGCAGTCTTGGTAACCAGAAGCGGGTCGATAATTCCGGCAGATAACATATCAACAAAAATATCATTCTTTCCATCATAACCAAATTCACTGTTTTTGTTTGACATAACCCTTTCCAAAACAACGCCAGAATCTTTTCCACAATTTACCGCAATTTGCTTTAGTGGAGCAGATAATGTATCCAAAATTATTTGTGCACCCATTTTTTCATCACCGGCAAGCGTATCAATATATTCTTTTAATTGGTCGTAACATTTAACAAGTGCCGTTCCACCGCCAGCAACAACACCTTCACTTATTCCTGCTTTTGTTGCAGACAAAGCATCTTCAATTCGGAGTTTCTTTTCCTTCATTTCAACTTCGGTTGCACTTCCAACTTTTATAACAGCAACACCTCCCGACAACTTTGCAAGTCTTTCCTTTATTTTTTCCTTGTCATATTCGGTTGAATTACTATTCAACTGTGTTTTTAGGCTTTGAATTTTTTGTTTCAGTTCTTCATTCTCTCCCTCAGGTGCAATTATTGTTGTACTGTCTTTTGTAACCTTAACAGACTTTGCTTTGCCAAGATATTCTAGGTCAATATCTTTTAGGTCAACACCAATTTCACTTGAACATAATGTTGCTTTTGTTAGTGTACAAATATCACTCAAAAAGTCTTTTCTCTTATCTCCAAAAGCAGGGGCTTTTACAGCAACGCAGTTAAATACCCCACGAAGTTTGTTTACAACCAAAGTTGCAAGAACTTCACTTTCTATATCTTCTGCAATTATTAGTAATTTTTCGCCCGTTTTTACAACTTGTTCAAGTATTGGTAACAAATCTGTTATTGTTGAAATCTTTTTATCTGTTACAAGCACATAAGCATTATCCAAAACAGCAACCATTTTATCATTATCAGTACACATATAAGGCGACAGATATCCCCTGTCAAATTGCATACCTTCAACAACTTGCAAGGTAGTTTCAATTTGTTCACCTTCTTCAATTGTCACAACACCATTTTCACCGACTTTTTTTATTGCATTTGAGATAAGTTCGCCGACTTCTTCATCACCGGCAGAAATTGATGCAATTTGAGCTATTTCTTTTTCATTTTTTATTGGTCTTGACATATTCTTCAATATTTCACAAACTTTTTTTGTTGCCAAGTTGATACCACTTTTAAGTGCCAAAGGATTTGCACCAAAAGAGAAATCTTTTAGTCCTTTTTGCACAATACTTTGAGCAAGAACCGATGCAGTCGTCGTTCCATCACCAGCAATATCATTTGTTTTTATGCTAACTTCTTTTATTAAACTTGCTCCCATATTTTCAAAAGAATCATCAAGTTCAATTTCCTTTGCAATTGTAACACCATCGTTTGTAATTAGTGGCGCACCATATTTTCTATCTAACACAACATTACGGCCTTTTGGCCCTAGTGTAATTTTTACTGCATCGCACAATTTTGAAACACCTTTTTCCAAAGATTTTCTTGCTTCATCCCCAAATATCATATTTTTTGCCATATTATTCTCCTTTTATTATTGCCAAAATATCTGCTTGGCGTAAAATTACATAATCAATATCATTTATTTTATACGGTGCTCCCGCGAATTTTGAATATATAATTTTATCACCCTTTTTTACTTGCATTTCAACATTGTCACCATCAAAGGTTTGACCATCGCCAACAAAAGCAACTTCACCAATTGACGACTTATCGTCACCAACTTGTGGCAAAATTATGCCCGATGGACATTTATTCTCGTTTTTTTGTGGCAAAACTACAACTCTATCATAAAGTGGCTTTATTTCCATAATTTTCTCCTTTCTAATATTTTAACCTTTATAACCTATTCATAAAAAATAGAAAACTTGCCTTATTTTGCATATGTTGTCAATTTTTGACATAAGATTTAGTAGGTTTTCATCAAAAATGATAACTAGCAAGTTTTGGGAGTTCAAGAAAGTATGACAAAAAATTTTAGTTCCAGCAGAAAATCAAGATTTTTTTCTATATTTTTTATGCTAATTTCATTTGCTTTGTGCGTAAGCCTTGCCGGAGTATTTTCAAGTTTAATAACCGTTGGTGGATTTTCTAATATAACGAGTGGCGATGCAAAAAGTTCAGCCTTTGTTGTTTATGCTGTAAGTTTATACAAAACACAAACAAAAGCACAAGCTAGAGAAATGAGTGAAGTTGCCATGCATAAAAATGGTGCAGGATATATTTTTCAAGATGACGAAGCATTTTATGTTTTGGCATCTTGCTACGAAAATAAATCCGATGCAGAAAAAGTTGTTGCAAACTTAAAAGAAAACGGAGTTGCAAGTTCAATAAAAGACCTAAACTTTGATGAAATTTTGGTAAAATCAAAAATGACAGAGCAAGAAAAAACAGTGCTTATTAAGGCACTGTCATCATTTAAGGCGTTATATAAAAAATTATACGATTTGTCTGTTTCTATTGATACAAAACTATTAACCGAAATTCAGTCAAAAGTTTTACTTAATGATATAATTTCCGAGCAAAACAGAATTCAAACCAATTTTGAAACAATTTTTAATAGCAAACTAACTTCCACTTTGCTTGAAATAAAACTTTCACTTTCCAACACAAAAAATATACTAAACAACCTTGCAGATTTTTCTTCAATAGACATTCCCTACACTTCACAAGTAAAAAACACGTATTTTCAAGTTTTGTTTGAATATAAATCACTTTCCTCAAAAATATAAAAAATTGCTCCACATTTAGAGCAATTTTTAATTTTATGAGAATAGTTTTCTTACATAGTCATATGCAACAATTTGAACCATAGTTCTATTCATAGGGCTGGTAATCAAGAATGCTTGACCAACTCCTGCGGTAACAATTGTGTCTTGCTCTTGTTGGTTAATTTCACCACTCTTACGGTAAAGTTCAACAAGGTCGTTCATATCACTTGGTGCAAGAGAGAAAATCATTGAGTATTGGCTGGCATTGATAACTGCCGTTGATTGTCTTTCAATTTCTGGAGCACCAACAAAGTCCTTAATATTTTGTGTAATAACAATTTGCATACCACCATACTTACGAATTCTTTTTGCCATTTGTGCCATAAAGTCAAGCGCAATTGGATATTTTGGGTTAATGAACATATGGGCTTCATCAACTGCAACAATAACTTTTCTATTTACATGATACTTTGAGTTAAAGTCTTTGTTTTTGATAATTTCGTTCATCAAATACTTAAAAATGATAAGCATTTGTGCATTTGCAATAACTTGGTTATTATTTGCAAGCAATGATTGGAAGTTGAATGTAATAAAGTTTTCTTTTGTTTCCAAACTTGTTGGACCATTCCATAGTTTACTATTTCTTCCACCTTTTGCAAACTTTTTGATATATGTTTCAACAACGTTAAGGTTGTTTAGTACATATTGGTTTGTTTCTGTGTGTAATCTTTCAATGATATAATCATACAAATCATCAAAGGTTGGGAACTTGTCTGCCGGCATTGTTGAAAAATTTGAGTGCTCGGTTATTCCCTTTTTTTTGTAAACATCAACAACCATTGAGTTTAAAAGTTCAAATGGGTCAGATTCAATTCCTTCCAAAATTACACGGAAAAATTGTTCCAAAAATTGTAAGTGCTGTGCAAAGGTGTCCGAACTTGAATCATTGTCGTCTTCAATTATATTTCCTTCCTCATCTTTCTTTTGAATAAGAGATGTGGTGTCATCTTGAAGTGATGTCATAACATGGAATGGGTTAATAATACCCATTTGGGATGAACCAACATCAATAATTTTACCTTTAAGATTTATTGCAAGGTTTGTATACTCGTTTTCGGGGTCAAGAATGAACACTTTTGTGTTATCTGCCGCAAAGTTAGTCAAAAGGGTCTTTGTTGCATAAGACTTACCAGAACCAGACTTCCCGATAATCATCATATTTGAGTTTACTCTTTCACGATTTCTTGCAAAAAAGTCTACAAATACCGGGAACTCATTATCTCCAATATAAAAACCATTTGGGTCTTGAAGTGCCCCAGAGATAAATGGGAAAATTGCCGCCATACTTGTTGTTGGAATTCCACGCCTGCAATCTTTTACATTGTCACGCATACTTAGGTTTGAACTAACAAATGCATCAACTTGCCTTCCAAACATTTCGGTATACTTAAAACCTTCTTGTCTTAATATTGCTCTAACTTCTTTTCTTGCTGGATCTTCACATGTGATAAATACATTACAATCAAAAAGTTGTTCGTTGTTATTTTTCAAACTAACAAGCAAATTTTGAAGAGTTTCAAGGTGAGTTTCATTTTCAATTTGTTTACTTGTTGAACCTGTACGGGCAAACTTTCCTTCCATTTCCATTATAGCTTTGTCAATTGCCTTTTCCGATTCGTATTTCTTTTGTGGTTTTATTTTTGTGACAACTTTTGTACGGTCAAGTGTGTAGAATGACGCACCCCACGCATCTGGCACTTGAATTGGGTAATCTGCAATTACAAATTGTCTGTATGGTTTGTTATCAATTAAAACCTTTCCCGCCTGAAACTTAACTTTTTTTGGTGCAACCCAGTTGAAATATTGGTTCATTGGAATTGCATCAAGTTCTCTTTGGTCAAATTCCTTTCCATACATTGCTTTCATAAAAATAAGCAAATCTTTTCCTGTAAGGACTTTTGATGTTATTGGTGTTACTGCTTGAATCAATGTTGTTACAATACCATTTACTGTGTTTTCCAAAATTTCTCTATCTTTGTCAAAAACTACCATATAAAAATAATCTTTGTAAATCTTGTCTTGACGATTTCTTCTTTCCATTTGAGAAACACGTTCTTCAAAAACACCCGCTCTTACTTCAACTTCTTCCTTTGTAATTTCGCCTTCGTACATAAGTTCCATAAGATTATCGTACTTTTTGTCTTCGGCATAAATGTAGTTATCTAGAACCATTGCCTTGTTTAACTTGATTATTGATGCAGTTTGGTCTTCATTTAATCTACGCAAAGCATTTGCAAAAGTATTTATACACATATCCCTTTTGTATTCATTAAGCAAACTAAATACAATAGGTTGGATTTCAATTACTTGTGCATAATACTCCTTAAAATCAATAAATCTATCTTGATAAAGACCGTTAAATGGAATCAACTCTTCAATTGGAGCATTTCCTTTAACCTTTTTTTGTGAGTATTTTTTTTGTTGAGCAAAAAATCTGAACAAATACCCAAGAGTTTGATATAACCTCATATTGTCAGAAATTTTGAAAAATAAAGAAATTACGATTGCACACCAAGCAATGCCTATCCAGTAGTTTAGTCCACTCGCAAAATTACTTAAGAAAAACCCTAATGCTCCAGCAACACCAATCATACCAAAGATAATATCACCCAAGGTAACATTTTTTACAATCTCAATTTTTACGTTTGTTTTTCTTGGAATAATTCTCATAAATTGTCCCCTAATATAATATTCTACCTAAATATTACTACATTTTTCATAAAAATAAAAACAAATAACAAAATTATTTAAAAAATGTGTAAAAAAATACCAAGAGAAATTCTCTTGGTATTTTTGTTTATAATTAATTTTTCTTTTCTTTCTTTTCAGTTTCAACAACTTGTTTTCCGTTGTAATATCCGCATTTTGGACAAACCTTGTGTGGTTGTTTTTGTGCATGACATTCTGGACATTCAACCAAAGTTGCAACTCCCGCTTTGAAGTTTGCTGAATTTCTCTTATTTCTTCTTGCTTTTGATACTTTACGCTTTGGAACTGCCATTTTATCCTCCTATATTCAACCTGCCCTACTTTGGCAGTTTATTTTACTTAAAACATTATATATACATTTTTTGCTGTTGTCAACAAAAATTTTGTTATTTTGTAAGTCTTACGCAATCTCTTGCGATAACAAGCTCTTCATTTGTTGGAATGCGATAAACCTTTACTTTGCTATCGTCAGTTGAAATTTCGCCGATTACTCCACGAGCAAGGTTATCATTCTTATTTTTATCAAGTTTGATACCCATAAATTCAAGCCCTTGCAAGCATTCTTCACGGATTTCTTTACTATTTTCACCAACACCACCAGTAAATGCAATAGCATCAACACCGCCCATCGCTGCGGCATAACTTCCTATATATTTTTTAACTCTATAACAAATCATATTTTGAGCCAAAACTGCTCTTTTGTTTCCTTGCTTTATAAGGTCGTCATTATCTCTCATATCACCAGAAACACCATTGATTCCAAGAACACCACTCTTTTTGTTCATATATACCGTAAGTTCTTTTAATGTCATTCCTGTTTTTTCGCTTAGATATTCCAAAACAGATGCATCAATATCTCCACATCTTGTTCCCATAACAAGACCTTCAAGTGGAGTAAAGCCCATTGACGTATCAACGCTTTTGCCACCTTTTTCTGCACACAAACTTGAACCATTGCCAAGGTGAACTGTGATAAATCTTGTTTGTTCAATTGGTTTGTTTGTAAGCTTTGCAAGTTCGCCACTAACATATTTGTGTGATGTTCCATGAAAACCATATTTTCTTATTTTAAATTCTTCATAATCTCTATATGGAAGTCCATACATATATGCATAATCTGGCATTGTTTGATGGAATGCGGTGTCAAAAACTGCAATATTTGGCTTACCTTTGCAAAGTGCCATACAAGATTTTATTCCTGCAATATTTGCCGGCATATGAAGTGGACCAAGTGGTTTTAGTTCTTCCAAGTTTGCAAGGACTTTGTCATCAACGATAACTGAATCTTTGTAAATTTCACCACCATGAAGGACTCTGTGCCCAAATGCCTCAACTTCGTCAAGAGATTTTAGCACACCAATTTCTTTGTCTGTTAAAACACTCAAAACCTTGTTCATTGCCTCGCTGTGAGTTGGGAAAAATTCATCAAATTTATATTCTTTGCCATTTACTTTGTAAACAACAAATGAATCTTTTGCTCCTATTTTTTCGCAATTTCCTTTTGCGATAACTTTTTCACCATTCATATCAAAAAGTTGATATTTAAGTGAACTACTACCTGAGTTAATAACTAATACTTTCATTCTTTCTCCTTTTTACATTGCAACACTGTGATTGCTGTCAAATAAACTATATCCATAACAGTTGCACCCCTTGACAAATCGTTTACAGGTTTTTTTAGCCCCACTGTTATTGGACCTATTGCATAAAGTTTTCCAAAATATGAAATTGCTTTATAGCATATATTAGCCGAATTTAATTCGGGAAATACCAAAACATTTGCTCCACCATAAAAATCTTTGCCCTGCCCCATTTTTAGGTTGGCTACATTTTTAAGCAAAGCACTATCCAATTGAACTTCGCCAACTGATTTTATGTTTTTGTTATTCAACTTGAACATTTGCTGTGACTTGCTCATTTTTTGAGTTGATTCACTGTTTGCACTACCATATGTGGAATATGACAAAAAGGCAACTTTCGGTTCTTTTTTGGTTAATGCTTTATATTCGTCCGATGCTCTTTTGGCAATAACTGGCAACTGCTCAACACTTGGATTTTCAATCAGTCCACAATCGGTCATAATAAATGGGTTGTCAGTTAATCCATTTTTGCCAACAATTAGTGTGTAGGAATTTACAAAACTATTCTCATTTTTAAGCAATTGTAATGCGGGTTTTAGATTATCTTTTGTGCTAACTTCTGCACCGCCGACCATTCCGTCTGCATAGCCACATTTGACTAGCATTGTTGAAAAATAATGTGGGTTTAGAATAAGTTTTTTTGCTTCGTCAAGAGTTAGTCCTTTATTTTTTCTTGCATCAAATAAATTTTGTGCCAAAATTTCCGTCAGTTGGGATGTTTTTGGGTTGATTATATTAAACTTGCCAAGATTTTTGTTTTGCATAACAAGTGAGCTTTCATCGCCAATAAGCACCGGCTCACAAACTCCAAGTTTTTTGAGTTTTTGCACAGCCTTTATTGTTCTATCCGAGAAACTTGCTTCTGGAAAGACGATTTTTTTGTTGCTATTTTTTGTCAGTTTTAATAATTGATTGCAAAAATTCATATTTATCCTTCTAATAGTGCATTTACTTTCATATATTAACTTATACAAATATTTTTGTCAATTTTTTATGAAAAAAAAGTTAGTCTTGTCAATACTTGTTACAATTGTAATTTTGTGTCTTGTTATATCACCACAAAAGTATATTTCAATAACAAATAATGCGATAGAGATTTGGGCAAAAGTTTTACTTCCCGCACTTTTCCCCTTTTTTATTTTTACAAGACTTTTAACAAGTATTGGATGCGTTCAAAATGCAAGTTTGATATTCAAAAATTCAACCTATAAGTTATACAAAACACCACCGATTAGTGGTTATGCATTTTTTATTAGTATTCTCAGTGGTTATCCTGTTGGGAGCAAACTTGTAAGCGATTTGTATGAAAGTGGGCAAATATCAAAATTGGAAGCAAAAAAGACGCTAACATTCACATCAAACTCTGGGCCTATGTTTATTTTGGGAAGTGTTGGAATTGGAATGCTTAAAAATCAAAAAATAGGATTTATTTTGTTATTTTCACATATTCTTGGTGCAATTTTTAACGGACTTTTGTATAGAAATATAAAAGGTGAAAACACATACAAAAAATCAAGAAATTTTTCCACAAATTCGGGAGATTTGACTTTATCCGTAAACAACTCAATAACTTCAATTTTAACAGTTGGTGGAATGGTTGTTGTTGCTTTTATTATCATTGAAATTTTAAATAGTTTTAATATATTTTTTCCAATTATATTTATCCTTTCAAAAATCGGTTTAAATCAAAATATTGCAACAGGAATAATAAATGGATTTTTTGAGATTACAAAAGGTTGTTTGTCGGTTTGTTCTCTTGATATTATACCGATACTTAAAACAACAATTTTATCGTTTATTATCTCTTTTGGCGGACTTTGTACCACCTTGCAAGCAATGGTATTTTTGCAAGAAATTACAACATACAAATTCTTTATTTTGCAAAAAATAACACACGCAATTTTGTCGTGTTGCATGTGCATTCTTTTGTGTGTAATTTTTGGAATTTAACCCTCAAAATATTCAGCCAAATCACTCTTTAATTCCATATACAAAAATCTTAGATTTTTTACCGATTTTGCAATGTAATTTAGTGCAACAATAAACGCACTAACATTGTTTATATCTCCATTCTTTGCACAAGAAATTAAATTGTTAATCAAATAGACAAGGTCATCCTTTATGTCTTGCTTTATATGTTTTTCAAGTTCAATTGCTTCAAGCATTTGGTTTGAAATTCTTATAATTTTTTCAAAAAATTGATTATCTTTTTCATTTTTCAATTTTTCGGTTTTGATTTCTTCCTGAACCTTTTGTTGTCTTTCTTCTTCGTTTTCAACTTCTTTTTGTTCAACTTGAATTGCTTTTTGCTCAAGTTCTTCATCATCTTTATTTTCTTGTTGAGTTGAATTATCCTTCATTCCAAAGCAATATGAAATTGCATCTCTAAATGGTTTTATTACTGTTTTTGAAAAATTTTCAAACTCGCCAATTTCTTCGCTTTGAAAATAATTTTTTAAGAAATCTCGCATATTTAACTTATTATCTCTTATATCCACCAAGATACAAAAGACAAGTGGCAAAACAATTGCCTTGCTTTCTGGCATCATAAAATAACCATCTTTGGTTGGGAGTTTTACTTTTGCACGATTAAATTCTTTGTCAAAATTAAAACTTTTCATACATTCAGCAATAAGCCCATATATCTCTGGCGACTCACTGATATCTTGCAACACTTTTCCAATCATATTTTCGGCAAAAATAAATCTTCCTGCCGACAATTCGTCCAAATCACTTAAGCATGCTTGAACACCTTTTAATGCTTTATCGTTTAACATCATTTTCTCCTACTTTGTTAGTTTAGCATATTCGACAAAAATTGACAACAACAAAAAATGATTTTTGTTAATACCTTTTAACAAAACAACAATACACATCAAAGCGAATTTTGATAAAAAATATTCTATAAATTGACTAAAATAAAATACTATGCTAGTATTATATATATTTTAGGAGAAAAAATGGAAGAATACGAGCAAACATCAACAGTAAACAAACTAATTGTCCTTTATGTTTTGGAACAGATTGAAATACCACTAACAGAGCAATCAATTGTTGATATTTGTCATGGCAAAAACAATTGGATAAAAAATTATATGGACTGCAAGGAAACAATTTATAATCTTGTTGATGCTGGTTTTATCTACAAAACAAATGGGAACAGTGAAGAAGACAGATACACCATAACCTACACCGGTAGAAACTGTCTTTCGTACTTTTATGAAAGAATTGACCCAGAGATGCTTGAACAAATTTCAAAGTACGTAAAAGAAAATCGTATTGCTTTTAAGCGTTCTCAAGAATATGTTAGCACTATTGACAAAAATAGTGATGGCAGTTACACTGTTTGTTTAAAAATTAGGTCTGCCCTTATTGACGAACCTATGTTTGAAATAAAGATAAAAGCACCTTCTAGGCAAAGTGCGATGGGTGCAGTAAATATTTGGAAAGAAAAAGCACACTTGATTTATGAAAATGTTTATGAATCTTTGATTGATAGTGATTTATAGGAGTATTTATGGAAAATAACTTAAATATGAATACTAATACAAGTTTGAATAATGACAACACACAAACAAAAGCCCCAGTTTTGAAACCCATTTTAAGCATAAGAAATCTTACAAAAAAATATAAAGAGAGATATGCAGTAAACAACATTTCACTAGACATATATTCAGGTCAAATTGTTGGATTTTTGGGGCCAAATGGTGCCGGAAAAAGTACAACCATAAAAATGCTTACAGGACTTGCAAGCATAACAAGTGGAGATGCCTATATTTATGGGCATTCTGTTAAAACCGATTTTGAAAAAGCAATTACTTATGTTGGTGCAATGATAGAAATTCCCGAATTCTATCCGTACCTTTCTGGATATAACAACCTAAAATTTTTTGCAAAATTGTCTGGTGGCATTGCCCCATCCCGAATTGATTATGTTGCAACGCTTGTTGGACTTAAGAACAGAATAAAAGACAAGGTATCAAATTATTCCCTTGGTATGAAACAACGCTTGGGTGTTGCACAAGCATTACTCAACAACCCAAAATTGCTAATTCTTGATGAACCAACAAATGGTCTTGATGCAAATGGCATAAGAGAATTTAGAATGATGTTAAAAGACCTTGCCACTCGTGAGCATATTTCAATATTTATTTCAAGCCACATATTAAGTGAAATGGAAAACTTGTGTGACACCATTGCTATTATTGACAAAGGTCAAATAATTGAAGTAAAACCACTTGAAGAAATAAAAAGAGAGTGCACAATTGCTGGCTCGCAATTTATCAAATGCAATGCACCCAACTTTGCAGGAAAAACAATATTTGATAAATTTGGCATAAAGTGTCTTATTCAAGGCGACAAAGTGTTCTTCAACTCAAAAGATAGTTATATGCTTTCACAAGCGATTGTTGAACTTACAAAAAAGAAAATACTTGTCTATGGTGCAGGAAATGTTGACTATTCTCTTGAAGATGTGTTTATAAACATTGTAAAAGAGCACAACAAAACCACTTCCATAAGTTAAAGGAGAAAAAATGAAAAAAATATTTAAGTTAGCAAATGCCGAATTCAACAAAATATTTTTAAGACCGTCAATTTTTATTTTGACCGCTTTTCTTATTATCTCGCTTGTTGTTAGCAATGTTTTATACAAACCATCAACAACACCTTCAAGTTCGTTTTATGAAAATGCCGAAACCGTTGGAAAAATATACACTTTGTTTAATGGAACAACCAACAATCCACTTACAAAATTGAATATAGAAAAAGATTTGGACAGTGTGAACATCAAAATCTACAATGAGTATGAAGACCTTACAAAAAGTGATGAACTAAAAACCTTTCAAGATAAATTATCTGAACTTGACAAAGATTTAACAGAAACACTTAAAGATGAAAAAATAAATATTACGTCACCTTCTTACAACAGAAATCAGGTTGTATCAGACTTGACAGAAATAAAAACAAAACTTTCAGACTTTTTGAGTTACTTGCCTACACTAAAAACAAAAGCAATAAACTTTTATATAACCTACACACAATACGACACAATTTATGACAATGTAAAAAAAGTGTATTCAGCATTTCCACAAACATTCAATGACAAAACAGAAAAACAATACTTCTTGGATTTTTGTGATTCAATTTTGGAACATTATTCAGTAAAAAAATCAATTACAATATTAAGCCAAGTTCAAAATGAAAAAATTGAAATTTCAAAAGACAACTATAACAAACTTGTAAACGATTACTATACCACAACAAAGCAAAAACTTGATGAAGTATATGATAATGAAATCCAAGAATTTTACAAAACAAATAACAATAGCACTGAACCCGCCGACCTAAAAAAAATGCAAAAGTTGATACTCAACTATAACTCATTTGAAAAAATGAATGCCACCCTTCTTAACAACAAATTTATGCTACTTAAAGTTGGCGAAAAAACAGACACAGAAATTAAAGACATAATTGGATATAGCGAAATATCAAAATATCAAGTAAACGAACAAATACAAATTTATGATTATTTGATAGAGAACAACAAATTTGATTATAATTACCTAAAATCATTTAACTTTAACATAAATTCCGGCGAAACAACAAATGCTTATGATTACACAATTTACACAATGCAAATATTGAATATCTTAATAATTATATTCACAATATTCTATGCTTGTAGCACAATTGCCGGCGACCAAACAACTGGGACAATGAAAATGATTGCAATAAGACCTTACACAAGAACAAAACTTTTTGCTGGAAAATTCCTTTCCTGCTTAATGTTTGGAATAATGCTTTCTGTTATTGCATTCTTTGCTTCTTTTATTGTTGGAATAATATCCTTTGGGCTTCCTATGATGAATTGTTTGGTTGTATTTGATGCAAGGATTATTGTAACTATCAACCCAATATTATTGCTTTTAATTTATCTATTGTCTTGTATCGTCAACCTATTGTTCTACATCTCGCTTGCGATGTTTGTTTGTTTAATCTTTAAATCAAACACACTTTCAGTGTTCTTGACATCAATACTATATGGAACACAATTGATTCTTTGTGGTGTTGTAAATAATGTTTGGTTAAAATACACGCCATTTGCCCATTTTGATATTTTCAAATACTTTGGCAATAGTTCGTTTGGTTTTTTAAAAATGAATATACTTCCCGATACTAACTTTGCGACAAGCGGACTTATTCTTGGGCTTATGATTGTTATTATGAATATAATTTCAAACTTCATATTCCAAAAACGAGATATTACCTAACATATAAAAAAGAGATTTGATATAATTCAAATCTCTTTTTTTTGTTTTAGATATTCTTTCAAAAGACCAACATTTTCACTGGCATATTTAACACATTCTTGGTGCTGTTCATCCACCCTTTTTGTTCCATGAGTTTTGCTGTTTAAAAAATGAATGCAAGTGTGCCCACCCTCACCATTATCGGTTTGAATATCAAACCCATGTGGCATACCATTTGTTGAACCTGCATAAAAATTACCATCAATCTCTACCCAAACCGGTCGTCTTGTCCACGACCACTCATTTCCATATACTTTTTTAAATATGGCGGTATTATCTTTGTCTATCGTTTGAACATCGGCATGATTGTATCCACCAAATCTTTTTACATAATATTCCGTTTTGCTTTTTATATCAATAACTCTAACAACAACATATTTTGTAAAATGTTCGTTCATAAAGTTAAACCAATCAAGTGACAATACTTTTACTGTTTTTTCATTATAGTTTGTATTATGATTTTCATCTTCATATTTATCATTTATTTTTTGTTGGTCGCCTGCAAAAATTGTATTTGACCCCAAAAAATTTGGATATGGGCAAAAACTTCCAAAGCATAGAGAAACAAATAAAATGCTAAATACAATACTAACAAATTTTGAATTCATATTTGTATTTTGCTTTATTTTTTTATTTTTATTTATATTTATAATAATTTTTAATATCAAACAATAAATATAATATATGAAACAAATTAAAATTATATTTTTAATTATTGGAACAATTATTGGTGCCGGCTTTATTTCCGGAAAAGAAGTTTTTGAATTTTTTAGTAAATTTGGATATTATTCTTATTTAGTTATTTTGCCAATGTTTTTTTGCTTATATTATTTTATTACAAAACTACTTTTAATTGGCGCTAATAATAAAATAAATAATATTGAAAAATTAAATTTAATTATTTTTAAAAAAGATAATAAAATAATTAAAGTTTTTACTTTTTTATCTTTTATTATTTTGTCATCCACAATGATAAGTGCAATAAACACATCCTTTAATGTTGAGTGGTTCTCACCAAAACATTTTTTAAACTTGGCACTCTTGCTTGTTATTTCTTGCATTGTTTTGCACTATGACATATCAAGTTTGCTTAATATTTGTGGTTTTTTGCTTCCAATGGTTTTGTGTGTTTTGATAATTGTTTGTTTTGCGAATTTCAACTCGCCGACAAATATTATATTAAATAGTATTGTACTTATGCCATACAATGCACTAAATTATGTTTGTAGAAATGTGTTTTTATCTTACTTTGTAATTGCAAAATCATCTTTTGGACTTAATACAAAGCAATGCAAGAGAATAGGCTTTTTTGCTTCGGTAATATTGTGTCTTGTTATGATATTTATAATTACTTGTGAATTGTGCAACCATAAAGCACTAGACTACCCTATGCCACTATTGTTTCTTGCAAGCAAAAATAATATTTTGTATATAATTTATTTTTGTTGCATTCAAGTCGCCATCTTAACAACCCTATTTTCTACCCTTGTAACTTTGAAATCATTTTTTCATTTTAAGAAAAATATAACAAACATTATCTTGCCAATTTTAATTTGCATTGTTTTAAGTTTAATTAAGTTTGATACCTTTGTTAGCATTCTGTATCCAATTGTTGGAATACTTGGGTTTTACTTCTGCTATGCTCTAACGTTTTCTAACCTTTCGCTCCAAAATCCCAACAAGCATATACATAACGCATGCAATAAGACACAAAACAAGAGTACTTGACATAACCAAATCAAGATTAAACACTTGACCGCCGTATACTATCAAATAACCAAGTCCTGCCTTACTAACAAGATACTCACCCATAATAGTTCCAACCCAACTCATTCCCACATTGATTTTTAGTACTGACACAAAGTCAACAAATGCATTTGGAATTATAAGTTTAAACAATATTTGGAACTTGTTTGCCCCCATTGACTTCATAAGGGCAATTTTGTCTTTGTCACAGTTAAGAAAGGCAGAAAGCATAGAAAGTGTTGTTATTACAATGCAAATAAGTATACACATTGTAATTATCGCACTCGTACCCGCACCTACCCAAATTATAATAACAGGGCCAAGTGCTATCTTTGGCAAGGCATTAAGTACAACAATATATGGGTCCAATATCTTTCTTAACTTTTCACTCCACCAAAGAAGAATTGCAATAAACACTCCCAAAAATGTAGCAAGTAAAAAACCTATCAGCGTTTCATAAACAGTAACACCAATATGATAAATCAAATTCCCCGTTTTAAAAGTTTCAATCAATGTTTTTATCATTCGTGATGGCGAACTTAAAAAGAATGGGTCAATAGCATTTGTCATTGTCAATATTTCCCACAAACCCAAAACAACAACCAAAATTAACACTTGGGCTATTATTGTTGTCGCCTTATCTACTTTTATCTTTTTCAAGTACCTTTTATGCTCATTTGTGTATGCTATTATTGTTTTCTTTTTCATTTGATAACTCCTTCCAAATCAAATCAAAATACTTTGAAAAATCTTTATTCTCTCTTTTTTCAAGTGGAGTTAGATTTTTTGGTAAATTGATATCAATTATGCATTTGACTTTTGCCGGGCGTTTTGTTAACACTAGTACCCTATCCGACATTGAAATTGCTTCGCTTATATCATGAGTCACAGCAATAACAGTTTGTTTTTCTTCTGTAATTATTGAATGCACATCATCACAAACATTAAGTTTTGTTTGATAATCAAGAGCAGAAAATGGTTCATCAAGCAAAAGTATCTTTGGTTCAAGACAAAGCGTTCTAATTAGTGCCGCCCTTTGTCGCATTCCCCCAGACAATTCACTTGGATAACTATTTTTAAACTCATATAAGCCATATTGCTTTAAAAGATATTCCACTCTTTTTAGACATTCTTCGTCCTTTGCTTTCTTTTTTAACTCAAGTCCAAGAGTTACATTCTTATATATTGTACGCCACTCAAACAATTGGTCTCTTTGAAACATATATCCAATGTCAACATTTTTACCAATTGCTTCGCCATCAAGTAGTACTTCACCTTTTGATGGTTTTAATAGCCCTGAAATCAGCGAAAGAATGGTCGTTTTCCCACAACCACTTGGGCCAACAATACTCAAATATTCATTCTTGTTTGCAGAAAAACTCAAATTTTCAAGAGCAAGAGTTTCGCCTTCTTTTGTGTGATAAGAAAGTGATATATCGTTTAATTTTAGGTAATCTTTCATTTGTATATTACTCCTCAAACCATTGTACTTAAAAAGCAAAAAAAATGTTAAAAAAGAGCAACTCTATTGCTCTTTTTTTTATTTTATTTTTGTTAGTTAAAATATTTCATAACTTTGTTTGCAATTTTTGTATCTACAACACTATCAAACTCAACTTTTTTGTCAAGTTCACCTGCCGAGATTATAATATCTTGCAATCTATCAAAGGCTTGTTTTGTCATTGCTGGATTATCTACCCATGCATCAACATCAATATAACTTTGAATTGACTTTACAATACTTTCATCGCTGATACCACTAAATGATGGTTTTAGGCTTGTTTTTATTTCGTCAACAGTTGCTTTAAGCAAGAACCTATAACCTCTGTACACAGCCCTTAAAAATCTTTCTGCCAACTTTTCATTTTCTTCCAAAAAACCTTTTTTTGCAGTAAATGCAGTGTATGGGACTTCACCGCTCAATGTTCCAACACTTGCAACAAGGCTATAGCCTTTGTTTGCACAAAGTTCGCTTGCAGTTGGTTCAAACAAAGTGCAAAAATCTGCATTTGTTGAATCAAACACGCTAGCGGTCAAGTTGAATGCAACATCAGTTCTTAAATTAACTTCGTTTGTTCCTGTTCCAATATTTAACCCCGCTTGTTTTATGGCGTATTCAAGAGTCATTGCAGGAACTCCACCCTTTCTTCCGCCAATTATTTCTTTGCCTTTTAGGTCATTTAAGGTAAAGTTTGTGTAACTATGTTTTGCAACAATAAAAGAACCATCCCGTTTTGTAAGTTGCCCAAATACAACCGGCTTATCTTTTGCGCCACCTTCGGTAACATAAATTGTGGCTTCGGGTCCCATAAGTCCAATATCTGCATCATTTGAAAGCAATGCAGTCATAACTTTGTCTGCCCCACCACCATTTGTTAGTTCAATTTCAATTCCGTCATCTTTAAAATATCCATTGTTTATTGCAACATAAAGTGGTGCATAAAAAATACTGTGAGTCACTTCGTTTAATCTTATCTTTGTCAACTCATTTTTGTTATTATTTCCACACCCAAAAAGAGTGAAAGAAAAAACCGAAACCAAAGCAACAAGCAGTAAGCATAACTTTTTCATTTTTCCTCCTTTCCAAATTATGTTATTCTTCTTGATTTTATTTTGTTAATTATTTTAATAATTTGTATTGTGTTTTCATAAATTTAATGATATAATAAGTTATAATTTTTAGGAGGAACAAATGCTTTCACTAATACTTGAACAAACATTATTGGAATTTTTACAAACACCAAACAAGATTGTTGGAATAGTTTTGGCTATGCTTGGTCTTGCTCTTTCTATCTTGGCAAAGAAGATTACAAAAGTTGTTAGAAAGGTTGACAAAGTTAGCGAAAAAGACCCAATATACTATTGCCTACTCGGTTTTGCACTATGCTTAATTTTGGTTGGACTTATTTTAACAATATTCAACTAATAAAAATTGAAAAGCACTGACAAATTGTCAGTGCTTTTTTGTGCATAAAAAAAGAAGCATTAGTCTGCTTCTTTTGGAAATTTTTTTTGTTCAATCTTTTCATGTTTTTTTATCAAACTTTCTATCTTTTTCAAGGTTTTGTCAAGATTTATATTTTCGATAACATAGTCATAATTTTTGGCATAACTCAATTCAAATTCCATCCTTGAGATTCGTAAATCAATATCATGGTCACCACGTTCTTTTAACCTTCTTATCAATTCTTCTTTTGGCGCGGTTAAGAATATTGACAAAACTTCTACTTTGTTTTTTAAGGCAAGTGTTAATCTTGTTTGCCCCAAAACACCAATGTCTTTTATATAATGATATTCTCTTTTTGCAACTTCGTCCAATGAAGAATTAAGAACCCCATAAAAGTTTTGGTGTATTTCTTCATGTTCAAAAAGTTCACCATCTTTTATCTTGTTTTCAAAGTCTTCCCTTGACACGTATATGTATGGATTATGCATATCTCCATCAGTTCTTCTTGGTGGACGAGTTGTGCAAGTTTGCATAAGTTTTATGTTTGGATATTTTTCCAAAATTTTTGTTATAACCGTATTTTTACCAACCCCTGCAGACCCTGAAATAATAATTAACATAGTAACCTCTTTTTTTAAATTTAAAGCATATTAAGTATATTAAGTATTTCAAATAATGTCAATACAAATAGGTATTTTATTCTACAAAATCTTGCATATTTTTTGAAATTTATTCAAATAAAAAAGACCGATAATTACTCTTCTTTTCGGTCTTTTGATTTCTACAATACATTATCTTTCAAATTCTTCATCTATACGATTTGCCAACAACAATGTTGATATTTTTGGAAAATTAAACTCTTTGTGATAACCACGTTCTGTCATAAGTGAACTGTCCTTCATAAGGCCTGAGCCCTTACCCTTTCCTTGAGCAATTGCATTTTTGTCAAGACCATCAACTATATCTCTTTCATAGACACTATCGCAATAAAGTTTTTTATCTCCAAAATCAACTTCAACCATTGCATGATTGCCCAGTCCAATGACACTTGCATTAAGTCCAATCTTTTCAAATATATAAGCTAATATGCAAGAATCAGAAAGACAAGTCCCTGAATAATTGCAAAGTTCGTAGTACATTTCTTTCAAGATTTCTTTATTTATGTTTTCGTGATAGATTTTTTCGTTTGCAATACGCATAAATTTAGTCAAAACATCATCATATTTTATGTTATTAACGATATAATCAAACATTTTTTGTGCATATGCTATTTTTGTTGCAGTATCTTCCTGCCCATCAACTAAAATGCCACAATTATCAAGCAATTGCATAATTTTTTTATCTATACCATCAGCAAGTTCCTTTGATGTCTTGTTCCCAAC
This sequence comes from uncultured Clostridia bacterium, assembly GCA_945919375.1. Taxonomy (GTDB): domain Bacteria; phylum Bacillota; class Clostridia; order Christensenellales; family UBA1242; genus UBA5893. The sequence goes on from CAMEJD010000001.1 coordinate 108,839, forward strand.
AGAATTTTCTAATAAAACATAATACTTATTAAGTGCAGAATGTTTTATCATATCAATTGCTTTTTCTTCAAGTGTTTTTTCTTCAAAGTTACTTGATTTTAACACCTTTGTTTCATCGCTTGCTTGCGATAAATTGGTTAAATTATCAAAACTTTTATCTTTATCGCTTGTAGTTTTTGCCGTTACCGTAAAATTGCCAGCAGGGATTTTAATGTCAAAAGATAGTTTTGCATCATTCTGCTCTGTTTTAACCTGTTTTGTTGGCTCTGCATATTCATCTTTTTGAATTTTACCCACACTAGGCTTATCTTTTTTTCTTCTTTTAAAGATATTAAACATAATCACCTCAACTATACTTAAATTATATTATCGGAAGTTTTGTTTAAATACACCAAAAGTATAGTCAATCAAAACTGATATTAATTTAAACTGTGATGCCGTTATTTATTACGAATTTGCATTAGCAAATTGAATTATGAATGCAATGAACAAAAGCAACATCACATAGTTAATTTTATCTCAAAAGTTGACAGTTGTCAATACTTCTGCATAAAAAATGCAGGCTACTAGACCTGCATTAAAATCAACCTTTTGATTTACTTTTTAATTGCTAAATAACTTGCAATAAGTCCAGCAAGTGCATCAACTAGAACAAGTACAAGAGCAAACCAACCTGCGTAATTACCAGCACTAGCACTTCCAAAACTATAAGCTTCGCAATTTGATGGAACAACTATCATTGCAACAATAGCCATAACAACTACTGCAAGAGCCATGATGATAAGTCCAAGTCCAACAACTTTGCCAAATGTTTTGTTTGAAACAATTTTTGCATCGTATAACAATTTCAAAATTGCACAAACAGCCATAAGTGATGCGAAGATGATAAGTAATAAAACAACTGTTGCAAGACCTGCATTTGCATCAAAGTTTAAAAGGTCGTAACCCGATGCATTGCTAACAATTTCTCTGCCAGCAATTGTCATTTTGGAACTAATAAAAGGCATTGCAAGTAAGCCAAATACTACACCAGAAAGCACAAGCGCAAGAAAGTCTGCAAGTGTTTTACCAAATTTTGAAGATTTCTTTGTCATATTCCCCTCCTACTTTTTTAGGATATTAAAAATCCATTAATTTGTCAAACAAATATGTTAATTATTAGGAATATTTGAATAGACTTAGCATTTTTGTTGCAATTTTAATACTACGACTTTTTATTGTAACAAAAAAAAGTCTGCTTTGTTGCAAACTCTTTTTTGTTTATCTTTATTTTTCATTCCAATTCCAATTTTCAATTTCCGGCATATCAACGCCATATTCTCTTATATAGTCATAATGCTTTGCAAGTTTGTCGTTTAATTCTTTTTCAATATTTGTTTTTGTATTTTTATCTATATCAAGGTATCTTAATGCTTTTAATACAAGATGATATCTATCCAAATGATTCCTTACTCGCATATCAAATGGTGTTGTAATTGTGCCTTCTTCTCTGTATCCAGCAACATGGATATTTGTGTTATGCCTATTATACGTTAATTGGTGTATAAGTTGTGGATAGCCATGAAATGCAAAAATTATTGGCTTGTCTTTTGTGAATAATTCGTCATATTCTTCATGAGTAAGTCCATGTGGATGTGATTCACTGGAAATTAGTTTCATAAGGTCAACAACATTAACAAACCTTACATTAAGTTTTGGCAAGTAATGTTTTAATAGTTTTACTGCGGCCAAAGTTTCAAGTGTTGGAGTGTCACCACAACATGCCATAACAAGGTCTGGATTTTTTGTGTTATTAAGTCCTGCCCACTTCCATTCGCTTGCACCTTTCTTGCAATGTTCTTTTGCTTCTTTCATAGAAAGCCACTGATATGAATCTCTTTTTGAAGCAACAATAACATTAACATAATTTTTGCTTTTTGCACAATGATCATAGCAAGAAAGCAAACAATTTGCATCTGCTGGCAAGTATATTCTTACAACATCTGCCTTTTTGTTTGCAATATGGTCCAAAAATCCCGGGTCTTGATGCGTAAACCCATTGTGGTCTTGTTGCCAAATGTTTGATGTTAAAATTAAATTTAGTGAAGAAATAGGAGCACGCCAAGATATTTCGTTGCATACCTTAAGCCATTTTGCATGTTGAGCAACCATACTATCTACAATTGTTGCAAATGCTTCGTAACTGTCAAACATACCATGCCTACCTGTTAAGATATACCCTTCAAGCATACCTTCGCAAATATGTTCCGAAAGCATAGAGTCCATTATTCTACCATCAAGTGCCAATTTTTCGTCAGTTGGCAAAATTTTGCTTGCAAATGTTCTATTCTCATTATCAAATGCTTTGTAAAGTCTGTTACTCATTGCCTCATCTGGGCTAAATATTCGATAATTCTTTTTGTTCTCTTTAAACAATTCTTTGATGTACCCACCAAGTTCGTACATATCTTGAGTTTTCATTGTTCCATGCCCAGAGAATTTTACTTCAAAATCTTCAAGACTTGGAGTCTTTAATTCCTTTAGTAATAGCCCGCCATTTGCAAATTTACTTGCCGTCATTCTTTTGTCACCCTTTGGTAAAATATCGGCAATTTCTTTATTTAATTTGTAATTTTTATCAAAAAGTTCATCTGGATTATAACTTTTTAACCATTTTTCAAGCAATTTTAAGTGACTTTCATTTTCCATTGTAAGTGGAATTTGGTGTGCCCTAAAACTATTTTCAATTTGCTTTCCGTCAACAACCTTTGGGCCTGTCCAACCTTTTGGTGTTCTAAGAATTATCATTGGGAAAGGTGTGTAAGAATAGTCCTTGCTCTCTTTTGCTTTTTTTTGAATGTCAAAAATGTCTTTTATGGCACTATCCATTGCCTTTGCCATTGCTTTGTGCATTGTCATAGGGTCAGAACCTTCAACAAAATATGGTTTATAACCATAGCCTTCAAAAAGTTTTTGAATTGTTGAGTGTGACATACGAGAAAGTATTGTTGGGTTGCTAATTTTGTAACCATTTAGGTGAAGTATTGGAAGCACTGCACCATCACGAGCAGGGTCAATAAATTTATTCAAGTGCCAAGAAGTTGCAAGTGGCCCGGTTTCGGCTTCTCCATCCCCAATAACTGCTGTTGCAATAAGATTTGGGTTGTCAAGCACTGCACCATATGCATGAGCAAGACTGTAACCAAGTTCTCCACCTTCATGAATTGACCCCGGTGTTTCTGGAACACAATGAGAGCCTATTCCTCCTGGAAATGAGAATTGTTTAAACAGTTTTTGCATACCCTGTTTGTCTTGCGAAATATTTGGATATACCTTGCTATATACCCCCTCAAGATAACTATTTGAAACCAAAAAGTTTCCACCATGTCCAGGACCGGAAATAAAAATCATATTAAGGTCATATTTTGTTATAACTCTATCGCAATGAGCATACACAAAATTTTGACCAGGTACCGTTCCCCAATGCCCCACAAGTTTTTTCTTTATGTCTGCCTCGCATAGTTTATGGTCACGAAGTAAGGGATTGTCAAGTAAATACAATTGAGCAGCACTCAAATAGTTTGCTGCACGCCAATATTTATTTAATGTTTCAAAATATTTCTCTGTTGAAAATTTGTCCATGTGTCACTCCTATATTTTTTAGTATACTAAAAATTTTAAAAAAAAGAAAAGAAAATATGCAAAATAGTATTTTATTTTTTAAAAATATTAAACTTATTATAAAACAACATCTAACTTTACTTTTTTATGCTATTATGGTATACTAAAATAAAAGGATAGTTATGATTGAATCAAAATCGTGGAATTGGGCAATGGTGGACAAGGATGATAAATATTGGAACTCACCTGCTCCAGAGTTTTATTATTTGGCAGATAATTGGAAAAATAAAAAATTTAAAAAGATTTTAGATGTTGGCTGTGGTTATGGAAGAAACAGCATATATCTTGCAAAGCAAGGGTTTTGTCTTGATGGTTTTGATTTATCAGAGTTAAGCGTTGAGAGAACAACAGAAAATGCAAAAAAACAAAACCTAAACTTTGATAATTTTGTAGTTGCTGATATGCTAAATTTCCCATACCCAGACAACACTTTTGATGGACTTATTGCCTACAATGTTATATCGCACACAGATATTGAAGGATTTAAGAAAACTTTAAATGAAATAAAAAGAGTGCTAAAACCAGATGGCGAAGCATACTTTACCCTTGGTTCAAAAAAATCATTTTGGTTCACTAATCCAAAATGTACCTATGTTGATGAAAATACAAGAATAAGAGTTGAAGATGGTCCAGAAAACGGAATACCACATTTTTATATTGATGATGAAGATTGTTTAACACTTTTCAATGACTTTAAATTAATAAGAGTGCAAGAAGTTAGAGAATTAACTCACTATGGAACATTTAGTCCACATTACCATATTTGGATAAAAAAATAAACAGCAAATTTTCTTGCTGTTTTTTTATTATATGTTGTTTGTCCATTTGTTTCTAAAGTATTCTCACAATTATTGCAATAATAATAGTAACCATATCTACTTAACTGTTCTACTACCAAATGTTTACATTTATAACAATACATATTACAAAATGCTCCATTAAAAATATTTGCCGGTAAATCCCAAAATCCATTTTAGCGGAAAGATTCTGTTTGCAAAGTATGCCCATTTCATTGAATCTCCAATAATGTACATAGGTTTTGATTTTTTCTTGTTTGCAATTTTGTACATTTTCTTTGTTGCATATTCTATTGTCATTCTTTTTGGTTCACGCTTATCAATTTGCTTTGCACTTTCTTCAATTTTGTTACCATATCTAAAATTTGTATCAAAAGTTTTTACTCTATTTTTTGAAAAATTTGTTCTAACATCTCCGGGGCAAATACACAAAACATCAACACCACTATCTTTTAGTTCCATTCTAAGTCCATAAGAAAGCATACTTACTGCCGACTTTGATGCACTATAGTGTGTTCTAAATGGAACGGCAAAAAATGCACACGCAGAGCTTATATTTACAATTCTTGACCCCTTGTTCATATATTTTAGAGCCCCTTTAATGCAAGACAAAGTCCCAAAATAATTTACATCAAACATCGCCTTTGCCTTGTTTGTATCAATAAGTTCAGTCGCACCATACACAGCATAGCCGGCACAATTGATTAGCATATCAATATGCCCAAACTTTTCGCCAATACAATCAAAAGTATCAAAAACTTCTTGTTCATTACTTACATCGCAAAAATATTCAGTATCTGTATTTTCTTCAATGCTCTTGTCAAGTGTTATCACTTTATCACCATTTTTTGTGAACAAATCTTTAAGCCCCATACCTATTCCACTCTTTGCGCCTGTTATTACAATTATTCTCATTTTTTCTCCTAACTTTAATTATATTACCATAAAACAAAAATATTGCATATAATTTTGACAAAAATTTTTTAAAATGATAAATTTATATAGTAATGAATTTAGGGTCAAAAAAAGCAATCATAAAAGCCTTTTTAATTGTGCAAACAATTTTGATAGTAACAATTTCTTTGTCAATGATATTGTTGCTGTATTTTTATTTTGATTTTTTGCACCCATACAAAGAATACTTGCCGGACAATTTTTTTAAAGAAGAATTTTTAATTCCAACATTATATACATGTTTGTATGTTGTTTATTATGGAATATTCACAATATACTTAAGGAAAAAATTATTCCAAAACAAAGAACAATTTTACAAAAATATGGCGCCATATAGGTTTATTGCCATAACAAGTATATTCTTTGGTATTATTGGTTTTATACTTATGACAATCTCTGCATTCAAAAAAGATGATGGACTTGATGAACAACCTTTATATCACAAACCAAAGAAACCCAAAAAGGTAAAAATTAAATATCCGAAATATGTAAAAAAACAACTAAAGTACGTAAAACATCAAAAAAGATTAGGATATATTTCAAAAGAACTATACGAAAAAAAATGTAATGAAATTATAAAAAACTACAATATTTTAATAAAAAATCAACAAAAAAATGCAAATTAACTTGCATTTTTTATTTTTTATAATAATCAACAGTCACAGTGCCATAATCTTTTGTATCAAACTTTTCAAAATATTCACTTTTAAAAGGTCTTTGTTTATCTCTTTCACAAACAATGATTCCGTCTTCGTTTAGCAAATCAAATTTGTAAATTTTTTCCAAACAATCTTCATAAACTCCACTTGCGTATGGTGGGTCAACAAGTATTAAATCAAACTTTTGCTTAAAAGTTTTTAATGCATTTTTGTAATCATAATTTATAACTTTATAATTATCACATTTAAGTGCACTTAAATTTTGTTTTGTAAGTTTTATGCTACGAATATCTTTATCAACAAAATAGACATACTTTGCATCTCTGCTCAAGGCTTCAATTCCAAGTGCCCCACTTCCACTAAATAAATCCAATACAATTTTATCTGGCACAAAAAACTGCAACTTTGTAAATATTGCTTGTTTAACCTTGTCGCCGGTTGGTCTAATATTGTCTGATGTTGGGGATGACAATTGTTTTCCCCTAAACTTTCCTGCTATAACTCTCATACTTTAAGTATAGCAAACATTAAAAATTTAATCAATCAATAAATTTGTTCTTGAGTTATTAAGTCCAGTCAAAATTTCGTAATTTGTAACTTTTGTTATTTTTGACCAATAGTTTGCATTATAAAAGACTGTAACAAAATCGCCAACGTTTGCCAAAACATTTGAAACATCAATCATGAATAAATCCATACAGACATAACCAATTGAACTAATCTTTTTGTTATAAATTTCAACTTGAAAATTATTTGATAAACTTCTCGGAATGCCATCAGCATAACCAAGTGGAATCAATGCAATTTTCATATTCTTATTTGCTATAAAACCATTTTGATAACCAACATTTTCACCAGTTTTTATATCCAAGATTTTTATAATCTTGCTCTCAATTTTCATAACAGGCTTCAAGTTGTCGTCACCATATCCATAAAGACTTATACCACACCTAACAAAACTTGCAAACTGGACATTATAGTTTATCATATTACTTCCACCAATATGTACAATTGGTGAAAATTTTTTATCTATTAAATCTACATATCCTTTAAATATTTCTATCTGATTGTTCGTTATATTTTTATCATCAGTTTTATAAAAATGAGTAAAAATGCCTTCAAATTTAACTTTTTTTGATGTTTTTAATAGTTTTTGTATGTTTTTTAGTTCGTTTTTATCTTTCAACCCAAATCTATTCATTCCTGTATTTATTTTTATATGGATATTTATTGCAATATTTTTTTGTAATATTTCTTTCAATTGTTTTTCGCTTTCAACCATAACAGAAATATTATACTCTGATGCCAATTCATAGTTGATGCAATGTCCTAAAATTAAGATAATTGACGACTTGTTTATCTTTCTTAAATCAATCGCTTCATACAAATTTTGAACTGCAAAAAAATTACAATATTTGCCCAAAATTTTTACAACGGCTTTCGCATTGTGACCATATGCATTTGCCTTTACAACAGCACATATATTTTTGTTTGATTTTTGCTTTAGATATAAATAATTGTCTATCAAATTTTGTTTTAAAATAATTTTGTTTGAAAAATATTTCATATAAATATATACAAACTAATTATAATTTTTGACACAAAAAAATCACTACTAAAAGTGACTTTAATTTTCTGATATGTGAGCAACCGCCTGACCTATAATATTTTTTATGTGGTCATCGGAGAATGTATAAAAGACTTCTTTGCCCTGCTTCCTGCATTTTATTAAATTTGCATCTCTCAAAACTTTTAGTTGATGTGAAACTGCACTTTTTGTCATATCCAATATATTTGCAATATCACAAACACAAACTTCGTTGTCATCAAGCAATGTAAGAATGCTTATTCTTGTGTTATCACTCAAAATATGGAATAAATTTGAAAGCGAAATAATCGCCCTGCTTTTTGAAAACCCTTTTTTATACATTTTTACAACATCTTCATGTATCATTTTGCAGTCGCACGAAATAACACAATTCCCCATTTTTCACCTCAAGTTGAATATTTGTTCAATCAATATCATTTTACATAATGTTTTCTTATTTGTCAATATTTTTGTATATTTTTTCTTTGTATGCTCAAAATAATCGCAAGGGAGGACAAAATGGTTATTGTAAATTATATAGCATTTATTTTGCTTGCTATTGGCGGACTTAATTGGGGACTTATTGGATTTTTTAACTACAACCTTGTTTCTGCAATTTTTGGTCCAGAACCAAACATTTGGAGTTCAATAGTTTATATCTTGGTTTTTGCAAGTATGCTTTGGCTTTTGTTTGCAATCATTTACTCAAATGGTGTAATCAATTTCACTCATATGTAACAAAAAAGTGGCAAATGCCACTTTTTTCTTTACGCTTAAAAGTAAATTATAGATCTCTACTTTCTTCCTTTTTGCTTATTTTTGTATTATTAATACTTAAAAGTTCTTGTTTTACATCTTTCAAGTACTTTAAAACACTTTTTGGTTTAGCACCTACCATTGCACAATCTATATGATACATTATCTCCTTTCTTCCTTCATCGGAACGCATAAGTGCATCCAACTTCTTTTCGGCACTAGCCATTGACGTGTTTTTTCTTTGCCAATTATTATATTCTTCTCTATCATATACCCAAAGTGTACGACTTAAAAGTTGAATATTAGTTAAGTTATCTGTGGAAAATGGCTCACCAATAGGTTTAAGTGCAGTAGAGTATAACACCTTTAATTCATATAAATTTGGCGCCAACCTATCTTGAATACTTCCAAAAGCGCTTATATCGGCCTGCTTTAATTTTTCCGGATTTAACTTATTCAAATCCAAATCATAACCAGCACGTCTTGCAAGTTCGGTCAAAAATAATCTCTTTGACCTGCCATTACATTCCCTAAATGGGTGCAAAACATTCAATTCGTTTGAATAATAGGCAAAAAGGTCAACAAATTCATTTGGTGTAAGATTTTGTAGATAATTATCTTTTTTTAGATTGTCAAACAACTCTTTTATGCCCTCATTTATGTTCTCAACATAATAAAATGTGTTTGAACCTTTTATCATATTGATTGTTCTAACCTTTCCTGCCCATGGATACAAATCGTCAAGCAAATACTTGTGAATATAGCACAAGCCTTCAAAAGTCATTGGCAATTTTTGAATAATATTGTTTTTATATAAATCCAAAGCCTTTATTGATGTAACTTTGTATTCTATATCAAGCATTTCATCTTTGTTAATTATGCCCAGTTTGTTATCTAAATATGGATGATTATCTTGTTCTTTTTCTGTATATTCATCATAATATAATCTATAGTTATCCATTTATGTTGTCCTTTTTATATTTAGATAAAATTTTTGCAACTTCTTCTTGGGCATTTTTTTTGCCATTTGCAATATCAATTAACGTTTGTTTATCTTGGTTTGTAAGTTTGTAGCCTTCAAGTTCCCAAGATTTGTCAATATGATTTATTACTTTTTGTAAATCAACTGACAATTCGTTTATTTGTTTTTGAATATCCATATCTATCCTTCTATATATAGAATATCATTATTCGTTAATTTAGTCAATATTGATAAAATATTTTTTACAATTTTGTATATGCTATTTGTATGAAAAAAATTTTATTATATCTCAGTGCTTTTGTTCCGTTATATTTTTTAATTTTAATAAAAATAATAATTGACCTAATAAATGGTAATTTATCATGGAATTTTTTGAACACTATATCACTTGTTATGTTTTTAATTTTAATGATTTTGGGAATATTTGGAGCAAGTCAAGCAATTGCACATAAAAGCACAAAAACAACAAAAATTGAGATAATTTCACAAAAAAACATAACAGAGAAATACTTTTTGGGGTATTTTTCTCTATTTGTGTTATTTGCGCTAACTTTTGAATTGGAAAAAATAAGTATGTTTGTTGTGTTTATATTTATTATTATATTGATTGGAATAGTTTACATAAAAAACAATTTATTTTATATTAACCCCTTCTTAAACATTTTGGGATATAATTTTTATCAAGTTGAATATATGAATTTGGAAACAAATCAAAAAAATAATGCAATCTTTTTTTATAAAGGCGATTTTGATATATCAAAAAAATACTGCTTATCAAAACTCTCTCACGAAAACTTTAATATGATAGAAAATTATGAAGAATAAAAGAAAAAAGGCAAAATACTTTGCCTTTTCTATACTTTTTTAATTATTTCTTATTTTTTATTTGCTGTCTTTGTTTTCATCGTCTGGATTTTCTATTTCAATAACATTATTTTCTTTTGCAAGCAAATCTTTGAAAGTCTTTCTTGTTTTCTTAATTTTTGCAGAAACAACAAATGTATCAATCAAATCAAGCACACCTTCCAAAATTAGTATTGTTCCCATTGAATATAACAAAACATTTTCAACCGATGGGCAACATACCAAAATAATTCCACAAACCATTATTACTAGTGCAATCAAAAAGTCAAACCACCAATATTTTGCACCATGCCTTCTGCAATCAAATGACCATTGCATTGAGAACAAACTTTTAATAATGAATACAAGTCCAAATGTAAAACCAAGTACCCCACTGTTTATCAAATAATCAGCAGATGAGAACAATACAATTCCCAAAGCAAAGTCTGCCATTCCCAAAATAAACCCAAATGGTTCAATTCCGTACATAAAGTAACTTATACATTTGATAAGTCCCATAACAAGGACTATACTTGCAAATAAATATACAATTGTTAACTTTGTAAAGTTTGGACATGCAATAAACAATATACCAATAATAATGCTCGCCAATGCTTCAATTATTGAAATGGATTTTATTTTTCTAAAAAATTCCTTCATATTTTCTCCTTTTAAATTATCGCAATGATTATACAATAGAATTTACAAAATACAAAGTAATTTTAAGACATGTTTTACAATTTTAAACATAATGTGCAAAATTGTTTAATAACATAGATTGAACATCTATTCAACTGTAATCTATAACAAAGATAATTCATCATCATTTACATTTTCAACAATTTTAAACTTATGTGACAGCATATGCATATTTTGGTCAAACTTGCACTTTCCAACAAATTTCTCTTTTGCCAAAAAGTATTTAATCCAAAGTTTGTCATCTTCCAACATTCTTTCAACAGGAATATTATTTTCGTCATACCAATTTGGCAACATTTCTTCCGTTTCTTTAATCTCTCCAACATAGTCCGAACAAGTGTAGATATGAACAAACATATTCACATGTTCACCTTTATACCAAACATCAAAAGCAATTTTCCCGACCATTACATAATCAATCGGAGTTACGCCAATTTCTTCTTGAGTTTCTCTTACCATTGCTTGGTCAATGGTTTCACCAAAGTCTTGTTTCCCTCCAATTCCATTCAATGTCCCTTTTGCAAAACCCCTTTTCTTCTCACCAAGCAAGATTTTGCCTTCTTTTTGTATCAAAAGAAGGGTTGAGTTGATTGTTCTTAAATTTTCCATATTTTCATCCTTTTAAATTTTATTTGACTGTTAATAAAAAAAAATGACAAAATAAATACAGCCAAAAATTATTTTGCTTATTATTTTGCCATTCTAAAGAATTACTTCTCCAAAAATCCAATAACCGGAATGGTCGAAATGGTTATAATTATGGTACAATAAAATGAATAAATTGTCAATAGTTAATTAATTATTTTGATATGATAAAATTAATCGCAAAGTGTTGTTTTTGATGTCAATATTTCGACAATTACTATAATTGTATTCATATGTTTAATATTTGTTGAATTTGAATATCTTTATTTAGTTGTTTACAAATAAAAAATCTCCAAAAGAAATTAATTCTTCTTTATGGAAAAATTTATTTTTTATTAATTATAATAAGATTATTTAAAATTTTTATTAAATTTTAATATTTAATACTTAAAATCCAAAAATGATATTTTTAGATATGAATTTAACTAATAAATAATGTGAATATTCCCACAACACATATTGTTTTTGCAAAATATCATTGCAAAACAATGTCATTTGCAAAACAAATTTCATTCCTGTTAGGAAATATCATTGTAAACAAAAAGAAAAGCATAAAATAGTAGCTTTTCTTTTTGTTTGTTTGGTGGAGACGGCGAGAGTTGAACTCGCGTCCGAAAAGAATAAAGTGGATTTTTCTACATGTTTATTTTGTGATTTGGTTTAACTTAAAAAACTTGCACAAACACAATTTCTTTAAGCGAGTCAAAAATAAGATTGAAAGTTTGACACCTTTCAAAATTTTGTGTCTATCCTATCTAATAAACTCGACACACATTTATTAGATTGCTAATTGCACTTAGGCAGCCATAGCAACGGCATTATTATTGTTTGCGTTTAAGCATTTCTTTGTTCTTTTAGGTATTGCAAAGAAAAATACCACATGCTTTGCGTCCAGTTTATCACTCCCCGTCAAATCCGGAACGTCCCCAAATGTAAACGCATATACAATATATAATTTTATTATTATTTTGTCAACATGCTAAATATACCTGATTTCTCTTTCCATTGCTCGTTTTATGTCGTTATTTTTTAATGTATCTTTTTTATCATAAAGTTTTTTACCTTTTCCAAGACCTATTTCAATTTTAACAAGGCCATTCTTTAAAATCACTTTAAGTGGTACAAGCGCATTACCTTTTATTATGGTTTGCTTTTGTAGTTTGTCAATCTCTTGTCTATTTAACAACAATTTTCTATTTCTATTTTGATCGGGAATATAACTTGTTGTTTTTTCATAAGGTTTAATAAAAGCATTTTTTAGCCATACTTCATTATTTTTTATTGTAATAAACGAATCATTTATATTTATTCCACCATTTCTAACCGACTTAACTTCACTGCCCAAAAGTACAATTCCCGCAGTATATGTTTGTGAAATAAAATAATTATGGTACGCTTTTTTGTTGTTGCTAATTATTTTTTCGCCATCAGCCATATTACTCTCCTTTTAAACAAGTTCAAAATCAACTTTTCTATCAAACACATTTGCATTAACAACTTTTATTTTTACCTTGTCACCCAAACTATAAACATGAGCATTACCTTTTAATTTTAAAGATTTTTCCATATATAAATAGCTATCTTGTGGCAAGTTTTCAATTTTAACAAGACCTTCAACAGTGTTTTCAAGTTCCACATATATACCATAATTTTGCACACCTGAGATTATGCCTTCAAATTCTTCTCCTATATGGTCTTTTATATAAACTGCTTTGAACAAATCATCAACATCTCTTTCTGCTTCATCGGCATTCTTTTCCATTTCGCTTGACCTAAAAGATGAGTCTAACACAAAATCGGAAAGTTCAAGTTTTCTATTTTTGCTAACTTTTTTGTGCAAATATTCTTTTATTATCCTATGAATAGTAAGGTCGGGATATCTTCTTATTGGCGAAGTGAAATGACAATAATCTTCAAGAGCAAGTCCAAAATGCCCAAGTGGTTCATCAAGATATCTTGCTTTTTGTAAAGAACGCAAAACAACTTTGTTCAATGTTTCACTATAATCTTTATCTTTTGTTTTTTCTAGTATGCTTTGCAAAAATTGTGGAGTGACATCTGTAACTTCATCAGTTTCTATCCCCAAATTTTTCAAGAATGCACAAACACTTTTTATCTTGTCCAACACTGGCTTTTCATGTACACGATAAACGAATGGAACATCTTTTAACTTGTAATGCTTTGCAACAGTTTCGTTGGCAACCACCATAAAATTTTCAATAAGCCTGTGCGCATCATTCCTTTCTCTTTTCTTGACAAAACTAACATTATAGTTTTCATCAACAGCGATTTCGGGTTCTGCAATATTCAAATCAAGCATTCCAGCATCTTTTCTTCTTTGTTCCAATATTTTGGATAGTTTGTTCATTTCAAGCAAAATGTCTTTAATATCTTTGAGTTTATTGCTTTCATTTTCATCACCGCAAAGAACTTGATAAACTTGGTCATAAGTTAATCTATGGCAAGAACAAATAACACTTTCATATATATCGTGAGAAACAATTTCACCTTGCTTATTTATCTCCATTTCACAAGTAAGTGTCAATCTGTCAACACCTTCATTAAGCGAACATATACCATTTGACAATTCTTTTGGAAGCATTGGTAAAACCATATTTGGGAAATATACACTTGTTCCACGAGTGTATGCTTCTTTGTCGAGTTCTGTGTTATATTTTACATAGTTACCGACATCCGCTATATGCACGCCAAGTAAATAGTTTTCGCCTTTCATATCCAAAGATACTGCATCATCAAAATCCCTTGAATCAGCACCATCTATTGTAAATATTTTTTTGTTTCTCAAATCAACTCTATTAACATAGTCATTAAGTTGCAATCTTTGTGGAATTGCCCTTGCTTCACTCATTACACTGTTTGGAAATTCTTCATAAAGTTTATGCTCACGAATTATACCAAGTTCCAAACTGGCAATATCATCACTCTCACCTAACACTTCAACAACTTCACCCGAGAGTTTGTCTGTATTGTTTTTATTTAATTTTACAACAACCCTATAACCCTGTTTTGCGCCCTTTGTCATATTTTGTGGCACAAAAATATCTTTTGATAATTTTTTATTATCTGGGATAACAAATGCATTTTTTTTGTTTACATAAGTTATTGTTCCAACAATAGTTTTATTTGTATTTTCCAAAATTGAAACGACTTCACATTCTGTTACTTCTTCTGTTTGTTCAAGAATTTTTGCAAGAACTAAATCTCCGTCCATTGCACCATTCAATTTTTTGGGAGCAATAAAAAAGTCTGGCAAAGTTCTATCTTGTGGCACTAAAAATGCATATCCTTTACTGTTGCCAATAACCTTACCTTTTATAAGTTTTTTATCTTCACCTGTGATTTTAAATTCACCCTTTCTCTTTTCAAAAATCTCTCCACGAGCAAGCATTGAGTTTATTACACTTTTTATTTCTTTTGGTGTTTTTGTAAATCTTCCAGCAAAAAATAAAATCATATCATCCTTGCTTTTGAATTTGATTTTGCTTGTTTTTAAAAATTCCAATATTTTTTGTTTCATAGTGTCAGTATAATATTTTTTGTATAAAAAATCAAATGAGTACAAAAAATAATCAATGAGCATACAAAATTTTACATAAAACACTTTATTTTTTTCAATAAATTTGCTAAAATATCTGACGTAAAGAAAAAGGAGAAAATTATGGCTGAAACAAAAAGTAAATCTACTTCAAGTAGCAAAAGTAGTTCATCAAAAAGTACTACAAAAACAAAAAGAACAAGAACTGTTTGGGGACTTAACAAAATAAGTTTTTGGACAATTGGCGCAATGGCAATATTGTACCTTGTTGCATCAATACTTGCATTGTGTGGAGTAAACCTTAAAATAGTTCAAGCATTACAAGGATTCGCAACTGCAATTGCAATTTGTATTGTTGCTTACCTTGCTTGGAAATATGTTAGGTCAAAACAAGCAGTTTGGAAAGTTTTGTATTTCGTACTCTTGTTAGTTGTACTTCTTGGAATTATTCTTCCACTTGTTGTTTAATAAAACAAAAAATTTGGACATTTTTGTCCAAATTTTTTTGTCACACTTTGTTTACTTTGAGGTTTTTGTAAGGTATCATATCTACGAAACAGGGAAATCTGTTTCAATTCATATCTTTTCATATCCTTATTTTATAACAAAACGAAAACAATTTTTATACCATTTATCCTTTAAGTTTATTGCAAAACTCTTTTATATGCATTTTATTCGTTTTGTTAGCAAAAAGCCGAAACTAAATGTTTCGGCTTTTTTGTTTTTTTATTTGTTATCAATCTTTGCCATATGCGCAATAAGGTCAACAACTTTGTTTGAATACCCCCATTCATTATCATACCAAGCAACAAGTTTTACAAATGTTGGTGTAAGCATAATTCCTGCTGTTATATCAAATATGCATGTGTGTGGATTTGATATAAAGTCACTTGAAACAACTGCCTCATCGGTATATGACAAAATGCCTTTCATTTCTCCATTTGCTGACTCTTTTATTTTTTCAACAATCTCTTCATATGTTGTTGGTTTTTCAAGGTTACAAGTCAAATCAACAACACTTACGTCAAGTGTTGGAACTCTGAAACTCATTCCAGTAAGTTTTCCCTTTAATGAAGGAATAACAATACCTACCGCCTTTGCTGCACCTGTTGAAGAAGGAATAATGTTGTATGAAGCAGCTCTACCCCCACGCCAATCTTTTTTGCTTGAACCATCAACTGTAAGTTGTGTTGCAGTTGTTGAATGGACAGTTGTCATAAGTCCATCTTTGATTCCAAAATTATCATTGATTACCTTTGCAAGTGGTGCCAAACAGTTTGTTGTGCAACTTGCATTTGAAACAATATCCATATCTTTTGTGTAACTGTTTTCGTTTACGCCCATAACAAACATAGGCATTTCTTTACCTGGTGCAGTTACAACAACCTTTTTTGCCCCAGATGATAGATGTGCCTTTGCTTTATCATATGAAGTAAATACTCCTGTCGCTTCAGCAATATAATCTGCATTCACATCTCTCCATGGTATCATTGCTGGGTCTTTTTCCGCAAAAAACTTAATCTTGTTTTTGCCAACAATTAAATATTCGCCATCAATTTTAACTTCGCCGTCATATCGCCCATGAATGCTATCAAATTCAAACAAATATTTTGCATAGTCAAGTGTTAAAAATGGGTCATTTACCGCAACGCACTCAACATCATCACGATTGGCAATTGCACGCAAAACCAATCTTCCTATTCTTCCAAAACCGTTTATCCCTATTCTTACTTTTTTCATACTTTCTCCTTTTCTTTTATTTCTGCTTTTTCGTACTCATTATCGCCAACCAAATTTTTTACGCAAATAAGTATAACAGATATTGCGACTATAGTTAAGGATATCGCCATAATCAAAACATACAATGCGCGTAAATAAAATGCTTTTTTGCTATAATCAACTAATGCCCAACAAAGAATTGGTGCAATAAATAGTACACTAAATACACAAAGACTAATAATGTTACCTTTTATTTTTGGTTTAAATTTCAATTTGCATCTATGTGAAATATTAACTTCAACAATATCAATGCCTGCCCACTTGTTTATTTTGGTATACATGGATGCATTTTCCAAAGTTTTTAAAACATCAAGCGAAACTTTTCCAAAACAAAGCATTGACAGTTGTGTGTGAAATAGTTTGTAACCAAAAATAAAATTTATTACCATGTCAAGCAATCTTTTAAAAAAGTCAGCAAGTCTGGAATGCTTTTCTTTTATCTTTGAAATTTGATTTTCTTCTTTAACTGCATTTGCAAGCAATATGATGTCATTAAAATTACCAGTGTATTCTCTAATTAAAATCAACTTATCTCCGTCAATCTTTGGGATAAGTGCATTGATGATTTTATCTGCATTTGTTTCTTTTGTTTCAAACACCCTTGTGCTTGATAACCCTTCAAATGTTCTGCTGGTTGCAAACAAAATTTCATACTTTTCAAAATGCTGTGCACAATTTTGTTCAAATTCTTTTGGATCAAACTTGCCATCATCAATAATTATAAATGAAGGATATTTCATAACTTTCTCCTATTTTGTGGATAGTTTTCTTACTCTTTTTAGGTGTCTGCCACCCTCAAATTTTGTTGTCAAAAATTCTTTTACAATTGAAATCGCCTTTCTTTTTGTCATAAATCTTCCTGGGAGAACCAAAACATTTGCATCATTATGTCTTCTTGCAAGCGAAGCAAATTGAGTACTTTCACAAAGTGCCGCCCTAATTTTTGGGTTGCGGTTTGCAGCAATACTCATTCCAATTCCTGTGCCACAAATATATATTCCAACATTGTTTGGATTTTCCAAAACCTTTTCATTGCCAAGTTTTGCAAAGTCTGGATAGTCAACTCGTTCTTTTGAATATGTCCCAACATCAATAGTTGTTATATTTTCTTTATTAAAGAATTCTTTTATTTGCTCTTTTAAATCAAAACCCGCATGGTCGGATGCCAAAATTATCATATTTGTTTCCTTTTAATATATAGATATATTAACATATTTTTCAAGTTAAATACAACAAAAAAACTCCCACAAATATAATTTGAGGGAATTTTTTATATATTTTTTTATCTTTGTATGTTTTGTGGTTGGACAGTTGTTGGATACAAACTTATATCCCCAACCCCCGGGCAAACATTTGGCAACACTTGGCATTCTGGAATGCAAGGATAACCATATGATGGAACAAGTATGTCAACATCTGCAACAACCTTTACAATAATTTGAACACACGCTGTTATTGTGAAAGTGTTTTCTTGTGTGTAAGTCCCAATTGTGCTTGCAAATTGACCAACTGCTTTTACTGTAACTGGGCTTAATGCTGGTTGTGGCACGCAAAGTACTGCAGAAAAATCTGTTGTGTAACTTGATGTTGCAGTTCCCAAAACACCATTTGCATCTCTGTATGTTACAATAAGTGGGAATGTAATTTGACCTGTTACATTTGCAAAGTTTGGTCTATTTTCTAGCCTTGTTATCACAACATTTGATGTAACTGGACCTGTGGTTTGGTCTGTTTCTGTTGAAATGTAAGTAAGTGGCAATGCAGGGTTTGCTGGGTTATAGTTTGTTGTTTGAATTGTAATTCCTTGCAATTGTTCATTTCTCATACAAGCATCAAAAACACGAGTTACTTCAATTAAAACCTTTTCATTTAATCCATTTACAGGATTATTACAAATTGGTCCTGGTCTTGACTGATTTGTATTGTTTATGAAAAAAGACATTTTTACCTCCTTTAATCTTTTCATAATACTTTATGCATCAAAGTATAAAAAAGTTCAAAAAGTAAAAATGCCATTTTTTGTTATCTATGTCTAAATTTAAATACAATAAATCCGATTACTATTAAAAATCCAACTAATACTTCCCATGGTACAAACACACACACGGCAACCAATACAATAAGGAGTAGACATGTTACTATTGTAGTTGTAACTATAATTGATATTTTCTTTGATTTATAATCATTGTATGTTATTTCCAAAGCATTTTTTAACTCTAGTAATTCATTATTGTCTTTTTCATCTGCAAGAATATTATCTAACTTATGCTTGCATACCATAAATTCATTAAAATTATGAAAAGTCTTAAATTCTGCAGATGAATGATTCCTATGTTTTATATGTAGTAAATCCGTTAAAAGATTTACTATGTCTTTATTCTTATATACACACTCATTGCTTACAATAAAATCTGAAAAACATAGTAATGCAGGATAACTGCTTAATTTTACATCTTTCCCATTATTATATTTTAATTCTTCAAGAAAATCCAATAAGGTGTTTATTAACTTGTCGTTTGGAAATTTATTTATAATTCTTGCACAATAATCTTTTGCACTTGATATATTATCATTTCTCATTGCATCAATTATAAGTCTGAAATAACCAGAGAGATTATTATCATTTTGTGTGACCCCGTTATACACATTTGTTATGTTTGATATATTGGTTATATTGTTAACATCTTTACTAACAGCAAATTTACCACCACAACTTTTGCAGACATAATTATCATCATCAACTTTCTCTAGTACTGAACCACAATTTTTACATTTTAATGTATTTATTGTCATATAAAATATTCTCCCTTCTAATTTGCTGTAATTTTATATAATTTTCTTATATATTACCAAAGGTATTTTATAATGTCAAACATAAGTTCATTTCCTATTGTTATTTCATAAAAAAAGAAAAATTGCCGTATAATCACTTATTACTATAAAAATATAAGAGAGTGGACATTATTCCTCTCTCTCAATCTTTATTCTTTTTATTAGAAATTATTAAAAATATAAATTTGTATTTCTATTATTCTCTTTTACACCACAGTGAAATCTGCTTTCACATTCTCACCACTTTGTGCATCTTGATATGTTATCCAATAGCCAAATTCTTTTTCTTTTGTGCTATCAATTGGCAACCACTCTGCATATCCTTTCAGTTCTTCCGGCGGATTTTCGCTATACATTCCGGGCACACCATAGCAAATATATTTTACTTGGTCATTTTCATAGATAAGTCCCAAAACGTAATAATTATCTCCATCTTCGTTTTCAATTTTTACCCATTTTGAAAAAGGTATAATTTGTTCAAGCAATTCTTCTTCCATATGAGTAGAGAATAATTTTGATATATCTTCACTTATTCCATCAAAAAATGAATCTTCATTTTTCTCTTCTTCGCCAGTATAAAAAGCATAACGATATTTGCAAGCACTACATTTTTCACTGCAATTTTCTTTCATACAATTATCAATTTCCTGTTCAATTTCATTTTGGTCTTCAAGTTCAATGTTATGTTCATCAAGAACCTTTTTGCATTCATTCATTGTTGTAACATTATCCATTTCGCTTGCAACTTGTGCCAAAATTTCATTGGTGCTTTGACTGCATTGCGTTGAACCGGACACCAAAGATTTTACTTCACCATGATTTATATTTATGATTGCACAAGAGAATTCATTTAAACTTAATATATTATTAAACTTAAAAGAATACTTCATATTGCCAATTCGATTTAGTCCTGCTTTTGATACTTTGTCGCCTTCCTTTAATCCTAATGATAATATTCCATCCGGTTCATCTTTAAAGTTATATAATTTGACTTCGCCCAAGATTTCACCGTCTTCTTTCTCAAAATTGACAACAGCTTTTTCGTTTCCACCATTCGTGCTTGATAACACCAAAGTTTTTTTGAATAACATAAAACTCTCCTATAAAATTACACTATATATTCTATTATAAAAGGAGTGATTTGTGCTAAAAATAAAAATTCTATTTTTGTCGAATAAAGTCGTTATATGCATTTGCAAGTTTAACATAATCAATTGTTGAAAGTTGTTCTGCCCTTGCACTTGGGTCTATTTTTGCATTATTCAAAATGGTAACCACTTCATCTTTTGAAATATTGAGCCCGCTTGACAAATTGTTTAATATTGTTTTTCTTCTCATTGCAAAACTTGAATGAACTATTTTTGAAAACATATCTTTGTCTGCATCGTATTTATTTTTTACAATTTGAATATTAACAACAGCCGAGTCAACATTTGGCATTGGCGTAAACATTTTTCTTGAAACATTGCGTGTTATTCTCACATTCCCAAAAAAGTCTAACATAATTGTTATGATGCCATAGTCCTTTCCACTTTTTGCAACAAGTCTATCTGCAACTTCTTTTTGAACCATAACAGTAATTGACTTAACTCTTTCAGTGTTTTCAATAAATTTAAAAATAAGTGGCGTTGTTATATAATATGGCAAGTTTGCAATTATAGAATATTCGCCATCAAAATTATTTTCAATTTCTTTTATATCTGTTTTTAAAGCATCTTTAAATATTATTTTTGAATTATTTATTTCTTTTAAATTTTCAGTTAATATTTCTTTTAAATTGTCATCAATTTCATAACTTACAACTTTTTTTGCATACTTTGCAATAATCTTTGTAAGTGTGCCTGCCCCAGGGCCTATTTCAAGGACTTCATCTTCTTTTGTAATGCCACTATCACAGACAATTGCATTTAATAAATTTGTGTCAAAAATAAAATTTTGACCATATTTTTTATTAAATTTAAAATTATTTAATTCCATACATTCTCCAATTAAATATTAAATATTTTTTTTGTATTATTTTCTATTATTTTTTCCAATTCATTTTTTGAAATATTTTTTATTTCGCACATTTTTTCAAAAATTAAATCAATATTTTTTGGTTCATTTATTGTTCCACGAAGTGGAACAGGTGCCATATATGGGCAATCTGTTTCTGTTAATATTTTATCTAGTGGCGTTTCTTTTACTATTTCTCGCAAATTGTTTGCATTATTAAATGTTATTGCTCCCCCATAAGAAACATAAAAACCCATTTTATTTATTTCACAAAGCACTTCTTTTGAACCATGAAAACAATGGAATATTCCACCCTTCTTTATTTTGTCTTTATACTTTCTTACAATATCCAATGTATCACCCATTGCATCACGAGTATGAATTACTATTGGCAAGTCAAGTTCGTTTGCAAGTTCAATTTGTTTAATAAAACAACTTTTTTGTGCTTCCTTGTTATCTTGTACAAAATGATAGTCAAGACCAATTTCCCCAATCGCAACAACTTTTTTGTTGTTCTTTGCAAGTTCTCTTAACTTGTCCAAAATCTCATCATTAAATGTGTTTGCATCATCTGGGTGAACACCAATAACTGCAAAAACATTGTCATATTTATTTGCAATTTCAACAGCCTTTTCACTGCTTGAAAGACTTGCACCAACGCATACCAACTTTTTCACATTGTGTTCTTTTGCTCTTTCTATTATGCCTTTTGTATCATTTTCTAATTGTTCATCGTTTAGGTGACAATGTGTGTCTATTAACATATTTTTCTCCAACAAAAATTATACCTTATACTTCTTGTATAAGTCAAGTTTTCGCATACCTTAAACATTTTTGACATATATTTTTATATGAATATAATTTGGACAAGTTTAATGATATTAAGTTTATTTACACTTATTATCGTTTCACCAAATTTAATAATTTCAGCAATGATAGACACAAGCAAGAGTTGTGTTTCTTTGTGTATTGACTTACTGGCAATTTATGCTGTTTGGCTTGCAATACTTGAAATTGTTGACAAATGTGGTCTTGGCGAAAAGTTGGCAAGTCTACTCTACAAACCAATTAAAAAGATATTTAAACTAACAGATAAAAATCAAATTAAATATGTTGCAATGAACTTATCTTGCAACCTTCTTGGACTTGGAAATGCAAGCACACCAAGTGGAATTGAAGCAATTCGCCTTATGGATAAAGATTTGCCAAAGACAAGATTTGCAATGCTTATGCTTCTTGTTATAAATGCAATGGGGCTACAATTATTCCCCACAACAATAATAGGACTTAGAGCAAACTTACAATCATCAAACCCAAGTGATATAATTTTGCCAACATTTCTTTCAACAATTATTCCAACCATTATTTGTGTTTTGTTTATGCATTTTGTTTATAAAATTAAGGAAAAGAAAAAATGAGTGTATATATTATCCCCATTCTAATTCTTATACTTATCATATATGCAACAATAAAAAAAGTTAATGTTTATAATTGCTTCACTTGTGGTGCAAAAAAGTCTTTTGATTTGGTGCTTTCAATATTTCCTTATATTGCATCAATTATGATTTGTGTGATGCTTTTTCGCTTATCTGGACTTGCAACTTTTTTGGTAAAAATACTTTCCCCATTATTCAATTTTTTAGGCATTCCAACCGAAGTTTGTGAATTGGTTTTGCTTAGGCCATTTACCGGGAGTGGAAGTTTGTCACTATTATCGGACATAATAAAAACTTATGGCGTTGATAGTTACATATCAAGGTGTGCTTGCTCAATTATGGGAAGCAGTGAAACAATTTTTTATGTTTCCAGTGTATACTTTGCAAATAGTAAAATAAAAAATATCACACCTGCAATTTTGGTTGCACTTTTTGGCAACTTGTTTAGTGCGATACTTTCTTGTCTTTTTTGTAAAATTATCTAAATGTTCAAAGTTAAAGCAATTTGATAAACTTCATTTTTGGCAAGTTTCCTATTTTTTGCAACTGTTTTTATTGCTTCATTTTTACTTAATCCTTGATTTATATATTGCAAAAGTTCGTCTTCAATCGAATTTTCAACTTTTTCAGTTTCCTTATTTTTATTCCCTTCAACAATCAATACATATTCGCCTTTTGGTTCAATGTCTTCAAATTCGCCCAATGTAAAATGTATAACTTTCTCATGAATTTTTGTAATTTCATTTACAAGGCAGGCTTTTCTTTCTCCAAGGTTTTGATATAAAAATTCAATGTCTTTTTTCACATTATATGGCGAAACATAAAAAATTAAGGTTGTTTCATATTGTTTGTATTTTTCAATTTGCATTTTGCGTTGTTTGTTTTGCTCTTGCAAAAAACCAACAAAGGTAAAACTTGAACTATCCATACCCGAAAGTAGTAGTGCCGACAAACTTGCCGATGCCCCTGGAATAACTGTGTATTCAATGTTATTTTCAATAAGTTTGTCAATAAGTATTTGACCCGGGTCGGAGATGACTGGCATACCAGCATCACTTATCACTGCAATATTTTTATTTTGTTTCGCAAGAGCAATAATTCCATCTGCACTAGATTTTTCATTGAACTTGTGATATGCAATCAATTTTTTTGATATTTGATAATGGTTTAAGAGTTTTAAAGAATTTCGTGTATCTTCACAAGCAATAATATCAACATCCTTCAAAACATCAAGCGCTCTTATTGTTATATCTTTCAAATTCCCAATTGGTGTTGCAACAAAATATATCATAATTTCTCCTAACTATCTCTATATAATTTTTGAATGGTTGTAACATAATCTCCATCAAGGTTGTTTGTTACAAGTGTTGGCAAAACTTTCACCCCGCACTTTCCACATTTGTGACATTCAATATACACAGTATTTGCATCCTTGTTTATTGTCGGCTGTGCAAAAAATACTCTTTTGGGCGTTAACTTATATTTGTCAAGCAAAACAAATATTTCATCAAGTCTTTGTGCCGGATACACAAAATAGAACTTTCCACCAAATTTTAGTATTTTGCTTGCACAACAAATAAGTTCTTCCAGTGTAAGATATTGCTCGTGTTTTGCTATTGCAATTTCTTCCTTTTCACTCTTTTTGCATACGTTGTTCTTATAATATGGTGGATTTGAGAAAACAACATCAACCGAATTTGCAAGATAATTTTTATAATTTTGAATTTTATCACAAATAATTTCAAAATTTTCCATTTTGTTGAATTCAAAATTCATCTTCGTAAGATTTGCATATTTTTCTTGCATTTCAAAGCAAATTATTTTTTGTGGAGTGCATTTATAGTTGACAAGAATCGATATAATCCCACTGCCCGAGCCAATTTCAACGCAAATATCTTTTTTTGTGGTCTTTATAAAGTTTGACAAAATAACACTATCGCTTGTAAAAGCATAGCCATCAATATATTGATATAATTTTAACCCATTCAAATTTAGGTCATCAAGTCTTAAACTATTTGTCATTTTTTTCAAACTTAATTTGCCCTACTTCATATTCTTTTAGTTCAGTTGTATCGCCTTTTACAAACTTTACTTGAACCTTCTTTTTGAGTAAATTGTTATAAACAACTTGTCCTTTTCCATCTGGAGTTTCCACAAAAGCATTAACTTTGGGCATTTGTTTTAAAAGTTCAACATAACCATCGTTTTCATAAGATAAGCAACACATAAGCCTTCCACAAAGTCCACTTATATTTGCGGGGTTTAAACTTAGCCCTTGATTTTTTGCCATTTTTATTGTTGAATGCTCAAAATCTTTTAAGAATAAATTACAGCAAACCTGTCTTCCACAAGGTCCAATTCCACCAAGTAATTGAGTTTCATTTCTTGAGCCAATTTGCCTTAGTTCTATTCTTATCTTAAAGCAACTTGCAAGTTCTTTCACAAGTTCCCTAAAATCTACTCTATCGTCACTTGTAAAGTTTATTATAACTTTACTTCTTTCCAAATTAAGTTCAGCAGAAACAATTTTCATATCAAGTTTAAGTTTCTCAGCCAATGTTTCGGTTTTTGCTTTTATTTCTTTTTGCTTTTCCAAGTTTTCTTTTTTTTGGGCAATATCTTTGTCTGTTGCCAATCTTAAAACATTTTTAAGTTTGTCTTTTAATTCAAGTTCGTCAACATATGTTATCTCACTGCTCACATAACCCAATTCACTTCCACGAACAGTGTCAACAACAACTGCATCATTTGGTTTTAAATCAAAACCATTTGGCGAAAATGTGTAGGTTTTTCCATCATCTTCATATCTAATTTCAACCTTTGCTATTTGCATAAGTATTTAACCTCCAAGTCTTTTATGAGTAATGTTTGCAAAATAAGACTAATTGCAACATTAGAAAACTGTCTTTTGTTTGCATCATCAATATTATAGATTATATTTTGTAAGGAAAGAATTGAGTATTCGTCCTTCACTTGTTCAAATTTCGATATCAAATTTACATTTAACGCAAGTTGCTTTTGCCCCAATTTTAACATAAGGACATCCCGATACATATTTGATAAATTTTCTAGTATTATATTAAAAGTTTCTTTATCTAATTTTTGTGGTAAATAATCAATAATACTCGCAGTGCTTTTTAGATTGCACACAATGTTTTGACACAAAGTGTAAATCTTTAAAAAACTATCATTTTGCAAAATATTTCTTGTTTTTCCAATATATCCACCGCCAAGTTCCATTGCCAATGTAAAATGGTCATTTAGCCTATTTTTTTCAAATAATTTTTCAATTTCTTCTTTTTTTAGTGGTTCAACCTGCTTTTTTACAAGTCTTGAAATTACAGTTGGCAAAACTTTATTAAGATTTGTTGTTGATACCAAAAAGATTACGTTTTGAGGTGGTTCTTCCAAAGTTTTTAAAAGTTTGTTTTGTGCCTCTTCGCTTGAATTGTCAATATCATTTATCACAATAATTTTTTTGTTTGCAATCATAGGTTTTTTTATTGCTTCCAAAGTTACCTGCTTTGAATCTTCAACCGACAAACTTTTCCCCTTTGGAAATTCCACAATATCCGGATGTGTGCCTTCCATAACCTTTATACAATCAGGGCAAGATTTACAACCATTTTTATCACACATAATAGACCTTGCAATATTGTGAATAAACTGCCAATTTGACTCACTATCATTGCCATAAAAAAGATAGCCGGAAACAAGTTTTCCCAACTTTTTCTCTTGCATAATGCCATTATATACATCATTATTACTGTAACAATCTATAAATTCCACAAATAGATTTTAGCACATAACACAAAAATAGAAAAGTGATTTTTATAAAAAGAAAAGCATAACAAATAAAAAAGTTGGCAATAGGCCAACCCAAAACTAATATTTATATTTTCTTATTTCAGCATTGTCAAATAGTGCAAGGTCATCATAAACATATTTATCAACAAAACCGTGCTTAATTATGTAATCAATGTAACCTGCATTACAATTGTGAGTTACAACCAAAACATTTTCATATGGATATTTTTGTTTTAATGTTCTTAAAAACTTTTTATCTCTTTCAAATACATCATCATAACTCTCTAAATGATATTCTTTTGACCTTTCATGCTTTTTTATTCTTTCTTGTTCAGTTAAGGAACTATTAAGTCTTCCTGCAAAATCGCCTTGGTCAACTTCAATTATATCTTCGTCCTTTATTATCTTTACATTGTGATATTTATTAACAATATTGGCAGTTTGCATTGTTCTTTTTATCGGAGAACAAATAATAACATCAAATTTAACATCTTTATACATTTGTGCAGTATTTTCAACTTGTTCTTTTCCTGTTTTACTTAACATATTATTCCTTCGGCCTTGAATTATTCCTTTCTCGTTCCAATTTGTTCTACCATGACGCATAACATACAAATTCATTATTTTTTCTCCTTATTTCGTGCTTTTTAATTCTTTTTTACTTCTTTTAACAATTTTTCATAACAAGAAAAGCAAACTGCCTCATAACTCGAATTCCCACCAAGTAATATTTCATCTCCATCAACAGATATTTTCCCATCAATAAGTCTTGCATTTACATTCGCCTTTTTGCCACACCTACAAACTGACTTTATTTCATGTAAGGAATCGGCAATTTCAACAAGTCTTTTTGACCCTTCAAATAATTCTGTTTTAAAGTTTGTTAAAAGCCCATAGCAAAGAACTGGAACAAACTCCGAAACTTCCTTTAACTGTTCAACTTGTTCTTTTGTCAAAAATTGTGCTTCATCCACAATAACAACATCACGACTATTTAGATAACCTTTGTCTTTTACAAATTCAAACAAATTTTGTTCACAAGAAAACGTATAACACTTTGACCAAAGTCCAATTCTACTTTTTACAACAATTTCACCATTTTGCTCATCTCGCTTGTCTATGCAAGATTTTATCAAAAGTACCCTAAACCCACGCTCTTCATAATTAAACTTGCACATTAGTGCCGATGCAGTTTTTGAACTACCCATTGTCCCAAATTTAAAATATAATTTTGCCATTTATACTCCTTTAAACAAAAAACCTTGGTTTTGCCAAGGTCTTTATGGAGCTAATGACGGGAATCGGACCCGTGACCTCTCGCTTACCAAGCGAGTGCACTACCGCTGTGCTACATTAGCAAATTCTCATTGAGTATATCAAATATACTCAACGATGTCAAATGATAAATTTTAATGGATTCAAATATTTTATGGTTGAACACATATTCAATTATCAAATATTACTATCTATAAATTCCAAGATGTCATAAGCCCTGCTATTGTCTTCATTAAGAAACTCATGCCTACTATCTTTATACAATTTTAATTGAACATTTGTGCAACCAATCTTTTTGTAGTAATTATACAAATTCTTTGTCCCCTTGCCCATATCACCAACCGGGTCGTCTTTGCCCGAAATGATTAGAATTGCAAGATTTTTGGGAAACGAGTTTTTATAAGATTTTGTATAAAGTTTGTTTAACCCTCTAAAAAAATTGTAATAAAAGTTATAACTGCATACAAATAAGCAAAATGGATCACTAAAATACTTTTCGTTATTTTCTTTGCTTGTGGATAAAAAACAATTGTCTTTAAATTTTTTATCATAAGCATTAAATGTAAGTTTTTTAATCAATTTTGCAGGTTTTTGTTTCCCTTTAAAAACACATCCCACTTTTGCAACAAATTGACCAAATCTTGTTGAGATTCTTGAATTTTTACTACTTCCACCAATAACAACAGCATCAAGATAATTCCCATACTTACCGATAAAATATTGCGTTAAGAATGAACCATAACTAAATCCAAAAAGAATATATGGCAACTTTGGATATTTTTCTTTTGTTATGTCCAACAACTTCTTCATATCAAGAATGGTATCAAAAAACATTTCTCCGTCACAATATCCCAAACTTTCTGGATTTGTATTACCATGTCCTCGATGATCATCAGCAACAACAATATATCCATTTTGATTAAATAACTTTGCGATATTATCATATCTTTGAGCATACTCAACCATTCCATGGGCAATTTGAATTATTCCTTTTGGATTTTCAACATCATTCCACTCATAATATGTTATAATTTGATTTTTATTTTCAAATGTTAATTTTTCCATAACCATCTACACTACTTTTAAATAAAATTTTTCTTGATTTTGTTTTGCCTTCCCCAATTTTAGCAAAATTTGATAATCACTTTCATTGTTTGATATTTTTAACATTTGTAATAAATCTTTGCGTTTTTTTACTTGAATTACAATTTTTTTGAAAAAATTAAACAAATTTTGAGATATTTTTAAATTACTTCCATACAAATTATAATCTGTTAGATTTAGAAAATAATTATTTTTTGCGTAGTTTTCATTTTCAATATTGCTATCATAGGTATAAATGTTTCCATTATAATTTAATGTTCCAAGTTTTTTATCCTTAAAATAGAGTTCTACCATATAAGCTCCTTTATATCATCATCTTTTTGTTCGTCCATATCAATAACAATTCGATTTCGATTTTTTAGTGATATCATACTTTGGTCATAGGCATTTGTAGATAATATCGTGGCACTTGCTCTCTCAATACCTTTTGGGACTTTTATTCTTATATCTTTTACACTTTTATATAAAAAAGCATCATCTTTATTTAATTTTGCAATTTTTAGATATTTTTTTATTAAATTTAACCTTATTTTATATGTTTTTTTGACAACTTCAATTTTGTTTTGTCTAATTTTTGCTGGATACAATTCTACAATTTCATCAACCATTTTATCAAAATCAAGAGCCAAAAGTCTGGAATAAACTTCTTCCAATTTGTTGTTATTTTGTATTTCTTTGCATATAAAATAAGCAATATTTTTTGAATATAAATTTATTCCTATATCCGAACTTTGTCTGTTACTCATTGACAAACAAACCTCGCCCTCTCTCATCATATATATAATATCGCCAAGAGTTGAACAGTCATAATTAAGACATCTACCATTATCAAACATCGGTGCAAGTCTTACAAAGTCCTTGCCATTTTCTTTTGAAAACAAAAATTCAATATTTCCAAAATGTCTATCATATTGAAATAATAAGTAATCAATAAGACAAGTTTCTTTTAAACTTTCAATCAAATTATTATCAACTTCAAAGCCCAAAAGTTTCAATTTTTCAACAATTTCTTCAATCTCTTCAACACTATACCCAAGTCTTTTCACATCAACTCGCACAAAATAATCACTGTATTTTTCAACTAACTTTGCAAGCGATATTTGAGTTTCGTGTTTATCTGTTAAGTATGATTCAACAATGACCCCCGTTTGCTTGTTGATATTATCAACAGCTGGATAAACATTTACGCAATTTACACCAATTTTGTGACATAAATAACTTACAATAAGTTCATAAAATCCAAGATTGTTTTCATCATCTATTTTGTATAAATAAGTTATATCATCTTTCTTTAGCCAAATTTTTTCTTCTATGCCCGAAAGTTCAAATTCACCCGCATTTATATCTTTTGCATTTACATCTATACATTTTTTTAATAGATTGATGTTAAAGTCTTTCATAAATTCCCTTTATTTCAATATATAATAAGAATTAACTTTTGTCAATAATGCCACAAAAAAATCACTTTATGCACAATAATTTTTGTACATAAAGCGACACTCTTACAAATATACAAAAGTTAAAACTATTCCCGCAATAATTATTACAAGCATTAACAAAAATATTGAAAGTGCAACAAACCCTAATGGTTTTTTGTTAAGCAATAATTGTTTAATTATCAAATTTAACGAAAGTATTAGATATACAAAAGGATAAAAAATAACCGATAATCCCAAGATTATTACAATGATTCCAAAGAATACTGACGAACTATCAATTAAACTAAATCCCCAAAAAACAAAAGCAAAACACATTGCAAAAACTATTGCACCAAGTATTGAATACAAAATTGATTTTTTTGCAAAAACTGTGCTATTTTGTTTTGATTCTGGATTTGCTTTGATATCGTTATATGCGGATTTTATATCAATAAATTTGCCAAATACCTTAAATAGTAGGTTAAAAATTCCATTATTTTTTGCCATTTTCTGTTTCTCCTTTAGATTCTTCGCATTTCTCTTTTTTTATTTTTGACCATAACAAGACTTTTGTTTAAGTTTAAAAAATCTTGTTGTTTTTCTTGTGGAAGAGTTGCAAACCATTGTTGTTCCTTTTTCCTTTCTTTTTGAATTATGACCGTAAGAGCAACACAAACTGCAAAAAGCAAGAATAATACAACAATACTACAAATTCCAAAGACACCACTTCCCATACCTTGACACAAGAATACAACTGCCAATAAAAGTGATAATATTGAGCAAATAGTCAAAAATACGACAAATTTTTTTATTTCAAAACCCATCGCCATTTCTTGTTTTGACATTTTTGCAAAGCTCAAGTTTTTTCGTGCAAGGTTAATTGTCACAATAAACACGGGAATTGGCAACAATGATAAAATAACAAGAACCATAGCAACCACCCAACTTGCTATTCCAACAAAACCACTTAACCCTAATGAATTTTGCAAAGTATCATAATTTGTCAAATCGTGCGATTTGTTTGCAATTTCAACAATTGCACTGAATATATTCGTGTAGATATACATTACAATTGTTCCAACAATCATAGCAAGTGCCAAAGCAAAAAATAATATTGCTATAATGTTGAATATCTTTCTAGACTTTTGAGGTTTATTTAGTTCATAGTTAAGAAAAGGGACTGTGATTCCATACTCAAGTCCTTTTTTTCTCAGTTTATTTACTTGTTTTTGCATATATGGGCTAAAACTATTTTTTTCAATTTCTTCCCCACAATTTGCAATTCCTTTGTTTAAGGTCTCTTCCATATATTCCCCCTTATATGAGAGTAAACTATTTATTTATTGTTTTTGGTCGTATCTTCTTCCACAATATGGACATTTTGGTTTTGCATTACCAATCATTTCAATTGGTGCACCACAACCCAAACATACACCAGTTTTGATATGACCTTCTTTTTCAAGTAATTCATTTTTTGATAAAACTTTTTTGTCTTTTGGAACAATATATTTCCCGTCAACAATCTCAAAGCCCATTAAATAACCTTGTGCAATAAGGTATTGCACATTTTTAAGCATTTCTTCACTTTTCTTTCCATATATTGAAGCAAGTTCATCAATACTTTGAATGTTATTTTTTATAATTTGGTTACAAACATTTTGATAAACTTTCATTTCACCAAACTTTATCCAAACTATTGGACATCCATAAAAACCTAGAACAGTTAATATTATTCCAATGGTTAAAAGTATACTACTTTTTGATGCTCCAAAAATTATCAAAAAAATTCCAACAGGTAAAAACACTGTAAAGATTAAAGAAAAACATAATAATTTTATAACTTTCTTATCCATAACAATTTGATTATAACATAAATATATCAAATCACAAAGAAAAAAAATACCAAGTTTCGCTTGGTATTTTACTTTTTATTCTTCAAATAATTCACTTTCAACACATAAGCAAATCAAATGATAAATTGGCAAATGATACTCTTGTATTCTATAAACTCTCTTTGATGGAACATTTATTGTTATATCAGCAATATCTTTAAGTTTACCACCAGTTTCTCCTGTGAGAGCAATAACTTTTATTCCCATTGTTTTTGCAAGCATACTTGCATAAACAACATTTTTTGAATTCCCACTTGTTGATATTGAAATTAAAATGTCATCTTTAATTCCCAAAGCATTTACAAGTTGAGCAAACATCATCTTTTCATTGCAATCGTTAAGGAAAGCAGTGTTATATGCACAAAATGATGTTAATGGAATTGCTTTTACTGCTTGTTGCAAATTGTCCGCAATAAAGGTACCTTCATCACCATATAAATCTTTTAACTTTTTGTACATTTTTTCAGACAATTTTCTTTTTAATTCAAACGATTTTAAAAGTTCACCCGCAATATGTTCACAATCGGCAGCACTTCCACCATTCCCACATAAAAGAATTTTGTTTTCCTTTTTTAAATTTACAATCAACGCAATTGCTTTTGTTATTGGCTCGTCCAAATATGTTAAGTCAGTATGTCTTTCAAAAAAGTCTTTTTTTATATCCAATGTTCTTTGTTTCATTTTTTATCTCCTAATACATAATTCACAGCATCAAGCAAATTGCTTGCAACATAATTACTTTCAACTGTTTTTTCTTCGTTTTTTCCGGTTTTTACAAGTATAGTTTTTATATTTGCATTTTTCCCAGTTTCTATATCAACACTTGTATCACCAATCATATAGCAAGAGTTTAAATCTAAATTAAAATCTTTTTGTGCTTTTTCTATTAACCCAATTTTAGGTTTCCTACATTCACAATTTATTTTCAATTCTTTAACTTCACCCAAAAATCCACTGTGTGGATGATGTGGACAGTAATAAATCCCATCAATATACGCACCTTTTTCTCCTAGCAAAGTTTCTATCTTTTTAAAGCATTCATCAACATCATCTTTGCTTGCTTCTCCACGAGCAATAACAGGTTGATTTGACACAATAATTGCAAGATACTCGCTTTCATTTATCTTTTTTATTGCATCAGTTACTGTTGGCAACAACTCAATGTCTTTTGAGTTTGTGATAAAGCCTTTATAAACATTTATCGTTCCATCTCTATCCAAAAATATCGCTTTTTGCTTATATTTTAAATTTTTGTGCAAAACAATGTTATTTTGTAAATCTTTTGATGCCAAATTAAATCTTTCAACAGTTCCAACATCTTTTATATATTCACTTGATTTATAAGCAAAAACACATTTTTGTGGCACAAAGTAGTTTACAAAATCGTGTTCCAGATTAACCTTTTTTAATTCGGTAAAATATTCAAGTGCCTTTGGGTTTACTATAAAAAAGCCCGCATTTACTAAATTGTTATAATAGAAATCTCTTTTTGAATTTTTTAAATTTATTTCTTTTACACAATCATTCTCATCTGTAATAATCAAATCACTATCATAAGGATGTAAATTTGGATGAGCGAATAATGTTATTAACGAATGCTTTGATTTATGAAAATCATACATTCTTTTTATGTTAATATCAAAAATTGCATCTGCCGAACAAATAACAAAATCAGACTCAACTTTACCTTTCAAATAATACAATGCTCCGCCCGAGCCTAATGGTTCATTTTCGCACAAGTATGTGATATTAACTCCAAAATTTTTTCC
Source organism: uncultured Clostridia bacterium (assembly GCA_945919375.1). GTDB lineage: Bacteria > Bacillota > Clostridia > Christensenellales > UBA1242 > UBA5893. The sequence goes on from CAMEJD010000001.1 coordinate 143,285, forward strand.
ATCGCCAAAATAATCTTCAATTTTTTCATGCAAATGACCAATACTTATAAAAATGTCTGTTATACCATTTTCTTTTAGCCTATCTATCGCATATTCAAGTAATGGTTTGCCTAGCATTTTTACCATTGGTTTTGGTATTTCGTTTTTTGTTAATTCACAAAGTCTTGTTCCCTTTCCACCAGCCAAAATAAGTGCTTGCATACATTCTCCTTAATCAATTACCCAACTATCAACACCTGATTTTGAAAATTTTACAGGATATAATGCACCATCCAAATTTTTCATAGCATCAATAAGTTGTTGCCTGTTCATTGGATTTGTGTATAACATTAAAAATCCACCACCACCAGCACCAGAAACTTTGACCGCTTCGGCCCCGTTTGCCATTGCAAAATTTATAACAGTTTCCAAATCTTTGTTAGAAACAATTGATGATGTTTTTTTCTTATTCTCCCATGTTTCTCTTAATATTTGAGCAAAACTTTCAATATCGCCTATCAAAATGCTATCTTTCATATCATAGGCACATTGTTTTAGCACATGCATAGCGTCAACAGTTTTTTCATTCTTGTTTTTTGTGTTCTTAATTTGCTCGTTAATAATTTGTGCCGAACTCCTACTCCTTCCATTATAATACAACAAAAGAGAGCACTCCAACTCGTTTATTGTTTGTTTGTCAATTCTTAGTGGATTTACAATGGTCTTCCCATCTTTTTTAAATTCCATAAGATTAAAACCACCAAAAACTGCACTGTATTGGTCTTGTTTTCCACCACTAAGTTTTAGGTCTTCTCTTTCTATACTATAAGCAAGTTCTGCCTTTTTGTAATCAGAAAGCCCAAGTCCAAGCCATTTGTTAAATGCTTCCAAAATTGCAACAACCATAGTTGATGAAGTTCCAAGACCTGAACCAACTGGTGCATCATTTGATGTGCTCATAATAAATGAAAGTGGTTTTCCACCATTATAGTCTTTTACAATTCTGTTATAAACACCTTTGTGAAGAATTAAATTATCGTCAACAATATCAAAATGGTCAACGCTTTCTGTATCTAATGTGTTATTGTTATCATATGCGACAATTTTAATACGATTATCATTTGTTGGTATAATTGAACAGTAAGCATACATACTTATTGTTGCATTAAAAACTGCACCACCATATATGCTACTATAACTTAACAAATCTGTTCCACCACCAGCAAGTCCAATTCTAAGTGGTGCTCTACTTCTTATTTTCATCTTTATATCTCCTAACAACTTCTTTTAATCTTTCAATAAATTGGTTAGTACATTCTTCCCAAGATATATACAAATCTTTACCTGCATTTTTACCAATCTCTTTTAACTTTTCTTTGTCAGCTATTGCTTGTTTTATCTTGTCAGCAAAATCTTCAACTGTGTCCTTTGATAAAAATCCATTAACACCATCTGTAACACCATAACCAGCACAAGACCCTTCAATAAATAAGCCTGGGGTATCAAATGCTGCCGCTTCCACTTTTACCAATCCAAAATTATCATATAATGATGGGAATAAAAATAGATTTGCCCTTGAATATAAGAGTGGGAATAGTTTTGAATCAACAAAACCAGTAAATATTACTTCTTTATCAGTAAAGCCAAGTTTCTTTTTTAACTTTTGCAACTTGTCCATATCAGAGCCTTTGCCAACTGCAAAAAATTTGAATTTTATTCCTTCATCTTTTAAGATTTTTAAACTGTTTAATATAAAGTCAACTCTTTTTAATTTTTCAATTCTTCCAACATATAAGAATACCAAATCATTTTCATCTAATTTTAGTTCTTCATTCGCTTGTTTTATGTATTCAGTTTTATCTTCACATTTTGGTATATTTGTTCCAAATGGTAAATATGATATTTTTCCAGTATAACCAAATGACCTGCATTGTTCTGCAACAAGCGGAGAGCATACAAATACTTCATCATATTGATTATAAGTTTTTCCCAAACTTTTAACCATTTGTTCTGCAATAAGTTTTGATTTAACAATCGACCTAAATATTGGACGCATATTAGAATGGAATGTAATTACTGCAGGAATCTTTTTTGCTTTTGCAACTTTTAACATAAACTTTGCCATATTAAAAGGAGAATTACAATGCACAATATCAAAATCTCTTGACATTATTTCTTTGTAAAACTTTTTATCTTTTGTTGCTTGTCCATATTGAATATCAAGCACTGGGAAATAAAAACTTTTACATCTTTTTATTTCATATGGACTTTTGTCCACATATTTTTTATATCTTGGCGCAATAGCCAAAACATCAATTTTTTTATAGGCATTAAGGCAATAGTTATTCATACAATTAATTACGCCATCAACATGTGGTAAATATGAATCCATACCTTCAAGTAGTCTTAATTTTTGTTCTTCCATATAATCTTCCCTAGGAACAATATACCATAAAACTTAATGAAAAGAAAATGATTTTGCAATTATCTTGCAATAAAAAATTGTAAGCGTTTTTGCTTACAACTTTTGTTTTTACTTTAATTTTGCTTTTAGTTCTTCATTCTCTTTCTTTAATTGTTCGTTTTCATTCTTAAGAATTTCTATTTGCAATTTTAATTCTTTAATATTGTTTTCATCTTTCACTTTTGGTATATCTTGTGAATTTCTCTTTTTTGATGCAATTACTGATGTTGCAATCAACAGTCCTACATTTAATATAATAAGAATAATAAATATTTCAAGCATGCCTTTTATCTCAAACATAGATACACCGCAAACAAGCATAATCAAAAACAAATCTAAAAGTATTAGCACAATATATGTTGGAATCTGAAGCCCAAGCATTGACTTACCTAATTTTATATAATTTGAAACTATTATAATAAACAAAATGCTAAGCAATGAAAATGTCCCTGTTATCTTTACAAACACTCCACCATTTTGCAAAATGCTTGAACAAAAAATGATTAGTGCAAATAGTACAGACACTCCCAAAAGTCCAATACTTAAATATCCCAAAACTTTATTTTTTTGAATAACAGATATTTCCCCAATAGCAAGTCCACAAGCAATTGCAAATGTGCTTACAACAAGCAACAATCTCAATAAAAAGCCTTCAAAAACCGGAACACCAAAAACAGCCAAAATCAACATAAGACAGGCAACTGCAAGGCATGATAATGACGAAATCATTAGTATCTTTTTTGTTCTTTCCATAAATTCCCCCTAAGAATATAATAACACAATATTTTCACTTATCAAAATATTTTTCAAATATAATTTTATCCCAACATCTTTGTTGTGTATTACAAATTAAATCCTAGTATGATATTTTATATTCGTTATATATTTATGCCAATATTCATAATTATTGAAAATGAGGATATCATAATCAAACTTAACACAATATTTACAATTTACAAAACAAAACCAAAATAAAATTTGCATTCCTTCCCAATTTATGTTATCATATTAAAGTTATGGAAGGATGTCAGAGCGGTTGAATGTGCTGGTCTCGAAAACCGGTATACCGAAAGGTATCATGGGTTCAAATCCCATTCCTTCTGCCAAATCAAAAAAAGGAAAGTCTTATTGACTTTCCTTTTTAAATATTATTAAATGTATAAAAAAACAAAAGAGTCAGCATTGACTTTGATACATCATTTGACGACATAGAAAAAGAATGCAAAGGCTTTTATAATAAAATAAAATGCAAAGACATTACAAAATGCAGTACAAATAATAGCCCATTTATTTATGACCATATTGGTATAGATACAAAATATAGCAAAACATTAGAATTGATATGGCATTTTTATCATAACATACAGTACGTTTTTATATTAAACGATAATTTGGCAGATATTCCAGAAGTAAACAAATTTAATATTGATTTGTTTTTTAAAAACATAGAAATTTCTTTAAAAAACAACTTTACCAACTACGAATATACATTTAATTCCTATTACACAAAAGGGCTTTTGCAATTGATATTATATTTATCATGATACCAATATACATACAATTTCTACAATTGCCCCCACTTTTTGATTATTTTTATTGTTTTTATTCTTTGTTTTTGCATAATGATTTGTCAAATTGACAATTTTTTTGTATACTTTAATATATTATTTAAGGAGATAGTATGATTAGAAATAATTTAGTGAAGGTTGATATTTTTGACAATCAATTGGGTGTTATATCAAAAGAGGATGCTCACAAATCCCCAGTACTTCATCGAGCATTTAGTGTATTTTTGTACAATGACAACAAAGAAATTTTAATTCAAAAGCGTGCCGAAAGCAAATATCATAGTGGCGGTCTTTGGGCAAATGCGTGTTGCTCTCACCCACAAAAAGATGAAAACATAGTTTTATCTGCAAAAAACAGACTTGCCGAGGAACTAGGCATTTCGACCGATTTAAGAGAGTTGTTTACATTTACATATATGCATAAGTTTGCTGATGATTTGTATGAATACGAACTTGACCATGTTCTTATTGGAAAGTATAATGGCGATATAAAACTAAACTTGGAAGAAGCAAGCGACTATAAATGGATTAGCATTGACGAACTAAACAAAGAATTAGTCTATTCGCCACAAAATTATGCAAGTTGGTTTATAATTTGTGCCCCACAAGTTGCTTCATTTCTTAAGCATAACATTTGACAATATAAATTATTTGTTGTAATATAGAATTATCCATAAAGAGTGTGTAAGGGACAGCCCCTATGACCACACAGCAACCTATCTTTTGAAAAGGTGCTAAAGGCTGATTTCGATGGTTTATTTTTTGTTATATATATTCCATCGATTTCGATGGAATTTTTTTATGGAAATATATAATAAAAGGTAAAAATATATGAAAAAAATTTTAACAAGCGAGAGTGTTAATATCGGACACCCTGACAAAACTTGTGATTTTATTGCCGATTCATTTTTGGACGAAGCATTATCACAAGACCCAAACTCAATGATGGCAGTTGAATGTGCCATAAAAAACAACAAATTATTTATCTATGGTGAAGCTACAACAAAAGCAACAATTAACTATGATAAAATTGCAAAAAAGGTTTTGAGAGATATTGGCTACACACAAGACTTTGAAATAATCAAAGAAATTAGCGAGCAAAGTCCGGACATAAATCAAGCAGTTGTAAAACAAGAAATTTGTGCAAACGACCAAGGAATTGTGTTTGGATATGCAACAAACGAAACAAAGGAATATATGCCACTCCCAATTTTGCTTGCTCACAAAATTATGCAACAATATGATAATTTTAGAAAAACAACAAACAACTATTTTGCCGATGCAAAATGTCAAGTTTCCGTTGAATATAATGATGATAAACCACAAAATATAACAACAGTTCTTATATCGGTTTCTCACAGCAAAGAAATTGAATTGGAAGAAATAAAGAAGACTATAAAAGACAAAGTGCTGACACCTGTTTTGTTGAGTTACAAAAAAATGATAAAAAATACAAATTACATAATTAACCCTAGTGGTAAGTTTACTATTTGGGGTTCATTTTCAGATAGCGGGTGTGTTGGAAGAAAAATTGTTGTTGACACTTATGGTGGTCTAGCAAAAGTTGGTGGTGGTTGCTTTTCAAGCAAAAATGCTAGCAAAGTAGATAGAAGCGGTGCATATTATGCAAGATATGTGGCAAAAAACATTGTCGCCCACAAATTAGCTGACAGATGTGAAATTGGTGTATCATATGGAATTGGTCTAAAAAAACCTATTTCAATATACATTGACACATTTGGAACAGAAAAAGTCGAACTCAAAAAAATTTATGATTATGTAAGCCAAAATTTTGATTTTAGCCCACAAAACATAATTAGCGAACTCGACTTAAATAAACCTATTTATAAAAATACTGCTTGCTTTGGGCACTTTGGCAGAGATGAATTTTCATGGGAGAGAATTAAAAACTAATTCTCTTTTTTTGAATAATTATTTATATATTCTTTCATTTTTTCGGTTTTCTCTTTATCAAAAACATACTCAATTCTTGGTTTTACAAAATTTGTTGAACCACGCTTTTCATCTTTATATCTTGGAATAAGTTGTATATGATAATGATTATTTGCACCATCACACATCGTACACATATACACCCTTTCACAACCATAAATTTGTTTTATTGCAATCATAAATTGTTTTGCAAATCTAACAATTTTTTCATTAAGTTCATCAGGTGCTTCACTCATATCGTGATAATGTGTTTTGCTTATAATTGACATATGACCTTTTGCTCTTGGATTTGCAACAAATAAACAATCAATATCTTTGTCTTCATAAATTCTTAATTTACTATCATCACCATAAACCCCACCATTTGTTTCTCTGTTCAAACAAGTTGGACATATACCCATATCAACTAACTCTGCAATAGGTAATTTTACTAATTCTTCAGTTGTCATAAATTCTCCTAAAATAATTATACAAAATATTTTTTTGTTATGCAATATAAAAATGCAGGCATAAATCTGCCCGCATTTTTATTATTTCATTTCTTCGATATAATTAACATATTCAAGAGATTGTATTGCTGAAATTATTTCAGTATGAGTTTTGTATTTTTTCAATTCTGGACTAATTATCGTCAAACTTACACTATACACACTTAATCCCGAATTTAGATATGCAGAGTTTAATTCAATTTCATCAATTCTAAGTCCAAGTTCTCTTATTGTTGTCATAAAGTTTGGCAAACTACTTTTGTTATCCAATTCCAAATGGATTTCAAAATGATTTGAACGATTTTTCAAAAATCTCTCTGCTCCTGGGAGCAATGACAAACTACACAACAAGATTGCAAAACCTATAAGTGCAATAGTATAAAAACCAACACCAATGCACAATCCAATTATGCCACATGCCCACAAACTTGCCGATGTTGTAAGTCCTCTTATTTGACTTTTTGCAGAAAAAATAATCGAACTATTACTTATTGATGCAAGAGCGATAACTGCTCCAAGAGAGATGATTGGGAATGAAAGTCCATATGTTTCAATAAAAAATACATCAAGCATACTTGCTATTGTTGACGCAAGGCATATTACCATAAATGTTCTTAAGCCTGCCGAATGTCTTTTACTTGCTCTTTCACAACCCAAAATTGCTGACAAAAATATTGCCAAAAATAATCTTAAAAAAATTGAACCGACAGTTATCTTTGCTGACCACTCTCCCATAACTGTTGCTAATGGATCTATAATATTCATAAAATTCTCCTTTATAATCTTCTTCTTAAATTACGATTTCTAAAATCGTTGTAATACATTTCAAGGTCTTCTTCGCCCGCCTCGTTAAATGCATTTTCTTCTTTTTCTTCTTGTGAAATTTCAAACTTGTTTTTATTTGAAATGTTTTGAATTCTTTCAATCAAAAGTTGTGCAGCTGTTTTTTGCTCACCGCTATTTGTGGTTGGTGGAACATCTGTTGTAACATCTTCCAATTTTGTTGAATATGATTTTGATAAAAATAGTGACAATTTTGCACACGCAGGTCCAATCAATTCATAAAGCACACTTGATGCCAAAATTATTGTTTGCAGTGCACTACCAAGCTCTCCACCAATTGTCCTTGCCCCCATTGCAGCAAGACCTATTGCGACCCCTGCCTGAGGAATAAGTGCCAATCCTAAATAATTACGAACTTCCTTTTTCTTCTTGATAGTCAAACATCCAAGATATGCCCCCAAATATTTTCCTATTATTCTTGTGAAGAAATAAATAAGTCCAATTGACCAAAGTGGAATTGTAAATACAGCAGTCGACCCAGCAAATAATGATGACAAATTAAATTTAAGCCCAGAACTTACAAAAAATAACAACAAGATTGGTGGACTAAAATAATTGACTTGAAGGAATAATTTTTCGTCTTTTGACACGTTTATGTATACCATTCCAATAATCATACAACCAAGCAATGGCGAAACATCAAGTAATGAGCCTATTGCACAAAAGACAAACAAAACACAAATAACAATAATAAGTCTATTATCTGAACTATGTTTAACTTTCATAAGCAATGCCAAAACAAATCCAAGTATTGCACCAATAACAAGACATGCAAGATTTTTGAGAATTGGTAAGCCAACCACAGCGAAACTAAAACCATCACCACCATTCCCTGCCATTGCGACAGAAATTGCAACGCTGTAGGCAACCAAACTGACAACATCATCCAAGGCTACAACTTGAAGTAATGTGTCAACAAAATCGCCTTTTGCCTTTGTTTGTCTTATTGTCATAATTGTTGATGCAGGAGCTGTTGCTGACGCAAGAGCGGCAAGAACAATTGAGAAAGATAAGCTTATATGCAAAATAAAGAACATTACAACAAACACAACAATTGATGCCATAAGTGCTTCAAATATTGTTAAAACAATTATTTTCCAACCACTTTTTTTCAATGTGTCAAGTTTAAAAAATTCGCCCACACTAAACGCAATAAATGCCAAAGCAATATCCGAAACAAAATCCATTTTTGTAATTATTCCACTTGGTACAAGGTTTAGGCAGTAAGGACCAATAATAATTCCAGCGATTATATAACCAGTAACATTTGGTAGTTTTACAAGTTTTGTAAGTCTTGTCAGCAAAAAACCAAATAACATCATGACTGCCAGTGAAACTATAATTTGAGTCACAAGAGATGTCTGTCCCAACATATCAACAAACCATGTCATATATACATTTCTCCTTTTATTTTTTCTTATAAACTTAAAGTAAAAAAATAGTCACTAACAAAAATTTGTTAGCCACATATTGGTTTGCTTTTTGTAAATACATACAACTACAACTCCTAAATTCACTTTTGTCAAGTAGGGAATTAAATCTTTTTGTAATTTTGTGTTCACGATTTTAAATTTTTATGTTATACTGCCTGTATGAAAATATTATCTCCGGCAGGAAACTTTGAAAGTTTAAAAATGGCAGTGTATAATGGTGCAGATGAAGTATATCTTGGCATCAGCAAATTTAACGCAAGAAACAATATTCAAGGGTTCACTTTTGACGACCTTGATGAAATAGTTTTTTTCACACACATACATAATGTAAAAATTAACATGACAGTTAATATTCTTTTTAATGATGAAGAAATACTTGATGCAGTTGATTTGGTTGTTTCGGCATACAATAAAGGTGTTGATTGTTTTATTATTCAAGACATTGGACTTGCCTATTTATTGCACAAATATTATCCACAAATTGAAATTCATGCAAGCACTCAAATGGCGATATGTAATTTTGAAGGTGCAAAGTATTTATCACGGTTTGGGTTTAGGCGTATTGTTCTTGCTCGTGAAGTTTTGCTTGACGAGATAAAACGCATAAAAGAAAATCTTGATGTAGAAATAGAATATTTCTGCCAAGGTGCATTGTGTGTATGCTTTTCGGGAAACTGCTACATTAGTTCATATCTTCTTGATGCAAGTGGAAACCGAGGCAAGTGCAAGCAATTATGTAGACTTCCTTACACCTTAAAAAAGGATGGGAAAGAACTTAAAGAAGGATACCTTTTAAGTGCAAAGGATTTTAATATGTCAAAAAGGCTTCCCGAACTTGAAAATGCCGGTGTTGATGTATTAAAAATTGAAGGAAGAGCAAGACGCCCATTTTATGTTGCAATGGCAACAAGTGAATATAAAAAAGCAATGCTTGGAAAAACTATCAACGAGCAAAACTTGAAACTTGCATTCAATAGAGATTACACTGCTGGATATTTTGATGGCAATGGTAAAATCATTTCCAACTATAACAATCATATTGGCATAAAAATTGGCGAAGTAAAAAAAGTAAACTATGGCAAAAAATTTAATGAGATATATTTTACAAGTAATTATGACTTATCAAAAAAATCTTCAATAAAACTTTTTGATGGGATAAAAGAAGTTAGTACAATTTCTCTATTTGATTTAAAACAAATTGACACAAATTTATATATGACAACTTCAACTCAAAAGGCATATATTGGAAATTATGTTAATATAATTTTGGACTACAACAAAGAAGAACAAGTTTTGGCTTTTGAAAACAAAAAAAAGCTAAAAATTGAGATAACTGCCCTTCAAAATCAAAAAATTTATGCAAAAACATGTATCTTGGGTAAAAAATTTGAACTATTTGGTGAAATCCTTGAACCAGCAAAAAATCAAGGACTTACTTTACAAGATGTTGCTGTATGCTTTCAAAAGAATGAATATTTTTCTCCAACAATAGAATTTAATACAGACAATGTTTTTGTCCCAAAATCTATTTTAAATGAATTTAGAAGAACATTTTATGAAAAGTTAAAAGAATTTGTTATGCTAAACTTAAGACATAATATTGAAAAACAAAAAATTGAAAATTATCATGATGCAATTATATTTGATGATTTTCAAATTGTGGAAAGTAAAACAGATTATCTTAAAAATTCAAACATTATCTATTCCCCCGAATATTATAATGAAGAAGATATTTTGACATTTTGTGAACATTGCAAAAAACAAAACAAAAAAATGTACCTTGACTTGCCGAACTTTGCAACAAAACAAGATGTTGAGCTTCTAAAAAACATAGTAGAAAAATACAAGTTGCCAATTATTGCAAACAACTATTATGCACTCACCTTTAACACCCAAATTGTAATTGGTGGTGGGCTTAATGTTTATAATCATTACAGTGCAAATTACTATAACTTGCCAATTATATGTAGCGAAGATTCAATTACACCAAAGACAAAGTTTGCATATATGACACTTCGCCATTGTCCTCTTAAAAATGACCTTGGAAGTTCTTGCGACAAATGTCCTTATCAAAAAGGATATTCACTTGTTATGCAGAATGGTAAAGAATTAAAAATTAAACGAAAAAAATTATCAACTTGCACATTTTATTTAACCGATTAGAATACACAAAGCAATCCCCAAAATCAAAATTGTAGGATTGTTTTTTTAACTTCGTTTGCCTTGGCTTTGCCAAGCAACCGATAGGTCGCAAAAACAAAACAAAAAAGGCACACATATTTGTGTACCTATTCTGGCTCCCCGCAACTTCTTCGAACAGACGACCTACCGGTAATATTCCTACACTCGCTTCGCTCGTCACGTTACGCAGGAAATGTTCTGTAAAACATTTCCTTGGCGATCAGCCTTCGGCTGTTTGCAAACTTCGTTTGCCTTGGCTTTGCCAAGCAACCGATAGGTCGTAAAAAACAAAACAAAAAAGGCACACATATTTGTGTACCTATTCTGGCTCCCCGTGTCTGGTTCGAACAGACGACCTACCGGTTAACAGCCGGTTGCTCTACCGCTGAGCTAACGAGGAATACGCTCTTTTTCAAAAGCATAGTTATCATATCAAATAGTTGATATAATGTCAACCATTTTTTACAAATTTATTTAATCTTTTTTATGATAAAAATATTTTTAATAGAAAATTTTGTTTACACAAAACTCACTTTGTGTTAAACTATTATTGTTATATGTTCTCGTAGCTCAGCAGGATAGAGCAACGGTTTTCTAAGTATCGCATTGAACAAGATAAAAATCGCTAAACTGCCCGAAATTACGCATAGTTTCAAACAAAACAAACAGCCACAAAATACAATTTGTACCCAAATTGTACCCAAAACAAAAATCAACCCCAATAACACAACAAAATCACTCATATGTGGGTATAGCTCAGCTGGATAGAGCGTCCGCCTCCTAAGCGGAAGGTCTGCAGTTCAAATCTGCATACTCACACCAATTTTAAAATTCAAGATTTGTAAGGAGCTTTATGAATATAGAAGTATTAAAACAAATTTTATATAACTATAATGATATCATTGAAACTAACAAACATTGGAATAGTAGGCCAATGACTTATGAAAATGAATACATGAAAGTTGTAAGCTTAGATGATTCCAACAAGCACAATTTAGAAGATTATGATAAATTTGATAAAATGTGGAGTATTGTATATTCAGAAAAACAATCATTTAGGAATTTAGAGAATTTTAAACTTTTTCAAAAAGAATTTAATGCTTACATTTCATCTGTTAATAGAGGAAAAAGTAAAGGATGTCTTGCAATTAGAATTCCAGACATGAGGGAATGCCCAAATACAGAAATAGCTAAAGTAATACTTGATTTTATTTTTAATAAATAAAAAGACGGCTTTAATTAGTCGTCTTTTTTTGATCTAAAGTAAAATTTGGTGGGGTTATTATTGGTATATTCCCAGTAATAGCGATTAAGTTTGAAATAACATTAGAAGAAAGTGAATATGCAGGGCCAATATACTTATTGGGATTTTGTAAAATATCTTCTTTTAACTTATCTAAATTTATATCGGATTTATTATCTAAAAATCGAGTAACCATAAAGGAAGTATATATGTTGAATAAACTTTTTGGAATGCATTCTAAAGTTCTGCTGATTTTTATAAAGACTTTATCCTGTAAAATTTCAATATTTTCAACTTTATCTTGCATGTTTACCTTAATTTGATTATTGTTTAAATTTTCTAACCCAATAAACTCTATTCTGTCAACTTTTATTTCAATTTTATTTTCTAATAACATTTGAATAAATACCTCCTAAATAATTACGTCCTTCAAAATCACATAAAATAACCGGTTTTAGATTTTCTGCAGTTAACCTTTCTTGTTGTCCACAATATCTTGATAACGCCTCAACAATAAAAGAATTTAAACTAATGCCTTCATCTTCAGCCATTTTTGTTGCCGCTCTATGAAGTTTTTTGCTCAATCTCACTGTAAATTTACCACTATACTGATTTATTAGATCAGTGTTGTCTTGTTTGGGTAAAGGTAGTCCTTCTTCTTCTAAAAATTGTAAGTGCATTTTCATATTTTCCTCAGCATCTGCTATTGCTTCAGCTTGTGTTGTCCCTGCGCCACCGACACCTTTAATATCAGGATACTCAACATTCCATTGTATACCATCACAAGTCTCGACAGGGTATAAATTCATTCTAAAATTAAACATGTTAATCTCCTTATTACTAAATCAAATCCATATCTTGCAGTACTTCAATAATTTGTTTTATCATATAACACTTTAATGTTTTTCTAGGTATTGTTAATAGTAAACCATCTTTTCTAAATTTACAGTGGCTGCCTCCATTATCATAAGAGATAAAACCCACTTTATCACTTGTTAAAAAGTTATATGTTTCTTCAAATGAAATATCTGTGCGCGGTGGCTTTTGAAGTAGTTTTTCGAGGAATTTATCAAAATTACTCAAACAACTTTCTCCTTTTATAATATGTTACCTACAGACCTTTTGATATCATATATGATACCATTCTATTATAACACATTTTGTAATTTTTACAACACTTTTCATAAAAAAATTTGTTAATTATATGTAAAACTTTTTTAGTTTAGCATACTATTTTTCAAATTGCACTAAAGTGTGTCAATTTTTATCCAAAAATTTTATTGATTTTTTCTGAGGCATGAATGTCGCTATTTTGCAAGAAGTGAGAATAGAAGTCGCTTGTTGTGCTTGCTCTGGCATGGCCTGCACGCGTTGAAACTGTCTTCATATCAACACTTGAGTTAAGCAGTAATGTTATATTAGTGTGTCTAAGTGAGTGGAGTGTAACGATTGGCAGTCCAGCGCGTGCAAGTATTTTTTGGAGCCATACTCTAAACAGCCCTGGACAGATATCTCTACCATCTTCTCTGCAGAAGAGCCTGTCCGTGTCACCAAGTCTATCGCCTAGATAATGTTTTCTATTTAGCCACCAAGCTTCGTATTCGTGTAAGTATTCAATAAGTTTATCTGGCATGGAGATTGTGCATTTTGAATTCTCTGTCTTTGGCTCTTTGGTGATTATCCCAAATCCCGCTATGTCCTGAACAGATCTTGCAATGGTCATTGTTTTATTTTCGAAGTCTATATCTTTCCATTCAAGACCAGCAAGTTCGCCACGCCTTATTCCCATAAAGAGTGCATGAGCAAGGCAATCTTCCATCTTGGGTTGTCTAGGTTATCTAAGTATTGGGCAAGTTTCTTTGCCTCTTTGTCATTAAGTATCTTAACTTCCTTTTTATAGCCTTGTATTGGTGCGATGTAGTCACGGGAAGCAAAGTTATGCTCAACTAATCTTTGTCTTTTTGCATCGGCTAAAATTGTTGCGAGTGTTCTTTTTAGTTTTAGTATTGTTTCTTTTGCGTATGGATGGCTAATTACTTTAACATCAAACCATTCATCAAAGTTTAGGTTTAGTGCACTGCATATTGTTTTGGCGCTATCAATTCTTATACCATTGCCAACTTTGGCTGAGTAATATATTGATCTAGAGATGCCACTATTTCTAGTAGCATCAACCAGTTTTATGAAGTGAGATTTTAAGTATTGTGTTAAATCTCTTTTTAGGATTGCATATCTCTGCTCATATTTCTTTGCCATCATTTCATCTAAGAAGCCTTGCACCATTATTGGTGTTATTTGGTTGAGTTTAATATTGCCAAAGTAAGCATCAAACTTTCTAATATTGTCTTTACCTTTAATGTAGTAGTTTAGTGATCTGGTGTTCTTTATCTTTTCAAGCCACTTATTGGCATAATCTATAAAGGTTATGTCATTATCTACTGCAAGCATACCATTAAGTTGTTTCTTGAATTTATCTTCAAAATCTAGGCAAACCCTTTGCAATTCTTTCTTTGCTTGAATTTCAGTTAAGTCGTTTGGCTTTCTCCAGCACATTGACTTAGCTATAAATTGTCCAGTCCTAAGGTCTTTTGCCTTTACTTGTATTCTATAGGATATTGTTCCGTCATTTAATTTTTTCTTTCTTACACATGCCATTTTATCTTCTCCTTTTATCCAATTATCACTTGTTCCATTGGTAGTTCATATTCTTTGCTCTGTAAGAAGGCGAGTAATGAATCGTAGTCAATCATTATCTTCTTGCCAGTTTTTATGGAATGAATTTTATAGTTATTTGCTAGTTTTCTTATTAAGAATTCACTAAGACTAGTGTTAGGATCCTCTTGTTTAATCATTTGTAAAGTTTCGGTTATTGTTCTAATTCTTTGCATGTTTTCCTCCAGGTGCTGATCTCAACTGGACTTGAATTCCTATGCGAAACAAAAAGTACCGCAAAAGAATATACAAGTCCAGTAAAACAGCGAAATATATTCAAAATTAAACTTTGTATCTTTGAATTCTTTTTTTGCTTTGTTTCTGTTTACCTTTGTATCTTTGTTATTTCGGTCAAAATCGTGCCTTTTTTGATTTTTTGGTAGTCCACTTGATAATTTATCCAACTCAAAATTTATCACTCTTAAAACTTAAATAATGGCTTGTATTTTCATAAAATTGCCGACTGAAATTTCGCATATTTTGATTGTTTTGATTTTGGTTTGATTATTTTTGATTTTTATTTTGAAATCAAAAAGTGCAAAACTACTTTATTTTTCTAACTTTTTAATAGAATTTTTACTAAAAATTTTTGATTTTTGATTTCGCGAATTTTTGCGTGCGACTGTCGTCCCGCTCTTTATAGGGCTTCAGCTAGAGATTTGACCGCCCTGGGGGTGTTATGCATCCACCAGTTCTTTTATTATTTAATCAAAAGCTTCCTTAAACTTATTTCCATATTGCGATCCAAGAACTTTAACATTTGAGACATCAAAAAGGATATATGTATCTGTTATTTCATCAATGTACAATAATTCATCAATATAAGCCTTAAATAGAGTTTCTCCAAAACGCAATTTGAGTTTAGCAAGAAGGTGAGTGAGAAGATTATTTTTATCTAGATCTTTCACGCGCGCGTTATCATGTATTATTTTAATTTTTTTAATATCATAATAATCTATTGTCAGCAGTCCGTTGCCTTCGTTGTGGAAGCCGATTTCCGATAAGTTGAAACGAGTCGGCAATGTAAATCCGTAAACAGCATTGAAATCTATTTCTAGATACATTTCTCTTTTAATGTCAGACAGCCTATTCATGATGCCAATTTTTTCAAGTCTTGTTATCATGTTTCTTATTTGCCTTTCCTTAATGTTTAGTATTGGCAGATCCTCCATTATCTTTTTGTAGGTGATTTTGTAATACCACTTTTCATCAACTCGTTTACTTCTCATGTGACCACTTCCTGCAAATTGCTGAAGATAGTCAAGGAATAAGATTTCTTTTAGATTTAACCCCAGTCTAAGTAATGTTACTTGTGGGAAATTAAAGATTTTTGGTCGCATAGATCACATGCTCCTTTTGTAGGTTTTTAATTTTCATTTTTATCTCCTTTATTTAAATTTTTTGCCTCCACAAAGATTGATCAGTTTTTTGCTTTGGCATATATTTTAACGAAGTCTGCAGTCCTTCGGTAAAACCAAGTTTGGTTATTTACATTTTCATTCTATCAATCCCGTGGTACCACCATTTGGTACTACGGGAATTATTTTTATTGATTATTTTAATTTTAACAAGTCCGATGTATCACCATTTGATATATCGGGATTTAATTTTCAAAAATATTTTAACTTTTTCGATATGACACCATTTGTCGTATCGGAATAGCTTTCTGACAATATTTTATAAAGTTTGTTGTGCAAGCCCTTTGCACAGCGGAATTAAATTTTCATATTTTTTCGCCCCTTTTATTCAATTCTAACAATGTCAATGGCTCACCATTTGAACCCTTGAGATAAATTCTGTCTACATTTTAACAATCCCGCTCGGACACCATTTGTCCGTTCGGGGAATTTATTTAAGCCAATTTTACAATTTCCGCGTAGACACCATTTGTCCGTGCGGGGAATATTTTTTATTTTAAAACCTCCGTTGTAAACACATCTTTGACAGCGGGAAATATTTTTCTTTAATTTTACAAGTTTAGGACTGCCATCATTTGGCACAGCTAAAAATATTTTCATATTTAATTTATCATCTCCGTATCACTACCGTCTTGTGACACGGGAAAAGTTTTTAGCTTCTGCACTAATTTTAGAGCATAGTCTTGTTCAGCATTTGAACAGGTTAAAATTGTTTGTTTAACTTTTTTATAATAACAATCCCGTATTGACACCATCTGTCAACACGGGAATTAAAAAAGAGATATTTTTTTGTAAATATCTCTAAAAATTTATTGATTTTATACGTAAGGTGTCACACGTATCACACGTGTCACACTTGTTATACTAGTGTAAAGTGACACTTAAACCTCTTTTACCTTTTAGTGTTTTTGCGACTTTTTGTTCATTTTTAAGTGTGACACCTTGATTTTTAAGGTATCACACTTGTTTGATTGCTAAAATCCTTTATTTATCAGAGTTTTAGGCTATGTGTGACACCTTGTGATACGTGTGACACCTTATATCTATATTTATATATTTTTATACTAGTGGTTGAAGTTGGTGGAGTTTTTGGAGCTAATATAAACACTCTCGTGTGAGAGAAAAAAATAATTCAATATTTTTTATACATATATAGGGACGCCTAAAAACAGCCACACTAGCACCGATAGCTCCACCCTAGCAATAAAAAAGAACGGATTTTAATCCGTCCTTCGTTAATTATTGTAGGTTATTCTCCAAACACTTCATCAAGTTTTTGTTTAAGTGTCCCATCTTGGGCAAAAGGCAGGGAATCAAACTGTTTTAGATTGTGTTTATCTATTTTTATATCTTTGTCAAAACCTAATATGAATGATTTTGCAATTCTGTAAATAATTTCTGTTGGTGCTAAGCCATACACTTGTTTTGCAAAAATATGACCTAATCTGTCGGCATCATTTGGATAAAGTTTTTTCATATTTGTACTTCTATAAAGCCTTTTAACAATTTCTGCAATATAAAGTCCTGATTTCATATAAAGGTCTATAAAAGTATGATTTGGGTCATCAAAGCAACCTGGATTTTCTTTTTCAAGATTATCTACCATTTCTTTGACAACTTTCTTTGGTGTAAATATTTGATTGGTCTTTTGAGGTGGAATATAGTCAAAAATATCTTCTTTTGAGTTGTCGTCAAAGTAATTTGCGAGATCTTGTTTTTTCTTCAAAAATTCTTTTATTGAATCATTGAAAACCACTGAATCAAAAAATCCATTATAATGTTTGTTTTCGCCGTTTTCATCAACATAATCAAAGCCATCTCTTAACTTTCTAAAATCATCTAGTGAAATACTTGTTACTTCTTTAAACACTTCATCCGGTATTATTTTATCAAAATTCTCCAAGGTAGTATTTTCATCTCCATATGCCATCAAAAATGATGGGATAGTCCTTGAAAAGCCTCTTAAATGGTCACGGACATTATCCATTAAAGAATCTTTTTGTTTTTCTTTTTTATCCGTTTCAACGGCATCAACAATTGTTCTGCCTGCATTATCAATAACATTTTTAACTTCAGATTGAATAGAACTCATAAAGTTCTGTTCAATTTCTTTTTTCTTTTCATCAAATTTTGTGTTGATTTCTGCAATCTTATGAATATTTCCAGTTTGTTTTGCATTTTCAAGTTCTTTTGATCTTTCATTTTCAAGTTTGTTGTTGCTTATTTGATAATTGCCATATTGTTTTTTTACAAAAGTATCTGCCGTTGTGTTTATCTTTCTAACAAGTGCTTGCTGAGTAGATTTAGATAAATCACTGCCATAATTTTCTTTTGCAGTTTTAACTAGTGTGTCTGTAATATTTGTGTGGAATGCATCTAAAAGAGCATTAAGTTTTTCATCTTTTTTATGTGTGCTTTCATTTTCTTTTTGAATTGTTGTAACAGTGTCTATTAAACTTTGTTCAATATCTCCATAAATCTTTTCTCCAAAAACATTATTTGCAGTTCCAATAACTTGTTCTTCTGGAATTACAACATTTCCTTCATCATCTAAATTAAGTTCTTCTTTTGTATCTTCTTTTATTCCAACAGGCTCTTTGATAGGTTCAAATTTTTGAAGAATATCCAAAACTTCCTTTGGAGCATTAAATATATTTCCTACATTTTGGAATAAGAAATTACTCATAAATCCACGGCGAACAACTTCTTTTGCATGAATTGACCTTGGTATTGATAAAACTTTTTCAGCATCAAGTTCAATCATTTCACCATTTGGATCTTCGCCATATACAGGGAAGAAGTTAAGAAGTTCTCTTACATGTTGTTTTCTAGTATCAGAGTCTCCACGACCTTTTGCTGTGTCAGCCATAAGGTCATTTGCAAATTCTTCAACAATAGTAAGCGTTCTTGCAGGATCAAAGTCAAATACATAAGAATTTTGTTTTCTGTAACTCTCACTTCCATTTTTAAATAAACATGGATTTTGTGCTCTAAAAGCCGATTGCATATATAGTGCAGGGCTCTTTACGTTTGAAAGCATCATAACAGCAGTCCATTCTGGAATGGTAATGCCAGTTGTAAGTTGCCCTACGGAAATAGTAATTGTTTTATCGTTGTTTTTTATTGCTTCAACAACTTTATCATAAGAGTTTTTGATATTCTTTTCAAAACTTATTTCATCACTAGAATTCCCTTCATTGTCTATCTTACCATCGCCAGCCGCAAGGACAATTTTGTAATCTTTGAAAACCTCATGATTTTGCAACTTTTTAGCGAGAGCCTTTGCACTGCTAACATATTTAAGCAACCACAATGTGTGCTTTAATTCTTTTCGTAATTCTTCGGTTGAAAATGGAAATTTTTCTTGTTTTGTTAGGGCATCTAAAAATTTATCCACTGCATCATTATGTATAAATTCACCACTTGCATTTGTATCAAAAAAGTCGTTTAAGTCCCAGCAAAATGCTTCATTTTGTCCATCGTTGTCAAAGTCTGCACCTTGTTCTACTTTGTCACGAATAATATCTGACATTTTGTAGGTGAAAAGATTAAGTTGAGGAAGGTTAGCATAAGGATTTTCTTCTTCACTTGATTCATTCCACTCATGTTTTGCTTTTTGTTCATCAGCATAAGTCCAGTTATAAATTGCTTTTGGTGGAAACTTATCATTTGCAAGTGCTTTAAAAGGTGTGCCAGATAAGTGAAGAGTGTATCTCCTTTTTATTTGGTCAAATGCCACATCGGTTTTGTAAGTATCAACTCCTTCATGTGCTTCATCAATAACCAAAACATCCCATTCAAGGTCAGCAACTTCTCTAAGTTTATCAAACATACCACCAAAGTATATTGAACCTTTAAGGTCCTGAAGAGACACAAATTCTATGCAGCCTTTGTGATTTGGTTCAGATATTAGGTCAAGATATTTTTCTCTTGATAATACATATTTTTTGTCTTTAAGACCATCAACATTGCTTACAAAATAATATCCTGATTCTGTTCCCATAAACTTAACATAATCATCATACCATGAGTTTGCAATAGCCGGTCTATTGGTTACAATAAGTATTTTGTTAATGTTAGGGAGTGCCTTACATAAATCATAAGTTGATAATGTTTTGCCAAATCTTGGCTTTGCATTCCACAAACATTCAGCTTTGTGAGAGTTGTCTAAAAAGTAATCTTTTGTTTGCTTGACTGCATCTTTTTGTTCTTTTCTTAAAACATATGGGATAACACCTAAAGTGTGCAAAACACCTTTATCTCTTTTAAACTTTCCAAACAAAATATATGATTCATCACCAGAAATATAAAACCATTCTGGGCAGCCTTCTGCATCAGGTTTTGGATCTTTTCTTTTAATATCATTTTTAGCAAGATATGAGTGAAACTCTTTGTCTGTGAATCTTGTTTTTCCATCGGAAAATATCGCAAGGTCTTGCCATTCTTTTTTTGCCACAACATCTACTGTTTGTGTTTGCTCTTTTATTCTTGCATCAACATCTCTTTCAGTGTATCCAATCTTTGTCCAACCATCGTGATAGACCACACCAGGGGTTGTATAAGCATAAATCATAGGAGCAACTTTTTCAGCTGTTTTAATTTTTATCTTTGCCATTATTTCATCTCCTTTACATGAGATTCAATAAAGTTAATTTCGTTTTGGTCAAGTCCATACTTTTTATATAACTGCAAATCAATTTCATGTATAGATTTTGACCAATCTATATCAGACTTGTCTGTAAAATCTTGAAGAGGGATAAGAATAAAGGACTCTTTAGATATATTCAACGAATGTCTATTATAAAATAGTAATGCTCTAAAATATTTTGACTTAATATACTTTAAACAATTCTGTGCATCCGTAAGCATATTAAATGGTCCTATTTCCAAAAACGTCTCTGTACATAAACTATCCGGCATTCCAACAATAATTTCAGGAGGAACTGTTGAAGTTGTCATATATGCTTTTGAGAAATATAATTTATATTTGTTGATATTGCCACTATTTTTAGTAATTTTGTCTTTATCTATAAACCCAACAACTCTTTTAGCACCACCTTTTTTACCAGCTACACCATAGATTTTTACGCAATTTGCTTTTTCACTAAAACTAATGTCCAAATCTTTATATTTTTCAAGATCATTAAACAAATCGGCAGAAAGTCCATAAGGATTTCTGTATGAAACAATTTCACTAAATTGCTTTTTGCTAGAAGATTTTTTTATAATTGATGATTGTCGATAATCCCTTATAACAGTATTTGAATATTCTGTTTTAAGATATCTTTTTGAATATATCGCTTCTTCGTCTTTTGGTTTATATTTAAAATTAACCAAGCCATTATAATCTTTTTTCCATACTAAATAACATACGCCACCATCAATATGAACTCCTGGAAAACATTCTGAAGCATCTTCATAGTCAGCAATACTTTTTATATGTGTATCAATCATCATTTCTTGACGAAAACTTTCTAATCCTTTTCCACCTTTCATCCATCTGCTAGGAACAATTAAGGAAAAACTATTATTAGTTATTTTTTTTGCTTCGTTTATAAAAAATTGATAAATCGGTTTAGCACTATCCCCAGTACCACCACCATCACTTTCTTGATAAGGTGGATTTCCTATAACAAAATCAAATTTCATACGCTTTTCTCCTTTGAAAAATTTAATTGATCTTTTGGTTTCCCAGTTCATTATTCGTGAGTATATTCCAGTGTGCTTACTGTTATCGTTTTTTGCACAACCTAAACAAGGCTCTGTCTCTTCATCTTCAAATAATGACATTTGTCTTTTTTGCACAGGTTTGCAACTGTTTGGAATAACATCTTTTAGTCCGTCCATTTGCCATATATTCCAAGAAAGTATTTTTGCAATTTCTATCAAATACTCTTTTATCGGGAACATTCCAAATTTTGCAATATAATAATCTATAAATGTGAATAGCAGATTTTCTCTCGCAATCAGTAAACTATCGCCTTGCCATTCATAACCATAGGCTGACTTGAATGCTTCAAGCGTCCAGTTGTACCAATCTGGTTCACTGTCACATTGTTCATTCACAACTCGTAGTTTTCTATCAAGTGCACCAATACGGTCATTTACTTCTATCCACTGCCCAGTTGTTGTATCGTATCTGCTAACTAGAAATGGAGCTTCGCCACAAGATATTTCTAAAACTTTTGACTTAACATAATCTTGCCAGGTTTTGCCATCTTCATTTGAAAACTGGATTTTGTTTTTACTGGTTATCCAGGTTTTTTCTTTTTCTGTGTTAAAGACATTTTTCTTTTCAAACCACTCATCAGATAAATGGTTGTTCATCTCATTGCATATCCACGATGGAGTGAAGACTTCGGCTTTATCTTTGATTCTTATCTTTTGCTCTTTTTGTGATTTGTCTATTCGTGGTCTAATTACTTTTCCAAATCTGCCAGTAATAAGTTTTACTGTGATGTGCTCATAAGCGTCATACTGAGCACCTTTTTCTGCATAGGTATCAGTTGCCCAAATTATGTTTTTGCCAGAGCTTCTGTCTTTTAGGAGAATGCTTAAGAGTTCATCATCTAAGCATTTTATGTAGTTTTCTTTAATGTCTATATCTGGGTGCTCAGTCATGAGACCTCCTTTTGCATCAAAATGACTGAGTTTTTAGCGAAAAGGTCACAAAGGTGTACCTTTATACACTCCGACTTCAATCCGATGTTGTCGTGTATGTTAGCGTAAAAATCTCAAATCTTGTAATCATTATAGCATATTTATTGAAAAATTGGTATTTTTTTATGAAAAATTTAGAGAATTTCTTGATTTACATAGTTTTCATAAAGGTACACCTTTACAAACAAAAAACTCTACGATCAATTCGTAGAGCTTTTTTGGTATAATCTTATTTGTGAGGTGGCTTATGAATTATGGTTATGTGCGGGTTTCAACAAAAGACCAAAATATTCATCGTCAGATGGATGATATGTATAATCAAGGTTTGACCGACGATTGTATTTTTATTGACAAACAAAGCGGCAAAGATTTTGATAGAACTAATTATCAAAAAATGAAAGCACTTTTTAAAGACGGCGATTTGTTGATTATAAAAAGCATCGATAGGCTTGGAAGAAATTACGACATGATTATTGAAGAGTGGAAAGATATTGTTAATCGACTTAATGTGGACATCGTGGTTTTGGATATGCCGTTACTAGATACACGCACAGAGGGGCGTAACTTAGTCGGCAAATTCATAAGTGATATAGTTTTACAAATTCTATCATTTGTCGCTGAAAACGAGCGTGAGAATATAAGAAAAAGACAAGCCGAAGGAATCCGACTTGCCAAACTGCAAGGAAAACATTTGGGAAGACCTAAATATTCACTCCCAACAAATTTTTATGAAATATTATCACAATATAAATACAAACAAATATCTCTATCCGATGCTTTGAGAACTCTCAAAATGAACAAATCTACTTTTTATAAGTATCTTAAAACATACAAAAATAAAGAGCAGTAACACATAGTCATTGCTCTTTTTGTTATTATTTATACTTCTGAACTTATCATAAGTTCGTGATTGTATTCTACAAGTTTTTTATTTGTAAGTTTTTTAACATCATATATTGCACACTTTGGTAGTGGAAACACTTCTAACTTGTTATTGTTAACAGGCTCTAGTAATTTCCATGGTGCATACCAGATTACATAATCAACTTTTGATTCTTGTATAATTTTTACAAATTTTTTATCAAGGCAAAATAAGTGAGGTTTGCAATTAGGTGTTATACTGCCTTCATTCCTTTCTCTATTTTTGTCATCAATATTAAATACCTCAGTATATGCACAAGATTCATCACATATAAAGAATATTGTTTTAAATCCTGGGTGATTGGCTTGATATAAATCTAATTTATTTTCATGCTCTTTAAAAACTCGTTCAAAGTTTTTGTAGTATCTTTCAAAATTATGGTCTTCGTTTGTAGGTAATTTTGTATCACCAACAACAAATAGTTTTATGTCATCTCTATCAGGTTGGTTTATCTTTTTAATTAGTTCGCCTTCGTGTTGAAGTGTTTTGTTTTGAATTCTCCCTTTTTCATCTATGTAAGCATGATCATCAATTCTCATTACATCCATCATAAGTTTATGTTTGTTATCATAAAAATCTGGCGGAGGATCGTTTTTACCTGATGAATCAATCCATTCTTTTCTATTTAACACTCCAGTTAGAGCACAATGAATCCATTTGCACTTCAAAAAATCGCCAAGAGGTAAAATCTCTTTGGTTTTAACTTCTCTAAATGCATCTAATATCATTGATTCATTGTTAAATGTTTGCAATTGTTTACTCCTTTGTGATTAAATACCTAATCTTGTTCTTAATTCCATTGATAGGATTTCGCCATTATATGTAAACACATCAGTTCCTGCAACCGATCTATTTTTGCTTCCACGTCTTACATTTAATTCTCCAGCTAATCCACTAAGAGAATATTGTTTGCCTTCATATTCAACCTTCGTTTCAGATACAACTTTACATTTTATCGTAGAATCTTTTGTGTATACTAGCTCTGCGCCAATTGGTATCCCATATTCTGAGAATGTTAGTTTCTTTCTGGTTCTTTCATAATGCTTTTTAATTTCGCCAGCTTCCTTAGTTTGTTTTTGTTGTTCTTTGGTTGGTGCTATTCTCTTTAAATTTTTAAGCAAGCCGTTTATTGAGGCTATATCTTCTAGTGTTTGATACGCATCTTCTGCGCTCATGATATAAAACTCTCTTTTACGTTCTTTTCCATTATTATTTTCAATTGCTCTTAAACCAGGATTAAATCTGTCTATGATTGCATGAACTTTTTTATCAGTTAAACGTTCGGCTACTTTGTAGGTCGCATATATTTGAAAAGAAAAAGGGATACATTCACTCCTATTTAATTGCGCTAATCTCTTTTCAACATCATCAGCATAACCAATCTTCACATATTCTGGGAAAGATGGGTTAGTTAAAATATAAATATATCCTGCAGTTTCTTCCATAAAAAACCTCCAATCTATGACAATTATAACACAAAATCTCTTTATTTGTATTGTTTTTGTATTAATTTATTAAAAATATATTTATTAGTAATGAGGTAATGAGTGGAATGAGCAAATTTTTCTCGCGTACGCGCGCGAACATCTCCTCCCATAAAAATTAAAACTAGAGGGAGGGGGTCTAATTTACTAAATAATTTGTTTTTTTACTCGTTACCTTCATTACCTCATTACTTAGGAAAATGTTAATTCTCTCCAGTTAATGCAATAAAATTGTATTTTATGGAGAAAATCGTATAAATTTTATGTTTATTTGCTCCAGATAATTGAGTTTTATACAACTATCTGGAGAAAATCATATATTTTTTCAAATTACTTGCAAAAGAAAAATATTTACGGTAAAACACAAACACCTTGGAGGTGGGCTATGAAAAAGATTGTTGAACTTGTAAATATGAGTTTCAAAAACTCGCAAGAATATTTTAATCAAAGCATTGATATTCAACACATCAAGGCTAAGTTTGTTGAAACATTGTCAGCAGAGCAAAAGTATATGTTTGATGAATTGTTGGCAAGTATGTATAAGCTTCATAACTTAGATATTGAAGAAAACATACTTCATACCTACAATATTTGTAAAGAGGTTTTTAAACTAAGATAAATCTAAAACTTAGGAGGCTTATAGTTTATCTGTTAATTGGTGTGAATACCAGAGGCCAAATCATGAACAACCCTTTAGGAGTCAAGAAGATAATATGAAAGCAAGATTTGTTTGTAAAATGTCTGATGCGAGACTTGTGCGCAATGCTATTGATCGAAATGAGGGACGATTGCATGAGTATATTATTGAAAGAACAATATATCTGCCAAAAGAAAAATTTATACACTTTAGAAGTCATTTGATAGAAGATAATGATGACCTTATTAATTACAGGAATGAAATGTATGTTGATGAAAATAATGTCTGGCATGTGCTGATGTTTTGCTCAATGATTGCCGATATTATGATTCTTGTAAATAGTGAAGGATTTAATTATGCTCGCTATACTTCAATAATTTCTAATGGAGGTGAAAAAGTTGAACCACGTTTTACAACTAGTCAGAGATATATTAGAAAACGAAAAAATCAGTGCAGAAGAACAACTACAGTTAAATAAAATATGCAAACTAGAAGATGCTTTCGTGAAAGATTTTTCAAAAGAAAAATGGCGAGAGTATTTTAATTTAGACGTTGAAAAAAGTCAACTTGTAAACTTACAAATTGACCAAGTGATTAAAATTACATATGAGGTTTGCAAACAATTGTTTTTCAAATAATATAAAAATACTATAAATTGTTTGATACAATAAATTTTTCCACCCAACTTCGTAACTTTTTATCATAAATAGCGAAATTATCTTTCCACCATTGGCTGCACACATAATAAGTATTATCTAATTTCCATGTTGTGTAATATCTATTTCTACCAGAAGGTCGAATTTTGCCTTCATCTTGTTCAAGAAGTGGATATTCTAAATCGAATGTTGTTTTGCAGTAGTTTTTGTTTTGAAGTTGTTTTATTAAATCTTCACTAATCATCTTGTTGTCAAATAAAAGATGAAGAAGTCTTTTTATATATTGCTGTATAGTTTCATCTTCGCATCTATATAAATCTTCCTTGTCATTAAACTCATATTTAATATTATTAGATATTTGACTTTTTCGCCTTTGAAGTGGATGATTATTCGATTTGTTTGATACATAATTACTTGTATTTTTTTCATCAGGCAAAACTTTAATATCTTTTTCACAAATTAAACCTAAATCATATTTTTTATGACAAGAAGGACATAGAAAAAAGAAATGCCTTGAAATTGGTAAATGCCTATCTATAAAAAGTTGTTCAAATTCATTTAAATCAACACTATATGTATTATCACTTTTAAATTTTTCATCTAAAATGAGTTCTATTACTTTAATTCTTTCAAACCCTCTATGGTGTGCAGCTTGTAACTCTGCCGTATTGCCACAACACGCACATTTATTATTATATCTCTGTCTTTCAGATCTAGTAATTGCTAAAACTTTATTCCTACAATAACCACCAAAAAATTTTTTAAATTCTTCTTTATCTCCATTAAAAATTGCCACCCTATAAATCCTCCCGTTTACATCGTTTTAGAGTATAATAGCATATTTTTTAAAAAAAATCTACCAAGAGTACCCAAAGTCAAAAATTGCCTAAAATTGTACCCAAATAGTGCCCAAGTTTTAGGTATGTGCAAGAAAAGATATAAAAATTGATATAGTTTTTGCTTTATTTGAAAGATATTTTAAGCGATATTGCGCAAATAGATATATAACATGAGAAAAAATTAAGATTTTGAGCGTTCCTAAACCGTAGGTCGGAAGTTCGAATCTTCTCGGGAACACCAAATCAAATAAAAAATGGTGAACAGTGTTCGCCATTTTTTGTTTTATATACTTTTATTTTGAAGGTTTATTAAATATCAAAATCTGCAAAACATTTTGTACTTATTGAGTTTTCACAAGAATTTAACACTTTCATTGCTTGTTGTTTCTTCTCGGTAGGCAATGTTGGAATGTAATGTTTTTTCAAGGTGCTAATGATATATTCATACTTTCTGTCAACATTTATCATACAATTTTTGTATTCATTTTGTTTGTAATTTTGTATTGCTTTTGGCAAATAACGTACAGCAATTTCACTTAACTTGTTTGCCACCCCAATATTTTTTTGAATTATTTACCCAATTGTTTTTTTAATTTGCTTATTTCATCACGAAGAGTTATTGCAGTTTCAAAATCAAGTTGTTTTGTTGCAATATTCATAAGCCCCTTAAGTCTTTCAATCTCCTTTGTTGCATCTTGTTTGTTAAGTTTCTTTTGAGTTGTTTTTTTGGTTATTTCAAGTGTATTCTTTATTTCTTTTATAATTGTTTTTGGAGTTATATTGTGCGCAATATTAAAGTCGTTTTGAATTTTTCTTCTACGATTTGTTTCATCAATTGCTTTTTGCATACTTTCGGTGATTGTATCAGCATACATTATTACCCTACCCTCACTATTCCTTGATGCCCTGCCTATTGTTTGAATGAGTGCACTTTCACTACGCAAAAAGCCTTCTTTGTCGGCGTCAAGTATGCACACAAGCTCAACTTCGGGAAGGTCAAGCCCCTCACGAAGAAGGTTTATTCCAATCAAGACATCAAACTCTCCACGCCTTAAACCATTCAAAATATCTATTCTTTCCATTGTATCAATCTCGGAATGTAGGTATTTTACTCTTATTTGTCTTTCACTCAAAAACTGCGTCAAATCTTCCGCCATCTTTTTTGTTAAAGTCGTCACCAAAACCCGCCTATCTTTTTTGACCGTCTTTTTTATTTCATCAATAAGATTTTCGATTTGACCTTTTGTTTCCCTTACTTCAATAATCGGATCTAGTAGTCCTGTTGGACGAATAAGTTGTTCAACCACTTCATCGCAAACTTCTTTTTCATATTGCCCAGGTGTTGCAGAAACAAAAGTCACTTGATTTAGTCTTGTTTTAAACTCTTCAAATTTTAGTGGTCTGTTGTCATAGGCAGATGGCAATCTAAAACCATACTCAACCAAACTTTGTTTTCTTGCCTTATCGCCATTATACATTGCCTTTATTTGTGGAATAGTCATATGGCTTTCGTCAATAAATGTGATAAACCCATTTGGGAAATAGTCCATAAGTGTAAATGGCGGATCGCCAGCACTCCTTCCGTCAAAATATCTTGAATAGTTCTCTATTCCACTGCAATAGCCAATTTCTCGCATCATTTCTATGTCGTAACTAACTCTTTCTTTTATTCTTTGTGCTTCAATAAGTTTGTCGTTGTCAGTAAAATATTTAACCATTTCATCTCTGTCGTGAGCAATATTATCTAACGCTTGTTTTAACTTTTCACTGCCAACAGCATAGTGGGTTGCTGGAAAAATTACAGTGTGCGAAAGTTCACAAATGGTGTTGCCCGTCACAACATCAAATTCGGTTATTCTATCTATTTCATCTCCAAAAAACTCAACTCTTATTGCATGTTCGCTGTAACTTGCTGGAAATATGTCCAAAATATCACCCTTTGCCCTAAAGGTTGACCTATGAAAGTCCAAATCATTTCTTGTGTATTGAATTTCAATTAGTCGTTTTATTATTTCTTCTCTTGAAACTTTGTCGCCTTGCCTTAATGATATTTGCATACTCAAATATTCTTCTGGGCACCCCAAACCATAAATACACGAAACCGATGCAACAACAATTGTATCACTTCTTTCCATAAGTGAAGCAGTTGCACTGTTTCGTAACTTGTCTATCTCATCATTAACCGACATATCTTTTTCAATGTATGTATCACTTGAAACAATGTATGCTTCCGGTTGATAATAGTCATAGTAAGATACAAAATACTCAACTCTGTTGTTTGGAAAGAACTCACGAAACTCGTTACAAAGTTGTGCCGCAAGAGTTTTGTTGTGAGCAATAACCAAAGTCGGTTTGTTGAGTTTTGCAATAACATTTGCCATTGTAAAAGTTTTTCCACTACCGGTGACCCCAAGCAAGATTTGAGATTTTACCCCATTGGAAAAATTATCACACAACTTTTCAATTGCCTGTTCTTGGTCACCATTTGGTTTAAATTTTGACACTAACTCAAATTTACGTTGTTCCACATTCTACCCCTTAAAAATAATTTTTAACAAAAGCCCCAATACAAAACTCACAATTGAAAGAATTATTGTTCGAATAAACAAACCAACAAGTTCTTGCTTTTTCTTTTTTAAATCTTTTTTGTAGGTTAGTCCTTTGTTTTTTAAGTTTATACAATAATAATACCCTTTTTTGCTCGAAGTTCCAACAAAATCAAGGTAATTATCTCTGGAAAGTAAAATCATTATGTCATCAAGTTCTGCAATTGAAATTACATACTTTCTTGAAACATATTCCGCAATGCTTGATGAAGAAATAAGATATGTCTTTTTATCGGCACATTTATCTAACAAATATAACATAACTAATTTTTCTTTTTTGTCTAACACAATTATCCCAAATTACAAAAATAAATTACAAATAATTGTTCCCAAAAATGCGCCCAAAAATGCAAAAATAAATATTAAAATTGATAAAATAATAATTTCTATTTTAATTTTTTTATTTTTTTGTATTTTATCACTCGCATTATTTAATATTTGTTTGCCAAGTTCTGTAATGCACAAGCAAACATTGATATTATCAATATATTTTATTGAAATAAATTGTTTATTTTCCAAATTATTTAATATATTTTTTATATCTATATTTTTTGAATGATTTAACCTTGCCAATTCATCATAAATATCATCTATTTCAAAAATTTTGTAATCTGTTCCACATTCTTTGTTTATATAATTTAAAATGTAATTTTCATAAACAGCTTTATTCATATATTTATTATTAAACAAATAAATTTAGATATACAAAAAAATGCCACAAAAATGTAGCATTTTATTTCTCTTTTTTCTTCTTTCCCACAAAAAATATTACAGCAAAAGTAAGGCCTTCAAGAAGAACTATCACACACCACCAACCAACTTTAACATTTACATTTGTTGTCTTTGTGGTTTTTACAAAAATACTTGCTTTTTCTTCCACCTTTTGTTTTGAATTAAGCCCAAATACAACGTTTCCCATTTCGTCAGTACGATAAATGTTTTCTTCTCCAACAAAAGCCTTAACCCTTGCCACGATTTCTTCATTTGGTAAGTTATACATATTACCTTTTTCAACAGAAATAACTGCATAAAGCGGACTCACTTCTCTCAAAAAATCTATAGAAGAAGATGTTTGGCTTCCATGGTGTGCAACTTTTAGAATATCACTTTTCAGTTCTTCACCATAGATATTTATCAATTTTTCTTCTGTATTTGTTTCGGCATCGCCTGTAAGCAAAATTTTTCTTCCACAATATTCAATTTGCAAAACTGCGCTGTAATCATTTGAATTTTGGTAGTTTTCTTCAAGTGGCGAAAAGCATCTAACATTGTAATCAATTTCACTTTGGTTTAAAAAGTCATCGCTTGCATTATTAAAAAACATTTGACAACCTATCTCATTTTTAAGACTTTCGTCAATTAACTTTTTATAGCCTATGTCATCATTTATAGTTGCACCTTCCCAACTTGTTTCATTTGGAGTGCACACACTTGGTCTATAAAAATTTTTTACTTCATAATTTTCAAAAATATAACTGCCGTTTCCATAATGGTCCTCGTCTGCATGTGTTATAACAAAATAATCAACAATCTTTTCTTTGTCCTCAAAAAACTTATTTAAGTATATTTCAAGTTTATTTTGATTTGCACTTGACCCACAATCAACAATCATAATCTTATCGTCAGGCAAATCAACCAAAATACAATCACCTTGTCCAATATCAACAAAATGCACAGTCAAGTCACAATCGGTTAAATTGACAACAGGATTTTTAAAAAACAAATTATTCAACCAATTTTCGCATAAATCATAAAAAAATAGTGTTGAGCAAATCAAAATACTGCAAGCCAAAAATATTAAAATTCTTAACTTATTTTGCTTTAGTTTATTCATTTATTACCATTTCCTCATCCAAATATTGTTGTTTTACTTTTTTCTTTAATGGTTTTTTTGACATTAGTTGCAAAATTTGTGGCATTTTGTCTATCGTTTCTTTATAGCCTTCTTCAATCATATTCATCATATCGTCATCTTTTGCCTTTGTTGAACTAAATTTCTTTGTTTCTGGTCCAACCATAACATCTGCAGTCAAATAACCACGAAGAGAACTTGATTGCATCAAAATTCTTATTGTTGCCGGCAAAACATCAGTTAATTTAATGCTGTCAGTACCATAAGTCCTATACTTGTTAACATCAATGCCAATAACATAATCACAACCAAATTTTTTGGGCACATTTGTTGGTATGTTGTTTCTTAGTCCACCATCTGCCAAATTATACTTACCATAAACAACCGGAACAAATACCCCCGGGACACAACAACTACCAGCAACTGCCTTTGCCAAGTTTCCGTTTCTAAAAACAATTTCCTTTGTAGATTTTAAATCAGTTGCAACGCATGAAAAAGGTATTTGCAAATCCTCTATGTTAATATCTCCCAAATTCATTTTTATCACATCTTGAATTCCGTCAGTTTTTGATGGCATAAAAGGGATTTTGCTTGTCCTAATTTCTGACAAATCAATATTTCTTGCAATGTTAAACATTTCCCTATATGTTAAACCACTTGCATAAAAGGCCCCAACAATACTCCCTACACTTGTGCCGGAAATCATAGAAAAATCACTTGCCTTTATGTTGTATTCTTCAAGGGCCTTAATTACACCCAAGTGAGTGTACCCTCTTGCACCACCTCCACCAAATGCAATACCTATTTTTGTTTTTTTGTGTCTTTTAAAAATATACATATATTCGCCTTTGCCTACAATATTTTATGTGATGCACACTTATTTATTACATATTAGGTTTTATAAATAGTTAACATCACAATTTAAAATAATTCTCGTTTTTGCTTAAAAATTACAATGCAATTTTAAACAATACTTACAATAATATTGTAACACACAAAATTCAAAATACAAATATTTTTACAATAATTTTTAAACACAAAAAAACAACCACATTTGTGGTTGTTTTTTTATCATTTATGTTAGTCTTTATTTGAATCCGAATCGCTATCTTTTGCTTTAAGTTCTTCAATCTTTGCTTGACATTCTGCAATGTCTGATTTAATTGCATTTGAGTTTTCTGTTAAGATATTGTAAGAATTTTCAAGTATTGGGTATCTTTCTTGGTTTTCTTTCAAAACTTCCTCGCAGTGTTCAACACTAACTTTAAGTCCATCAAGTAAGTCAAGATCTTCAGCAAGTTTCTTTGCTTTTTCTTCATCAATGTCGCCAATGTTGTTTACTCCATAAAGTACAACTTTTTGTTTTGCAACAAGAGCTTCTCTTCTTCTTAATTTTTTCTTATCTTTTTCCAAACTCTTTTTAACTCTTGCAAGTGGAAGATATTCTTTCTTTACATCTTTAAGTTGTTTTTCATTAAGTTTTAATCTTTGAGTTAAAGTTTCAAGTCTTTGTTCATATTCTTCCAATGTTAAGTTTGCATCACTTGGTTCAGCTACTGGAGTGTTTGCAACTTCTTCTGCTTGTTTTTTAAGTTGTTCAACTTCTGCATCTTTGTTAATAAGTTCATTTTGCTTGCTATCAAGTTCTGCTTGTTTGCTTGCTAACATTTCTTCAAGTTCTTTGATTCTTGCTTCATGTTCGCTTATTTTGTCTTCTGCAGGTTCTTCTTCAACCTTTTCTTCTTCAGCA
The DNA here is from genome assembly GCA_945919375.1 of uncultured Clostridia bacterium. Lineage (GTDB taxonomy): Bacteria > Bacillota > Clostridia > Christensenellales > UBA1242 > UBA5893. The sequence continues at coordinate 176,973 of CAMEJD010000001.1, forward strand.
GGTTCTTCAACATCTTCAGTTGATTCTTCTACTGCAGGTTCTTCAACAACAGGTTCTTCAACCTTTTCTTCTTCTTTTGGTTGTTCTTCTGTGTTTTCTGGTTCTTTTACTTCTTCTTCATCATCATCAAAGAAAATGTCATCAAGATTGATATCGTCTTCGTCATCTTCTTGTGTTTCTTCTGCTGGTTCTTCAACCTTTTCTTCTTCTTTTTGTTGTTGTTTTTCTTCTTCAGCCTTTTTCTTGTCTTCTTCAAACTTTAATTTTTCTTGACGAAGTGCTTCTTGTTCTTCTTTTAATTTTGCATAAGCATCATCAAGTTCTTGAGATCTACCATTAAGTCTTTCTTCTTCTTCTTTTGCTTTTTGTGCATCAACTTCTTCGTAACCGACTTGTTTTACTGGTTCTTGCATAACAACTGGTTGTTGTTGATATGTGATTTGTTGTGGTTGATCATAATATGTAGGTTGTTGTGGAACATTGTTATTTTGATTGTTGTTCTTTGAACTTGAATCAAGAGCACTTAAAAGTAAGTTACCCAAAAATACTACAACAAAACCTCCAACTACGATGATACCAATGACTGCTAATACATTCAATAATACATCTAACATTTTGATTCCTTCCTTTTTTTTGCTGTGCTACTGCACTTTTTTTTGACAACGATATTATAACATAAAATAATTTATAGTCAATACCAAATTTTGTTATTTTGGATAAATTTTAACAAAATACTCTATTTTTTTAAATAAAATACCTGTTTTTTACTTAATTTTTGCAATTTTTGTATTGTTATTTTTTTTAAAAACTATCTCACATATCTGCATTATATGTGATATATGTATCCTATATATTATACGTGCAATATTTAAAAGTATTATTAAACTTTTTTAATGTTAAGTTTGTTGAGATTTCCCCAAAGTTGGTCGCTTTGGTCGGCAGTAAAAAGAATATAGAATATTTTTTAATTGTCATTTTGAGTATGTCATCTTTGGACCAGCAAACGATAAATCTCAACCGCTTATCTTAATCGCCATTTCGATCCATACCCACTTTGACGGGCAAAGGGGAAATCTCATCTTTATTCTTTAATATAATTGAATATTTATTCAACCATTTTGCAGATAAAAAAAGCATACAAATGGTATGCTTTTATTTTTTTACTATTTTTGCAAGTGCACCATCGTTGTATGACTCTTCTATTTTCACTTCAACAAATGAATCAATTTTTACATCATCTTTTATATAACACTTTATATAATTTTCTGTATGCCCAACAAAATAGTCGCCAACTTTTTCCTCAACAAGAACAGTTAAGATTTGTTTTTTGCTTTTTTTAATATATGCTTTGTTTAACTTTTCATTTAGTTTTTCAAGTTTTTTCACTCTTATCTTTTTTATATTACCATCAACTTGTGGCATTTTTTCTGCAACTGTTCCACTACGAAGTGAATAAGGGAAGATATGTATGTTCGCAAACTTAACTTTTTTTGCAAAATTATAAGTCTTTTTAAACTCTTTGTCAGTTTCTCCCGGGAACCCTACAATTATATCAGTTGATATGTTTGGATTTTCAAAATTTTTACGAATAAGTTTTACGGTTTTTAGATAGTCTTTTGTCAAATACTTTCTATTCATTCGCTTTAGAACAGTATCGCAACCACTTTGAAGTGATAAATGAAAATGTGGACACATATTTATTTTTTTGCAAGCGTCCATAAGTTTTTGGTCTGCAATTCCTTGTTCAAGCGAACTTAATCTAAATCTTATATCTTGATATGGTTCTAGTTTTTCAAGTAAGAATGGTAATGCCTTTTCGCCATCAATTTTATAGTCCGAAACATCAATACCTGTTATTATAATTTCTTTTACCTGCTTTGAAAGTTTGTCAACTTCATTTAGTATGCTAACAATATTTCTTGACCTACTTCTGCCACGAAGATATGGAATTATACAATAAGAGCAAAAGTTATTACAACCATCTTGAATTTTGATATATGCTCTTGTTTTTGTTGGCATTGCAACATATGTATCATCATATTCCAATGGATTTTTGTCAATTTTTACACCATTCTCATTTAGTGAATTTACCATTTCTTGTTTGTTTGCAACACCTTTAACAAAGGTCACACCATCTATATTTTCAAATTGATTTGCATTTTTTTCACTTGCACAACCGCAAATCATAATTCTTGCATTTGGATTTAGTGCCTTACACTTTGCAATTGTTTGTCTTGATTTTTTTTCTGCCTCGTTTGTTACGGCACATGTATTGATAATATACACATCGGCAACTTCCAAATGCGAAAAAACTGTATGTCCCATTCTTTCCAACATACTCATCATACTTTCGCTTTCATATTGATTAACCTTGCACCCCAGTGTGTATACTACAATTTTCATTTGTTCTCCATTAGTTGTTTAATATATAACTCACAAGACCACAAGAGATAACACTTGCAGTTTCACACCTAAGTATTCTACTGCCAAGTCCAAACTCTGTTACTTGTTTATATTTTAGTTGTTTAATTTCTTCAGGTGAAAAACCACCTTCACTACCAACTATTATAGCAATATTCTTTGCATTAGAAAAGTCTATTTTTGTGATTTTTTTGTTTGTTTCATTTGCAAATAGCACCAAATCATAATCATTTAACCTTTTAAGCATTGTATTGAACTTTATTGCATTTTCAATTTGTAATGGCAGACTCCTTCCACATTGTTTGCACGCTTCAAAAGTTATTTTGTTTAGCCTATCAATTTTGTTTGCATTTGGCTTTGCAATTGTAAAATCGCTTTCAAAAGGAACAAGCGAACTTGCACCAAGTTCTGTCAGTTTTTGAGTAATAAATTCCAATTTGTCTTGTTTTGGCAAACCTTGAAATATTGTAATATTGTACTTTGGATTACCTTCACATTCTTTTTGTTCAATAATTTCACAAATAGCAACTTTTTTTGATATGCTTTCTATTTTGCACAAATACTCAAACTCATCACTTGCATAGCATAAAATTTGCTCACCTATTTCACAACGCAAAACGGCGAGGTGCATTAAGTCCTCGCCGTCAATATATATTTCATTGTTTTCTATTTTTCCAAAAAATTTTTTCAAGAGTTTTCCCTTTATTTTACAATTTTGTCAGCTTCAACATATTTTTTATATTTTGGATACATTGAAATTGATATATTGTCTTGAATACTTTTTATCGCATCTTTAGTCTTTTTGTCAAGTGATTTAGGGCTTTCCGCTTTAAGTGTTACAAGCAAATCTCCCCTTGTTTCTCTATGCAAAATTTTTGCACCTTTGTTCTTGATTCTCATAACTGTTCCACTTTGGGTCAATTCTTTTATTTCAAGATTAAATATTCCATCAAGAGTTGGAACTTCAATATTTCCCCCCAAAATAAGCGTTGTAAATGGCACAAAAACATCCAAATACAAGTCATTACCCTTTCTTGTAAGCAATTTGTCTGGGGCAACTGTTATTCTTATGTTAAGGTCGCCATTTTGTCCGCCACCGGCAGTAAGAGGAGCATTTCCTTGCCCACTCATACGCAAGATTTGGTCGTCATCAATTCCACCGGGAACTTTTATTTGAACAGTTTTTTGAACTCTCTTATAGCCTTTTCCACTACAAGAATCACATTTTTCCTTGATAATCTTTCCTGTTCCACCACATTTTTGGCAAGCACCTTCACGAATTGTTGTTCCAAATATTGTGCTTTGTTGATATCTAACTCTGCCCATACCTTTGCAGTCCGGGCAAATGGTGTATTCTTTTCCGCCTTTTGCGCCTGTTCCACCGCAATCACTGCAAGTTTCATACTTGTTGATTGTAATATTTTTTGTAACACCTTCGCACGCTTCTTTTAGGGTTATTGTCATTGAAACATTTATATCTTCACCACGATACACTTGGCGTCTTGAACTTCTGCTACTTCCTCCACCAAATGCCGAGAAAATATCCCCAAAAATATCCCCAAAATCACCAGAGAAATCAAAGCCTCCGCCCATATTCGTTGCACCACTGCCACCACCAAATCCAGAGAATTGTGGGCCATCTGCACTACCAAATTGGTCATAATTGCTCTTTTTTTGTGGGTCAGACAAAACTTCATAGGCTTCGTTTACTTCCTTAAACTTGTCTGCTGCTTCGGGATTGTCTTTATTTAGGTCTGGGTGATACTTTTTTGCCATTTTTCTATATGCTGATTTTATTTCATCTGCTGAAGCATTTTTGTCAATGCCTAAAATTGCATAATAATCTTTACTAGCCATACATTTCTCCTTTTACAAAAATTAAAGCCTACCTATCGTGGTAGGCTATAATTTTATTTAGATTTATTTCTTGTCGTCGTCAACAACAACTTCTGGGTCAGTCCCATCGTTTGAGCCATTATTGTTGTTATCGCCATTGTCACCATTTCCTTCTGGTTTTGCATTTTGATACATCTTTACAATAATAGGTTCAACTTTCTTTGTAAGTTCTTCACTTACTTTTTTAACTTCTTCAATATCGTTTAAGTCTTGACCTTTCTTTGCTTCTGCAATTGCATCTTCAACAGTCTTTTTATCTTCTTCACTCAATTTGCTTTCGCTATCTTTTGCAAGTTTTTCAAGTTGATATACTTTGTTATCAAGTTCGTTCTTTGCATCAATAAGTTCACGACGTTTCTTGTCTTCTGCTTCATTTTGTTCAGCTTCTTTAACAGCCTTGTTGATTTCTTCTTCTGTCAAATTGCTTGAGGCAGTTATTGTGATTGATTGTTCCTTGTTTGTTCCAAGGTCTTTTGCACTAACATGAACGATACCGTTTGCATCAATATCAAATGTAACTTCAATTTGTGGAACACCTCTTGGTGCTGGTGGAATATCTGTTAATTGGAATCTTCCAAGAGTTTTGTTTTGTGCAGCAAATTCTCTTTCACCTTGAAGAACATGAATATCAACACCTGCTTGGTTATCTGTTGCAGTTGAGAATATTTGTGATTTCTTTGTAGGGATTGTTGTGTTACGGTTAATAAGTTTTGTAAATACTCCACCCAATGTTTCAATACCAAGTGAAAGTGGTGTAACATCAAGCAAAAGTACATCTTTAACTTCACCAGCAAGAACACCTGCTTGAATTGAAGCACCAATAGCAACACATTCATCAGGGTTAATTCCTTTGAAAGGTTCTTTCCCTGTGAATTCTTTTACTCTTTCATAAACTGCAGGAATACGTGTTGAACCACCAACAAGTATAACTTTTGCAATATCATTTATTGAAAGTTTTGCATCTGCAAGTGCTCTCTTTGTACATTCAATAGTTTTGTCAATGTAATCTGAAGTAATAGAGTCAAATTGTGCTCTTGTTAAATCATATTCCAAGTGTTTTGGACCTGTTGCATCGGCACTAATAAATGGAAGTGATATTGTTGTTTTTGGAGTTGCAGAAAGTTCAATTTTTGCCTTTTCTGCTGCTTCTTTTAATCTTTGCATTGCAAGTTTGTCTGTTGACAAATCAATGTTGTTCTTTTCTTTAAAATCTTTAACAAGAAGGTCAATAATTCTGTTATCAAAATCATCACCACCAAGTCTTGTATCACCATTTGTTGACAAAACTTCAAACACACCATCACCAATTTCCAAGATAGATACATCAAATGTACCACCACCAAGGTCATAAACCAAAATCTTTTGGTTAGAGTTTTCACCTTTGTCAAGACCATATGCA
>CAMEJD010000002.1 GCA_945919375.1 uncultured Clostridia bacterium
TCCCTGCACCTTTGAATATGGTGGATCTTTGGGGACTCGAACCCCAGACCCACTGTAAACAAGAAGAATTGACAAGTTTATGCTTGCATATATACTTGGCTATTCTTCGCAGTCGCCAAAATTTTTACTTATAAAAATTTTGATTAAGAGTTGACTCTTAATCTGTGGGAGTGTAATAACAAAAAAAGATGCATCCCTGCACCTTTGAATATGGTGGATCTTTGGGGACTCGAACCCCAGACCCACTGATTAAGAGTCAGTTGCTCTACCAACTGAGCTAAAGATCCATACCGACCATACGGATTATAATATAATACATTTTTACATATTTGTCAAACACTATTTTTGTGTTTGACTTATTTTTATTATATTAACATTGCCACCATTCCCCTACTGATATTTTTAAAACATTAACTAAAAATAATTGACAAACATAATATATAATTGTATTATTGTATTAGTTAAGTAACACAGTGGAGAGATGATGAGTTATAAATTTTCAAATGATAAACCAATATTTATGCAAATAGAAGAAATACTCAAAAGTAAGATTATTTCAAAAGAGATTTTACCTGGCGAAAAACTTAAATCGGTACGAGAGTTATCCAGTGAATTTCAAGTTAATCCCAATACCATTCAAAATGCACTAAAAAATCTTGAAGACAGTGGACTTATTTACACAGATAGAACCAATGGTAAATTTGTATCAAACGATAACAAAAGTATTGAAGAAAGCAAAGCTATACAATTAAAAACTCTCACAAATGATTATATTAACAAAATGACCGCATTTGGACTTGACAAAAAAGAAATAATAAAATTTATAAAGGAGAATTTGAATGACTAACCTATTAGAGTTCAAAAATGTTTGTAAAAATTTTGGAGAAAAACAAATTTTAAAAAATATAAACTTAGAAATTAAACCAAACAAAATTATTGGTGTTATTGGTCAAAATGGAAGTGGAAAAACATCAATGTTTAAACTTATTAACGACCTATTTACAATTTCAAGTGGCGAAATTCTATTTTTGGGAAAACCTATTTCAGTTGAAAGCAAAAAGCAAATATCTTATCTTCCAGAAAGAACATACTTTGACAAAAATACCACAGTTCTTGAAGCACTAAAAATATTTGAAACCTTTTATGAAGATTTTGATAGACAAAAAGCAGAAAGATTACTTAAAGATTTAGATTTAGACATAAACTCAAGTATGGAAAAAATGAGTAAAGGTATGAAAGAGAAAGTCCAACTTGTTTTGGTTATGAGCAGACATGCAAAACTATATATCTTGGATGAGCCACTTGGTGGAGTTGACCCTGCAACAAGAGATTACATTCTTGACACCATACTTAAAAACTTTGAAGATGATTCCACTCTTTTAATATCAACACATATGATTGCAGATATTGAAAGAATACTTGATGAAGTTATTATAATTGATAAAGGCGAAATTTTGCTACACGAAAATGCTGATGAGTTAAGACAAAGAGAAAACAAATCAATTGATGAATATTTTAGGGGGCTTGTTTATGGAAAAAAATCTTATTAAGTATGATTTAAAGAAAATGTTTAATATTTTGATTATATTTTACATTTTGAGCATTATTTTGGGTGGAATTGCCAGAATTTTTGCAATCTTTGATAATATCACTTTTTTTAACATTTTAAAAATAATTTTTGCTTCGCTAAACTATGCAGTTTGGGGAAATATTATTGTTCACACATTTGTCCAAATTATTATGCGTTTTAACAAAAATTTTTATGGAGATGAAAGTTATTTGACCCATACTCTACCAGTGACAAAAATACAATTACTAATTTCAAAATACATATCAAGTTTAATTGTTGTATTATCTTCAATATTAGTACTTTTATTGTCAGTATTTATAATGTTTTACAGCAAGGAAAATATGGTAAACTTAAAGGCAATGCTTGATGCGTCTGTTTCTGGCTTTAATATTTCGGCAACAACTTTTGTAATTTTGATAGCGATTACATTATTTACTCAAATTTGTGCAATAATCTCAATGTCTTTTGCTGGTGTTGTTATTGGGAAGAGATTTAATATAAAGAAAAACATCAAATCGCTTATCTTTATATTTGCATTTTATATTTCATCAATTATTCTCACATTGATTTTTGCCATTCTTATGGCTATGTGTATGGGGAATGTTGGAATGTTATTCAGCAACGAAATATCATCAAGTTTACTTATTGGTCTTTTGATACTTGCAATCGTTTGTTATGTTTTGTATGCAATTATATTTTTCTTTATCACAAAATGGCAATTTGAAAAAGGTGTAAATGTTGACTAAAATGCAAAAATAAATACTCATATGTATACATGTTTTCAATGGAGATATTAAATGTTTTGTTATAGTAGCTTTTAAAGATGATTGGAATGCATGAGATAATTTTTATTAACAATAAGTTAAATAATTAAAAATACCACAAAAATTGTGGTATTTTTTTATATTTAATTATTTATTTGATTTTGAATATAATTTTCTAATTCAGAAATTTTTATTCTAACCTGTTCCATTGTATCTCTATCACGAACAGTAACCGAATCATCTTCCAAAGTGTCAAAGTCAATTGTTACACACATTGGCGTTCCAATTTCATCTTGTCTACGATAACGTTTCCCAATGCTACCTGCCTCATCATAAGTGCAAGAGAATTTTTTGATAAGATTTGTATATACTTCGTCTGCCTTTTCACTTAACTTTTTAGAAAGTGGCAAAACTGCAACTTTGTAAGGTGCAAGGAAAGGTTTTAATTTTAAGACAACTCTACTATCTCCTTCACCTAAATCTTCTTCATTATAAGCATCACAAAGAACAGTCAAAAACATTCTGTCAACACCAAGTGAAGGTTCGATAACATATGGTACATATTTTTTGTTTGTTATTGGATCAAGATAATCAAGTGCTTCTTTTGATTCATTCGCATGTTGGGTTAAATCATAATCTGTTCTATCAGCAACACCCCAAAGTTCGCCCCAACCAAATGGGAATTTGTATTCAAAGTCTGTTGTTGCTTTTGAATAGAAACATAATTCTTCTTTTTCATGGTCTCTAAGTCTAATGTTTTCTTCTTTTATCCCCATATAAAGCAACCAATCTTTGCAGTAACTTCTCCAATAATTAAACCATTCAAGGTCAGTTCCCGGTTCACAGAAAAATTCAAGTTCCATTTGCTCAAATTCCCTTTGTCTAAAAATGAAATTCCCCGGAGTTATTTCGTTTCTAAATGATTTACCAATTTGTCCAACACCCATAGGCATTTTGCTTCTTGTTGTTCTTAAAATGTTTTTAAAATTAACAAAAATACCTTGTGCAGTTTCTGGCCTTAAATATACAGTGTTTGTGCTTTCTTCTGTAACCCCAATAAATGTTTTGAACATCAAATTAAATTTTCTTATTGGTGTCCAATCACATTTCCCACAAATTGGACAAGGAATTTTATTATCAGCAATAAATTTTTCCATTTTTGCATTATCAGTTTCCCAACCTGCAATATCAATATCTAATTTTTTTCTTGCAACATAATCTGCAATAAGATTATCTGCTCTATGTCTTGACTTACATGATTTGCAATCCATAAGTGGGTCAGAAAAACCACCCAAGTGTCCTGATGCCTTCCAAACTCTTGGATTCATAAGAATTGCACTATCAAGTCCAACATTATATTTGCATTCAGTAACAAATTTTTGCCACCATGCTTTTTTGATGTTATTTTTTAATTCAACACCAAGTGGGCCATAATCCCAACTGTTTGCAAGCCCGTCATAAATTTCACTACCGGGAAAAACAAATCCCCTTACTTTACAAAGATTAACAATTTTATCTAAACTTTGTTCCATATTCTCTCCTTTTTGTTTTAAGTTATATTTTTACATAAAAAATCCCTATGCAAAAATATTGCATAGGGACGATAATACTCTTACCGCGGTTCCACCCTAATTGGTTTTCTACCCACTTTTTTACTTATTTCGTTAAGCCACACGAGTGTATTTTACACTTCCAAGCAATTCGCCACATTGCTTATTGGATATTGTAAGTATAGTTCTTTAAATTAATATTGTCAACAAATTTAATCTCTTGTTATGTTTATAAGCACATTTTTATTTTCTATTGCAGTTGGGACAAAATGTGGCATAAAATCTGCTTTCTTTAATTCATCTAATGTTGACCATTTGAATTCAAGATGTTGAATTTTACCTTTATCAAGTTCTTCTCTTGTGTAATCATTTGGATTAACATTTGTTTCATCTTCAGCTTCAACTATGTAGTAAAAACCAATTTCGTGGAATGGTTTGCCTTCTTCTGTTTTAAAAAAGTTTTGATTGATTGCAATAAGTTTTTTAACTTTTATTGGATACCCTAATTCTTCTTGCATTTCTCTTTTTACTGCCATGTCTGTGTCTTCATCAAGTTCAACATGCCCTCCTGGTAAGCAATAGAATCTGTTTCCATTTATTCTTACTGTAAGATACTTGTTGTTGTGTTCCAAAATTCCACAAACTCTAAACTTAAATTTTCCTTCATTTGAGTCAATTCTAATATCCATATTTTATCCCTCCTAAAAATTATAAGTATTTTATCAAAATACTTAATATAAATCAATACACTTTTTTATAAAATTATATAGGTTTATTTTTATTTGATATTGTACTTTTTTTATGCAACATTGTGCATACACTTAACTCATTTTTATAATTCATAAATTCTACATTTTAATTGACCAAATATTAATAATAAAATCAAATGTTATCTCTAACGTATTTACATTTTTTAGCATATCTTTAACTTTTTCTGCACCTTTATACCAATATGGTGTCATTTGTGCCAAATGTATAACATCGTCATTATTTTTTAAAGTTGCTTTGTATGTTAATTTATTTGTTTTTTGCAAAAACAACTCATTATATGCAAACTTTTCTTCATTTTCTCGCATATTTTCATTAAAAAACAAACTTTTAAGTTCTTTTAAGTGATTTTTCCCCGGTACAACTTCTATAATCTTTCCCCCAGTTTTTAACACTCTTAAAAACTCATTTTGTGGTTTTGGTGCAAAAATATTAAGTATATAGTCAATCGTTTTATCCTTTATTGGCAACTCAAATATTGATGAAACAAAAGAAATTGCATTTTTATTTACCGATGCCTTTTTTACAGCGATTTTTGAAATGTCCGTCAAATATAAATTGCCAAAATTTTCAAGCCCTTCACTATAATACCCACTGCCACAGCCGGCATCTAAAATTGTCAAATTATTACCCACAATTTGTTTTTTTATTTCATCTTTAAGTTTAGAAAAATATTCTTCTTTCAAAAACAAATCTCTTGCATTTATCATTATTTCATCATCACCAGGATTTTTAGAATTTTTTTGGTTTACCAAAAGTAAATTAACATATCCTTGTTTTGCAAAATCATAGCAATGATTATTTTTACATACAAGACTACTATCTTTCCTTTCTAGTTCACTTTTACATTTTGGACAAATTAAAATTGAATAATTCTTCATATAAAAAGTTTAATATTTTATAATCTTATTGTCAAATTAAATAAAAAAAGTGCAAAGTATATTGCACTTTTTGATTAAATATGTTTTATCCAAGACCTTCTTCTCTTGTGTTGACGATGGTCAAAATTTTTCCACAATTGCTGAATCTGAATATTGTTTTCAAGATTAAGATTTGTTTCGCAACTAACAATTCCATGCTTTATGAAATTTGCACACATTTCTCGCATAATAACAGCAGGAACACCTTTGCTATGCCAACCCGGTTTTACTGCAATAAGTGCCAAATCCAAATATTTTGGATGTTTTACCGCTTTTAATACTTTGAATATGCTTCTTGGAGTTAATCTACCTTCGCATTTGTTAATTACTTCACTAAGCGATGGAATTGCAAACCCAAAGCAAATAACATCATCATTTTGATCTACAACCAAACTTATAAAATCTGTACTAATAAACAAATTAAACTGGTCAATTACTTGTTTCCTAACTTTATCAGTATATGGGACAACACCATAAAGTGGACCATATGCTTCATCAAGGAGTTTAAAAATACCCGGCGCATATTTTTTAATAAATGCTCGCTTGTTTTTCTTTTCTGCAAGTCTTAAATGATATTTTTCTTCAACAAGGTCTGCAATCTTATTTACTCTTGGGTCAATTTCTTTTGGAACTTTGATATTATATTCAACCCAATCAGTTTCTTTTTCGTATCCACATTCTTGCATAAGATCTTTGTAATAATCAAAGTTATATGCTTCTTCAAATGTTGCAACTTCATCAAAGCCTTCAATAAGCATACCTTCTCTATCCAAGTCATTAAATCCCATTGGACCATGGACAATGTTCATTCCTTTTTCTTTTGCCCAAGATTCAACAGCATTAAACAATGCGTGAGCAACTTCTTTGTCGTTTATTGCATCAAAACGAGTAAAACGAACTCTTTTTTCATTTACCTTTTCATTATATAATCTTTGAATTATGCCGGCGATTCTCCCTGCAAGTTTATCATCTTTATAGCAAAGAAAATATTTTGCTTCACAATCTTCAAATGACGCATTCTTTTTTGGATTAAAAAGCTCAAACTCACTCATTCTTAATGGATGAACATATTGCTTTACTCCCTTATATAATTTTGTTGGAAAATCTATAAATTGTTTAATTTGCTTTTTTGTTTTTACTTCTTCAATTCTAATCATAACATTTATACTATAACAAATTTTATTGACTAAATCAACTAAATTACAACATTATTTTTTGCCCAATATAAAAATTTCTACATTTGGTATAGTTGATTAGTTGTTCAACTGTTATTCCTAAATGCTTTGCAATATTCTCTTTTGTGTCCAAAGGTTTAACAACATAGCACTTTGCATATGACTTCCCCAAAATAACAACATCTCCACACTGTAAGTCTTTGTTATTTCCGTTAAGCGAAAAAATTTCGCCAATATCCATATTCAAAACATCTGAAAGACTTTGTATATTTTCCCCAAATTGTAACCTATACACAAGCTTGTTTCTTATATTTATTTGCATAATAAATTTCCCCCTATAATAAAATATGATATGAAATCATTATTCAAAACAGTTTTTATTATAATGTTTTTTAGTGCATTAACACGACTTGCGGGTTTTTTGTTTAGAATATATTTATCAAGAAAACTTGGTGCAGAAAGTCTTGGAATCTATCAAATTAGTTTTTCAATTTTTATGGTACTTTTGACCATTATTGCAAGTGGACTTCCACTAATAGTATCAAGAATGACCGCCAAATTTAACACTCAAAAGAACAAACAAAAAGAATATGAATGTGTAACTAGTGCAACCATTATTGCCATAACATTAAGCATTGCCATTTCCTTGATTATTTTTGCTTTACAATCACCATTATCCCATATTTTTGCCGACAACAGATGCATTTATATACTAATTGCATTACTTCCCGCCTTAATTTTTTCAAGTGCATATTCAACAATTCGTGGTAATTTGTGGGGTAAAAATAAATATGTTGCAACCTGCAGTGCCGAACTGTTTGAACAATTGATAAGAATTATTGTTTGTGTTTTTTTACTATCCGGAATTTTCCCAAGCATAACCGGCGAAATCGGTGCAGCCCTCAGCCTATCCATTGCCTGCGTATTCTCTTGTGCGTTTGTTTTAATTATTTATTTAAAGAACGGCGGAAAATTCAAAAAATCAAAAATGTATAAGGAAATTTTAAAAACAAGCGCACCAATAACAGGAATAAGAATTGCGTCAAGTTTGATTCAACCTCTTATCTCGCTTGTTATTCCAATAAGGCTAATCGCTGCCGGATATACCCAAAGTCAAGCAGTAAGTTTGTTTGGGATTGCAACTGGAATGACTATGCCATTATTATTTATTCCAATGACAATTATAGGTTCGCTTTCATATGCACTAATTCCCGATCTAAGTAGTGCTCACGCAAAGGGCGACGAAAAGTATATAACAGAACGAGTTTCTGTATCAATTATTTTTAGTATGTTTACCGCATTCTTTATTGTCCCACTATTTATGGGTGCAGGTCAAAAAATTGGAATGTTCTTTTTTGACAATGCTCAATGCGGTATTTTGTTAGAAAAATCTGCCTGGGTTATTATTCCAATTTGTTTAACAAATATATCTTCATCAATATTAAATGCAGTTGGCCTTGAAATAAAATCGTTCAAAAATTATATAGTTGGTGGAATTTTAATGCTTATTGGTATTTGGTTTTTGCCAAAGTATGTTGGAATTGATGCGCTTACATATTCAATGGGTATATGCTTTACAATTTCAAGTATTTTAAATTTAAGAATGATAAAAAAGAATGTTTGCCAAAACCTAAAAATAAAAAAGCATTTTATATATTTTGCAATGTTTATGATTCCAACTCTTGCAATAACATCATTTGTAAGCAGTCTTTTGTCCAATTTCTTTAATTTATTTTTCACTTTGGCAATTTCTTGTTCTCTTGGCGGAATATTCTTTGTGCTATTATGTTTTATATTCAACATAATCAATTTTAGCAGTGTTATCGTATGGGTAAAAACTAATGTAAAAATCAAAAATAATAAAAAAATGCATGCAAAATAATAAAAAAAGTATAAAAAAGATTAGATTTGCAATAATTTTTGTATGTCTACATTAATTATTCGTTCAATTATAATTTATTTTTTGGTGCTAGTTGTCTTTCGTTTAATGGGAAAAAGACAACTCGGTCAAATGCAACCATTTGAATTGGTTTTAACATTGATTTTGGCTGATATTGCAACAATTCCAATGACCGAAATTAGCACCCCAATATTACACGGCATTGTACCACTTTTAACTTTACTTGTTGTGCATTACACAATAACTCTTCTTTCAAGATTCTCAACAAAATTTAGCGATATGATAAGCGGAAAGCCCGTTATTGTGATAAATCAAGATGGTGTTGATTATAAAGCAGTAAAAAAATTAAATCTTTCTATTGACGACATAACCGAAAGTTTGCGTGGTGCTGGGTATTTTTCTTTTGATGAAGTTTTGTTTGCGATAATGGAAACAAATGGAAAAATGAGTGTACTACCTAGGGCACAAAATTCGCCACTTGTAAAAGAAGATATGAAAATTAAAAGTGAAGAAAATAGTTTGCCAGTAACTATTGTTTCCGAAGGCAAAATACTTAAAGAAAATTTTAATCAAGTTAAGGTTAGCAAAGAAAAAATAATGAAATATATAAAAAATCTTGGAATTTCAATTAAAAATATACTAATTTTTACTCTTGATAACAATGGCCTTATATATTTACAAGAAAAATACAAGAAAGGCAAAACTATAAATTCAAACCTAAAAGGATAAAAATAATGAAAAAATTTATTACCATTATATTTGTTGTCTTTTTACTAGTTGGACTTTGCACATGGGAACAAATAACAATAAATGACTATCTTGACGATATACAAAACCAGTCAAAAGAACTTATCGAAATCACAAAAGGCATTAAAAATATACAAACCGAAGAAATCTCTAACAGAGTGGAAAAACTTAAATCAACTTGGGAACAACACGAAGAAGTTTTGTGTTTTTTTGCCAATCATAAGGATATGAGAGATTTGTGCATTGAGATTCAACGACTACGTGGAAATATTATTGTAAACCAATATGAAGACTTTACTGCAGGTTTGCAAGTAATCTATCATCTAACTCAAGATTATCATTTTATTATGGGACTTAGCCTTCAAAATGTATTTTAATAATTGAATATCTATTCAACTATAATCACATTTATTCCTTTGCCAAAAACATATTATTATGATAATATCAAATAAAGGATAAAATATGAATCTTATTGTTTGCATAGATAATAATTATGGAATTGGCTTTGATAACAATATTTTGTTTAAAATTTCAAACGACTTAAATCATTTTAAAAATTTAACAATCGGAAACATTGTAGTAATGGGATACAACACCTTAATATCATTACCAAATGGCAAGCCACTAAAAGATAGAACTAATATCATATTAACAAAAAAAGATATAACCATAAATGGCGCAATAGTAGTTAATTCAATTCAAGAACTTTTTGACAAACTTAAAAAGTATACATCCAAAGATATTTTTGTTATTGGTGGTGAACAAATTTATAAACAACTGTTGGACTATTGCAAATTTGCATATGTTACAAAAGTAAATAAAAGCACAAACGCCAACAAATTCGCACCAAATTTGGACAAAAATCAAAATTGGAAACAAATAAAAATATCTGATAAACATTTTGATGGTAACCTTGAATATGTTTTTACAATATATAAAAATCTCAACCCCAAAAAATACATATAGGTTGAGATTTATACAAAATTACATAATTACTATTTTTAACCAGTTATTTGGTTACAAGTAATAAAAATCTTTTCCACTCGCTTCCAAACCGAGAAATTACCAAAATTTCGCACTTGGTAAAAAATAAAGAACCCGAAATTCGAGACTCGCTCGGTATTTGCACGCAGGAGCTTACCTATGTAAGTAACTGTGTGCAAATTGCCGAGCAGAAACAAAGAAGTTTTTATTGTAGTTTTTAATAAATAAAAAAATAGCCATGAGAGCAAGGCTCGGCGAGTTACCACACGAAGGAGTTTAGTTTCCTAAATGACTTTGTGTGGTATGCTCGCCAGTAAACGAAGCTATCTACACAAACTATGCAATAAATAAAAAAAGAACCCGAAATTCGAGGCTCGCTCGGTATTTGCACGCAGGAGCTTACCTGTGTAAGTAACTGTGTGCAAATTGCCAAGCAGAAACAAAGAAGTTTTTATTGTAGTTTTTAATAAATAAAAAAATAGCCATGAGAGCAAGGCTCGGCAAATTTGTCAACGCAGGAGTTTGGTTACCCAAATGACTGTGTTGAAAATTTGACAGTAAACGAAGCTATCATGAGCTATTTTTTTATTTATTTACTTGGTCAGAAGAAATAACTTTCCCTTCATATATTTCATCAGCGGCCATACTAATTGCCTTCTTGTCGCTTGCTTCAATTTCTGCAGGAATAGTTTTTTCAAGTTCTTTTGCACGCTTTTCCATTACGCAACAAAGTTTGTATTTATTTCCGCCCATTTTGGCTGCCAATTCATCGATTGGTGGTTCAATCATCATAATAGTTTACCTCTTTTAATAATTTCATTATAGTATAGCATACAATTATTGTTTTGTGAATAATTTTTTAATTATTTTTTTATTAGTTCGTCAAATTCTTGTTCAGTTAAGATTGTTATTCCAAGCATTTGCGCCTTTGTTAGTTTACTCCCCGGGTCACTGCCTGCTAAAACATAACTTGTCTTTTTTGACACCGAAGTTGAAGTTTGCCCACCCAAATCTTCAATTATTTTTGTAGCATCGCTTCTAGAATATTTTTCCAATGTACCCGTAAGCACAAAAGTTTTACCTTGCAATAAATTCCCAACCTTTGTTGATTTGTATATTATGTTTACACCAAGATGTATAAGTTCGTCAATTATTTGCAAGTTTTTTTCGTCCTTAAAATATTGCACAACACTGTTCGCAACAATATCTCCAATATCACGAATACTAGATAAATCTTCAACTTTTGCATATTTTAAATCATCAAGAGTTTGATAATATTTTGTCAAATCTTTTGCTGTCTTTTTCCCAATATTAGATATTCCAAGGGCAAAAATAAAGTTTTCAAAATTAACATTTTTGCTTTTATTTATAGAATTTATCAAATTTATTGCCTTTTTATCCTTAAAACTAGGCAAATTTACCAAATTTTCATATTTTAGTCTATATAAATCGGAAAATGTTCTAACATTAAGTTTGTCATATATTAGGTCTGCAGTCTGCTCACTAAACCCTTCAATATTCATTGCATCTCTGCTTGAAAAGTGCGCTAATCTGTCAACAACTTGTTCTTTGCAACCATAGGTGTTTGGGCAAAACAATAACGCACCAATTTCAACAAGTTTAGTTTTACAACAAGGACAAAAAACAGGTTTTTCTATTTTTCTTGAATTTGGCAAAAGTTCTGCAAGCCCCATAATTTCCGGTATAACTTCGTTACTTCTTCTAACAAAAACCCTTGAACCAATTTCAACATTTTTTCTTTCAATATCTCCATAGTTATTAAGTGTTGCACGCATAATTTGTGCACCTGCCAAAACAACAGGTTCAATTTCCGCTATTGGTGTAATTTTTCCAGTTCTGCCAACTTGCCAAACAACATTTTTGAGTATTGTTGAAAGTTCTTGCGGAGCAAACTTATATGCCATTGCCCACTTTGGAAACTTTGCAGTATACCCAAATTCATCACGAGATGGAACATCATCAAGTTTTAGCACCATTCCATCAATAAGTATATCTAGTGATGATTTTTCCCTGTCAACCCTATTGATTTCTTCTTCTATTTCATCAAAATTTGACACTACTTTGTAAGGCGAAACTTTAAAATGATTTTGTTTTAAAAATTCAAACATATCTTCTTGACTTTTAAATGTTTTATCTTGTGCAAAACACACATTATAACAAATCCAGTCAAGATTTCTTTTTGCAGTCTGCTTTGAATCAAGATTTCTTATTGCACCACTAACTGCATTTCTTGCATTTTTTAATGCTTCTTTTGGATATTTTTCATTGAACTTTTTAAGGTTAGATATTGTGATAATACCTTCACCTTGAACAATCAATTCGCCTTTGTATTCAATTTTAAGTGGAACACTTTTAATAGTTTTTACTTGCGCTGTAACATCTTCACCAACTTGTCCATTACCACGAGTGGCAGCAGACACAAAAAGCCCATCTTTGTAGGTGCAAACAATTGTAAGCCCATCAAACTTATATTCCAAAGTAAATTTTTGCTTGCCTGACTTTTGTTGCACGGAATCTACCCAAGAATTTAGTTCTTGCAAAGATTGGCATTTGTCAAGACTATACAACCTTATTTTGTGTTCAACTTTTTCAAAATTTTCCAAAACAACATCGCCAACTCTTTGTGTTGGAGAATTTGGTAATATGACTCCAGTTTCTTTTTCCATTTTTGAAAGTTTGTCATAAAGTTTGTCATATTCGCCATCAGATATTGTTGGCTTGTCTAACACATAATAGTCATAAGCATACTTGTTAAGCAATTCAACTAACTGTTTCATATCTTCCATATATTTATTCTCCCAAAATCTCAAGTGGTGCAATGCTTAATATCAAAGTCTTTTTCCCAAAATTATCAAACACAATTTCTCCACATTCACCTTTATCAACGATTGCAACAATTTTGCCTTTTCCATATTTTGGATGGTTTACAATTTGCCCTGCTTTGTATTTTGATGTGTCAACTTTTGGCTTTTCTTCTTCATCTTCCGCAAATAAACTCTTTGCAGAAGTATACCCATTTGTATTTTTTGTAAACGAATCAACTTTAACCGTTTTTGGAATGTATACCGGTTTAGACTCTTTGTTGCAACCAAAATGTTCACAAGAACCATAAAACTCGTCAAAATGGTTCTCTTTTGGCTTAACAGGGCTATGTATCCCTGCTTCTTCAATGTATCTGCTTGGCTCCATAAGTGAACGTTTGCCATGCAAATACCTTGTTTGAACATGTGTCAAAATAAGGCGTTCCTTTGCCCTTGTCATTGCAACATACATAAGCCTTCGCTCTTCTTCAAGTGCTCCATCCGAATCAAAACTTCTTGACAACGGACAAATACCTTCTTCAAGCCCAACCAAGATAACAACCTTAAATTCTAGTCCCTTAACACTGTGAATCGTTGCAAGGGTAACAGTGTCATTAGCCCCCATAAAGTCAAGGTCACTTTCAAGAGTTATACTCTCCAAAAACTCGCCAAGAGTTGCTTCGTTCCCATTTTCACGAACATAATCTCTTACCGAACTAATAAAAACATCAATATTCATAAGTTTTGATGTATTTTCTTCGGTTTGTTCAGTAAATGCAGATTTTATCTCAAATTTTTCTATAACTTCTTTGCAAAATTCATCAAGCGGTTGTTTTGACATATCTTCCTTTAACTGCAAATACGTTCCAACAAACCCCTTTATCTTTGAAAATAGTGCACTATTGTCCAAACTATTATTGTATAACTTAACCATTCCTGCAAGCATAGACAAATTGTTTTCTCTTGCATAGTCCTTAAGTTTTTGAACGGCAACATCTCCAATTGCCCTTTTTGGGAAATTGATTATTCTTGTAAGTGCAATTTCGTCATCAGGATTTGAAAATAACCTTAAATAACAAACAATACTCTTGATTTCTTGGCGTTCATAAAACTTGAACCCGCCATATATTTTGTATGGTATGTTGTAAGCCAAAAATTTCTTTTCAAAGGGCAAACTTAACGCATTTATGCGCATTAGCACTGCAATATCACTATATTTGTATCCCTTGCTCTTTAGTTTTATTATTTTTGTTACAACATTCTCTGCTTCTTGTTGTTCGTCGTAATACTCAAAACTTTCAACAATGTCCCCTGCTTTGTTATCCGTCCAAAGAACCTTGTCAAATCTTTCATTGTTGTTTCTTATAACCATATTTGCTTTGTCAACTATACTTTTTGTACTGCGATAATTTTGCTCAAGTTTAAAAAGTTTAACAGGTGCAAAGTCTGTTTTAAAATTAAAAATATTCCTAAAATTTGCCCCACGCCAAGTGTAAATACATTGGTCTTCATCGCCAACTGCAAAAATATTGTGATGTACACTTGCAAGCAATTTCATAAGGTCATATTGAACCTTGTTTGTATCTTGAAATTCATCAACAAATATATACAAAAACTTGTCTGCATAATAATTAAGCACCGTTTTGTTTGTTGACAATAACTCATATGCCTTTGTTAAAAGATGGTCAAAATCCAATGCATTGTTCCTTTCCAACGCCTTTTCATACCCTTCATAAACAGCAATAATTTCCTTATCGTCAAGTGGTCTATTTTTGGCATATTCATATATGCTCATGTTTTCATTTTGACAATGGCTTATCACTCCAGCATAATGCTTTTGATCTTCAGCCGGCAAATTACATTCAGCAATAACTTGTTTCAATAATTTTTCACTGTCAGTTTCATCATATATTGAAAAATGTTTGTTAAACCCCTGATGTAATGTTTCAATATATTCCCTTAACATTCTTATACACATTGAGTGAAAAGTTGAAATCCAAACGCTTGTTTCCCTTCCAATAAGTTTGCTAACTCTTTCAGCCATTTCCCTTGCAGCCTTGTTTGTGAATGTAACAGCCAAAATTCTACTTTGAGAAACACCCAAATCAAAAATAAGGTGTGCAATTCTGTGTGTCAAAAGTTTTGTCTTGCCACTTCCAGCCCCGGCAGTTACCAAAACTGCTCCTTCTGTTGTAAGCAAAGCTTCTTTTTGAACATCGTTTAATCCTTGTAATATTTCCATAACGGGATTATTTTAACACAATACACCCTTTATGGCAAATATTAAGCATTAAGTTGTTTACATTTTTCTTGCATTATCTTTTCTTTTTCTTTCCTATATTTTAATGCAAGATCAATAAAATATTTTTCCTTTTGCTCGTTTGAAAGTGTTTTATAATATGAAAAATTTATCAACTCATTTAGTGGACAAATTGTATCCTTTTCAATTATTTCTTTAACCTTTTGACTAAACCCCAAATCTTCCTTTATAAGCACTGTTTCTATAATATTTTTTTGATTTATGTACCTAATATTATCTACCTTTTTGCCTTGCTTTCCAGATAGCCTGTTCTTTGCCCTTTTTGCAAGTTCTTTCAACATATCTCTGCCGTCCATACTTTTCTCCTATCAAGTAAAGTATAGTAAAAATATGACAAATTTTGTAATAAAAAGAATGTTGCATTTGCACTACTTTTGACATAACTTTGCCTAATATAAAAAATAAAGTCGAAAAAAAATTCAAGGCAATTATGCCTTGAACTTTTTACATATTACATTCTTTTTCTTGCACGTTTTCTTGCTGCTTCAGATTTCTCTTTTTTTGCAACAGAAGGTTTTTTGTATGCTTCTTTTTTACGAATATCTCCGATTATGCCGTCTTTTTGACATTTTCTTTTGAAACGTTTGATTGCACTTTCGATGTTTTCGTTTTCGCCAACTTTAACAACTGTCATCTTTTTCACCCACTTTTAGTTCTTAATTCGCTGACTAGTATACAAAATAAATTTCATATTGTCAATAATTTTAAATACTTTGTATAAATGAATTTTACTGTGTAAAGGTGTCACAAAGTATTGAAAGCATACATTTTATTTTATAAAATCAAACTGTCCAAAAACAAAAAAGGAGAATTATGAACGAATCAACTTTACAACAAATTAGAACGAGTTTTGAAGAACTTGAAAAGCGAATAAAAGCAATGGAACGTTCAGTTGGTGTAAATTCGCAAATTACTGCACTGGTATCATATATGCAAGAAGTTAAAAGTTTGATTGAGCAGTTTGAAGATAACTACAACGAACATTTGACCGACTATCAAACTCATACACAAGATTATAATAGTTTTAAGGAATCAATTCAAACTTCTTTAAACTCAAATAACAGCACAGATAACAACCAATCTTTGCTTATAAACAACCTTTCAACTCAATTAACTCAACTTTCAACAACAATAAACACCTTAAAAACAAAAGTTGAAGAACTTGAAGAAAACACCGGCGAAGGCAACCAAACTTCCGATTATGCAAAGGTGTTATTTAATTTAACAGCAACACACACAACCGAAAAAAGTCCAAGATTTTACATCCTAAACGCAAACAAGGGATTAACTAAAATTAATGTATATTTTTATGGAACATACACAACAAACACCCAAAAAACAAGCATTACTGTTAATTTATATCTTAATGACACAAAAATAAAAACAAAAGAACTGACAATTGAACATGGCAAAGATTTTGAATGTTCTTTTGCATACAATTTTTTGAGTGCAAACACAAGTGACTACATTCAACTTGAGCTAACAAATGTTTATGGCACTGCATTTAACTATATGGAAGTATATTTGTCGGGAACTGATACATCTTTGCTTTCTTATCCCGATAGAAAGGTAAATTTCTTTTGCTTTAACAACCAATATTATGTTGTGGATAACAGTGTTAAAGATAAAATTAAATATGCTGTTGTTGACAAAACAAATTTGGCAAATTTGGATACAAGTTATGAAATAACTGACAAAACTTTGGAAGTATCTTATGAAATTAGGTTGATAAACTGTTGTGTGCCGGCGACAAAACTAAACGAAACAAACACTTTGGAAGTTGACACAACTTATGCCGACCGTGGCTTACATTTTTTGAGTACACGTTTAACACAAGATTCAGCAAATTATGTATATCAATATAGCATTTCACAAAAAAAACTTACAGCAAAATTTGGGCAAACTGACCCTTGCGGTGTTGGGGATCTTTTGCCTTATGCCAACAATAGCGCCGGTCTATGTGTTGCCAATGCATCTTTTAAGTATGATAATGTAACTTATTTTACAGCTTTAAACAATAGCATTGTTGAAAATATTGAATTAAAATTTAACAATGTTAAGTTAAAAAACTGTTTCGCTAACAAACTTGTGAGAAATAACAGAGTTAGAGTTGGAGATAGTGTTTGTTCACTTTCGGGAAATATTATAACCGACCTAAATGGAAATGTAACATATTACCCTAGCCAAAATTCAACATACAAAATAGATATTGCAAAAGGAAGAAATGCTTCTGCATACCTTCAAAGCAATGGTAATATTAATGTTTATATCAATAGATTTTGCAATGTGTATAAATATGTTTTGCAAAAAAATACAACAACAAATCAATATGAACTGCAAGGACTTGCAAAAGTATTTCAAGGTATAACGGGATATGAAGAACTGTATGACAACAAAGCAGTTGTATATATGTTTGATGAACACAAAATTGTAACAAATCAAGAGTTTTAGTGTAAAAAAAAAATGGTCGAAATTCGACCATTTTTTTCTCGCCTTTTAATTTCTTATATTGACTGACTATTCAGCAAATGTTTCATTAATTGAAGCAAATCCTTTAACTTCCCATTTTGAACCATCAGCGGTAAGTGTAGATTCCATATTCTTTAATGAAATTGTTAAAACCAAAGTAATTGTTTGTTGATTTGTTAATGTTTTTACATCACCTGTATAAGGTGTTGCAGCTTCTTCGCCTGTTACTTGTGCTGTAACTGTAGCACCCAAGTGAGCTTCATCTGTTGGTTTTGTAACAACAAATTTAACTTTTATAGGTGACTCACCATCATTTTTTATTGTTGTTGTGTACTTAATATAGTCACCAGTTTTTGTGAAAACTACATCTTCATATGTACAATCAGCAGCAAGATCTGTTCCTGTTTTTACACTAGATCCATCTACAGTATAAGATTGTGCACTCTCAACATCTGATGCAACCTTTTCTTCTTGAGCAGTCCCAATTTTCTTTACCATGTTATTTGTTACTGTAACGAATACATCGTTTACTGTAAATGATACACTACCGCTTGCTGTGTACTTAACATTTGTAGCAGCGTAAACGCCGAAAGCCATAAGTGCTAAGCAAAGGCAAAGAGAAGCAACTGTAGCGAATAATTTAAATTTTCTTTTCATAAACACTCCTTAAAAAAATTAAAAATAGAATAAATGAAGATTGATAAATCAAACTAAACACACCTAAACCGGCTAGGCGAAAAACCGAAAATTAAATGTGAATTAAAAAGAAAAATCAAACCTCCAATGAAATATATCCCTTTCTCTATATATTTCGCTTATAGTATAATAAACGGAAAAATTTAAGTCAAACAAAAAAACATAATTTTTTACACAATATATTACATAATAATGAAAATATTGCGTTTTATTCTTTCGCTATCATTTTAGAATCACATATCGGTAAGAACGACACTGTAATTTACATTTTTTCTAAAATATGATAATTATCGGAAATCTTTAAACTATATTAAATTTACTTTAAAGTCATCAAAATTTCCCAAAAGTTTTATATAAGATAACAAAATAACATTATAAAAAAATTTACAATGCACAGCATATAACGATTTCTACTACTTTAATATTTTATTTTGAAATAATCTAGCCATAGTTTATATTTATCTTGACAAGATAAACATGTGTCAATAAGATAACCTTTTTCATTATCCCATTCTTTTAAACCACGATAATAAAACAGTTTATGTTCTTCATCAATAATAAAAGGGACTATATTATTAGCCAAACATTCTTTAAACATTAAAAGTCTTCCAACTCTACCATTTCCATCTTGAAATGGGTGAATACTTTCAAAGTTCTTATGAAAATCCAAAATTTGTTCAAATGTTTTTTCTTTTATTAAATTATAATTTGCAAGCAATTTTTTCATTTTTTCTTTTACCATTTCTGGTTGACAGGTTTCTTGTCCACCAACTTCGTTTGGTAATTTTTTATAATTCCCAACATTAAACCATTCTTTTCTAGAATCACTTGTTCCATTTTTTAAAATAAAATGTAATTCTTTTATCATTGATTCTGAAAGTGGCTTTTTTGCATTATCTAATATATAATCAAAACATTTAAAATGATTTGCAGTTTCCACAATATCATCAACATTTACAGCACTATTTTGAACACCTATTGTGTTAGTTTCAAAAATATATCTTGTTTGGTCATGTGTTAGAGTGCTACCTTCTATATGATTTGAATTATATGTCAATTCAATTTGTGTTTTGTGATAAATTCCCCCATTAAGTTTAATTTCTTTTTGCTCTTTTAATATATTTAATAGATTATTATCACTATAACTTTTTATGATTTCTCTTTTAGGTTTTATACTATTTTCTGGAATATTCCAAGTTTTTCCAGTCAAAAATGCACCTTTAATTCTTCCACTAGAACAATAATTTCTAACCATTCTTTCAGAAATATTCCATTTCTTTGCAATTTGAGCAACTGATAAAAAGTTCATTATTTACTCCTATTTTATTTTAACATATTATATCAATTATCGGAAGTTTTGTCAAATTTTATTCGGTTCAAAATTTCCGATAACGGAAGTTTTTATAATATAAACTATGTGATGTTGCTTTGCTCATTTCATTCACAAATCAATTTGCTAACGCAAATCCTTGATAAATCAAGGCATCACAGTTTGAATAAACATCAGTTGCTGGCAAGTATCCCTGCGGGCTGTTTGCCGACAACTTCCGATAATATAGTTGTAATCTACTTACAAGAACATATTCACAAAAAATTTAATCAAAAAAAACACCCGAGTGGGTGTTCTTCTTATTTTTGTATAATTTCTTTTTGATATTGCTTGCTTGTTTTTAAAAATGCTTGCAAAACTGTTTTATAATATTTCCTAAGCCCTATATTTTTGAATTTCTTAACATTTGTTTCAAGCATCATTTTTTCTCTTTGTTCATCTAGTATTGGCAAACTATTTTCTTTTTTATACAAAGCGACATCTTTTATTACATTCATTCTTTTTTCAAACAATTCAATAACTTGTTTGTCAATTATATCCAATTCCTTTCTACATTCTTCAAGTGTTTTCATACTCTCTCCTACATAACAAGTATTGCCAATGGATAGCCAACGCACAATGCAACGATTAAAGATAACAGCATTAGTATTGAGCCATACAAAAGCACAGATTTTGTGTCGCAATATTCACTGCCTGCAACAATGGCAATATGTGGCATACTTGGTGGGGTTGCAAAAGCAAAAGCCGAAAGCATACCAATTATGCAAATAACCGCATTAAGATTAAGTGGCACGCCTGCCGATGCAATAATTGAACTTGCCACAGCCGATACAAGTGTTGCTGTTACCATATTTGAAGAAACATTTGTTTGGAGCATTGCCCACAAGCCAAATATGATAAGTAGCAACACAGCAGGAACTCCAGAAAGTGAGCCGGACAAACTTGACTGAAGAAAGGATTTTAGTCCAACACCATTATTTGTCATTGCACTGCCAAGAATTAGCGTGCTTGCACACATAATCAAACTGCCCCAAGGCACACCATTTTTGAATGCATCATTTAGGTCAATAAGTGGTTTTTTATCAACTCTTACGATACACAAGATAAGTGTTCCCAAAATTGGTGGCATTGCTGTGCCATATTGGTTTATAAAGTTATAAAATTCTGGGCTAACATTTTTAAACAAACTTGGTATAACCCATAAAATAATTACAACAACAAAAACGACAAGGCTAATAATTTCTCTTTTTTCTATTTTTGGCAAATTTTCTTTTATTTGAGAAACATCAACATCTTTCAGTTTTGACATATCTGGGCGAAGAATGAACCTAAACATAAGAATCATCAGCACAAAACATAAAAGTCCAACCGGTATTGCAAAAAGCATATATTCGCCATAGCCCACTGCAATATTTGCCGAATTCATTGCAAGAATTGGAAAAACGTGAGCAATTGGTGTCATTCCTGAAGATATTGACACAACGAAGCCGAGTCCCATAAGTAGCATCTTTCCAACTTTTTCGCCCTTTTCAATTTTTGCGATTTCAAATATTTCAACTAGTATTGGCAAGATAACAACAAACAAAACTGATGGCGACATAAAGCAACCCAAAATCAGCACAGAAAGCCAAAACATTATGGCAAACCACCAACCACCTTTTTTGGCGAGTTTATTTGAAACAAACCAAATTGCAATTCTTTTAATTAGTGGTGTTTTTGAAAGTGCATATGTACAAATAAAAGTAAACAACAAGAAGATAAAAGTGCTATTCCCAAAACTGCCAGCAAGAACTGACG
Source organism: uncultured Clostridia bacterium (assembly GCA_945919375.1). Taxonomy (GTDB): domain Bacteria; phylum Bacillota; class Clostridia; order Christensenellales; family UBA1242; genus UBA5893. Next base: position 21,813 of record CAMEJD010000002.1, read on the forward strand.
AGAATGAAAAATTGTCCAAAAACGCAAGTGCAAAAATGCAAAGCAAACTTGGCCAATCAATGCCAATCGTTAACCACAGAATTAAACTACCAACAAATATTCCAATAACTCCCATTGCATCTTGAGTTAAACCCTGTGGTGCTGGAATATAACGCGAAAAAAAGCATAATGCCACACAAATTGGTATCATTATGCTTCTATATATAACATTATCTTTTAATTTCATTTTTTATCCTTTTGCATTTTTTTGTTTATTTGTTTGATACCATTTTTATTTGGTCTGCAAACGAGAAATCCAAACTGCTCAATGGCGAAGAGATTACTCCAAAGTTACGCTTTTAAGCGTGTGTTGAAATGATAGTATTATATATAAAAAGTCATTTCTGGTATTTTGTTGCCTTGGCATAAAAAAATAAATGGTACTAAAAAAGACTAGAAAAATCTAGCCCAATTTGCTGGCGGAAAAGGAGGGATTTGAACCCTCGCGAGCCTTTTGGACTCCTACATCCTTAGCAGGGACGCCTCTTCGACCTCTTGAGTACTTTTCCATTCGCTTTGTTAGTTTAGCATAATTTATTTTGCATTGTCAATATATTTTTAATGGTAAATTAACAAAGTTTTTTAAATATTTAATAATATAAACTATGTGATGTTGCTTTGCTCATTTCATTCACAAATCAATTTGCTAACGCAAATCCTTGATAAATCAAGGCATCACAGTTTGAATAAACATCAGTTGCTGGCAAGTATCCCTGCGGGCTGTTTGCCGACAACTTCCGATAATATAAAAAAATCATTCTAAAACTATTATACTTTGAAATAACATAAGTTAATTTTAGAATGATTATATAAATTATTTTTCCAAATCTTCTTGAGTAACGCATTGGTTATGTTCAATAGGTTCCCACTTTACTTTTTTAAACATTGCAACTATACTTGTTGGCATAGCGATTAACATATTAAACAATGGCAATGCAAACATACTCATTATTTTTTGTCCTTTTGTTGCCTTTATCTTTTTCCAATTTACAATACAAGAAAGTGCAGAGTCTACAAACAATCCAAGATATGTTGTAAGCAATGCAACAAGTAATGGCGACAAGAAGTATATGATACTTGCAATGGCATGTCCATTCATTACTTCCAAAATTCTTGCAACAATATTAATAATACTTGAAGCAACAAACGAGAATGAATAATATATTACTACAGGGAAGAATCTTGAAAAGTAGTATTCATAGTATGTAAAATCAAAAGTCTTAAAAAATGTTCCTAAGAGTGAAGTGTGAAAAAGTGAAAAACCTAAAAGTCCACCTTTACCCCATCTTAACCTTTGTTTCCATGCTTGCTTAAATTTTGTTGGTTGTTCATCAAAAAATTCGGCATCTTCACAATATCCAATTTTAACACCTTTTAGTGTACTTGATGCAGAAAATTCAAGGTCTTCGGTTATCATCGTGTAATCCCAACCATCTTTAAAGGTCATAACATCTTTGCTAAAATAAAAACCAGTTCCACTAACATGAGTGCTTATTCCCATAATTGACTTTGGTTTATGGAAGAATTGACACTCTCTTATAAAACTAAGTGATGCCCCTGCACTTATCCAGTTTGTTCCAAAATTTTTTGAGTTACGATAACTTGTGCAAATTTTTACACCACTATCAAGTGCTTTGTTCATTTCTTTTATATAGTTTTTTGTTAAAATATTATCGGCATCAAAAATCATTATTGCGTCGGGTTCATAGTCTGGAAAATCTTTTTTAATGTTATTAAACATAAGATTGAGTGCATAGCCCTTGCCTATTTGATTTTTATTTTGTCTTTCATAAACTATGCAACCTTTTTCTCTTGCAATGTTTGCAGTGTTATCAGTTTTATCACAGTTATCAGCACAAACAAATATTTTAAGTTTGTCTTGTGGATAGTCGTTTGCATGTATACTATCAATCAAATTACCAATAACCTTTTCTTCATTTCTTCCACAAATTAAAATTGCGAATGTATGATTTTCTTTTGCCTCTGGATATTTTTTCTTTTTTGCAAAAGTTCCAATCAAAATAAAAATAATTTGATAAAAATAAATTAAGCCAAACAAGACTCCTAATATTGTCAACACAAGTTGTGCGATTTTCATAAAAACTATACCCCTTACATCTAATATTATAAAAAATTGTATGTATAATAAATTGTATATATAATAGATTGTATATAATTACAGCATTGTTTATTATACTACACAAAAGAATTTTGTCAACCAGTAAAACCATATAAAATTTTGACTATTGAAAATATCTACAAAATATGCTAATATATTAGTGTATTTGGAGTTTGATATGGAAGAAAAACAATTGACACCTTTTATACTAAAAAGATTAAGCAATATGAGTTTTGATGAAAAAGTAAGGCTTTATGCAAGGCTTAGAGTCCTCAAACAAAACAAACAAATTTCTGGAATAATTGCAAACTCAAATGGTTTTGAGCCTTTTACCGATTTAAAGGCAGAAATAACTCATCACCTATATGATGGAAACGATGATTATTACAATGGGGAAAAATATTATGAAATGTTTAAGGCAATGACTGAAAATAAGAACATTTTTCCAATGTTTGACACTTACACAATGTGTATGTATATGCTATATTTTGATAAGTTTATTGAATTTGCCAAAGATGCAAGATTTTCTCAAGATATCCGAAATGCAAAGCAAAAAGCACTTTTGTATATAAAAGAAAACACCAATTTTGATAGACAACTATTAAATATGGACTATGACGAAAAAGGCACTGGAATGAGTACTTTACTTAAACCTGAATATAGAAGAAGCATTGTAAAATATCTTACACAAGATTTAAAAATAAAAAATGGTTTTGATTTTGTTCAAGGATATGTAAATGGAGAGTTGGACTTTGATTATGACGAACTAATACCTCAATCTGACCCTAACAAAGTTTATGCCAACACTGTTGAAGAATACAAAGATGCAGACGGAAATGTATACTATCTTGATGCTGATGGTAACACATATGACAGCAGTGAAATTTCCGATTACAATTATAATGGATATTCACTTTCTGCCACAAAGAATGGTTTTGTTGCAAAATCTAAAAATAAAGATAATGATTATGAAATGTAAGTAATTTATTATTAAAAAATCTTTTAATTTAAACAAAAAAAACGAGCAAATTTGCTCGTTTTTTTTGTTTTTTGTTGCTTTTTATTTGTTTTCTTGATATCCATCAATAAGCATTGTTCTCATTTTCTCCCATTCTTGTTTTGCTTTTTCTTGATGTTTTGAATAATTTTCTTTGAATGATGTTTCAAAGTTTTCAATATTATCGTTTATGTTTTCCCCTGCTTTATCTAGCAAATCGTTGACATTTTTCCCCATTTTTGAGATTTCATCAACAATTTTATTATATGCAGTTGTAACACTTGTTTTTGCTTTATCAATACCATTTAACGCGGTTGTTTTGGCATTTTCCAAAGCAACTTCTGCATCGTTTAATGCTGTTTCAATTGTTGCAAGTGTTTGCATTGCTTGTTGTTTTGCTTCTTCATTACCACCAAAATCTTTTTCTTGAACATAGTTCTTATAATTCAAAAATTCAACTTTCTTTTCTCTAAATTTCTTTAATGCAACTTGATAAACGCTGTCATCTTTTACAAACATATCTTCTCTTGTTTTGTCAAGAGTTTGGCAAGTGGCTTGGTAAGTTTTTGTAACAATATCCAATGTTGCTTGTTGAACCAAATTGAGTTGTTCTCTTACCTTTTCAAACTTTGCTTGTTTTACTGCAAATTCTTTTGCTTCGTAATATGCATTTTTGAGTTCTTGTGATAAAAATTCTTTTGTTTCATCTCTTGATTTTTTGATTTTTTCAATCATTTCATCATTTGACCATTTTTTTATTTGTTCCATATTTAGATATGGTTCACATTCAAGCAATAATTCTTGTATTTTTTCTTTTGTCAAAGTGTCAAGTTTTTTAAGTGTTCCACTTACATCAAGTTCTTTTAGATAACTTGAAAGGTCGTCTTTTATGCTATTAAATAATTTATCTGCATCGCCTTTATTCCCCGAAAATTGGATTTTGATTTCATTTTCGCCACTTTTTACATTGCCTTCAAACAAAAATCCCATTTCTTTTGAATAAGAAGCAAAAAGTTTCACTGCACTATTGGCATCTTTGCCAACAAATTGTTCACCATTTGCTTGTGCAGACAAAATAAGATTGCCTTCTTCATTCTTTGCATTTACGCTAACAACTTTGTCGTTACTATCCAAAATAAATTCAACTGATGGGTTGAGTGAAACATTCATAACTGTGTTATCATCATGTCCATCACAACCAGTAAGTAGCATTGTTGCAGGAACGGCAAGACAAGCAGAAAGTACAAAACTTACAATTTTTTTATTCATATTATTCCTCCTAATAACAATAATATTATAACAAATAAAATTTTATTGTGTAAAGTATTTTTTGTCAAAAACATATACGACTTTTTGAATTTTATTGAAAATTTTTTAACAATTGATATTATTTGACTTATTTCTACTATTTATTATAATAGAATTATGAAAACAAAGTTTAATATATTTTTATCTATTTTTTTAATTGCCATTTTTGTTATTCCATTTTTTATTTGTTCGGGTTGTAAAAACGCACCACAAGAAGTTGATGTTATACTCCTTTCCGGGCAATCAAATATGGTTGGAGTGTCGGAGCGAAATGAACTGAAAGATGTTTGTGGAGAAGATGTTTACAATGAACTTGTAAAAGGCTATAACAACATAGAAATGTGTGTTCAAATCCACTCTCCCGAATCGGCATTTATTCCCTTTACAAAATACACTCTTGGTCTTGGTGCTCAAAGTGACCAATATTTTGGTTTGGAAGTTGGTATTTGCAAAACATTAAACGAATATTTGCCAAACAGAAAAATATTTTTGATAAAATGTGCTATTGGTGCTTCTTCAATTTATGACAACTGGCAAAAAGACTGCTCTATTTATCAATTATTTGAAAAGACAATTCAAAAAAGTCTGGACTATATAAAATCATTGAACTACAACCCAAAGATAAAAGCAATGTGTTGGATGCAAGGCGAATCCGATTATGGTGGTTATGAACAATATTATTACGATTGTTTGGTGAATTTAAAAACAAACTTAACTAATACTTTTGATGAATATATGGACAATTTTTCATTTATTGATACAACAATCCAATTTGACGGAGAAATTAACGAAGCAAAGAAAAAATTTGCCCTACTTGAAGGTAATTATTACATTGACACTGATATAATGGGAATTGTTGAACCAAATGTAAAAGGTTTAATTCTTGGAAACCCTATGCACTACAATGCAAAAAGCGAATATCTTTTGGGACAACTTTTTGGAAGGAAACTTGTTGGACTTATATAAAAAAGTTAGAGAGAAATCTCTAACTTTTTGTTATTATTGAGTCAACGCACAAAGCACCTGAAATTACTTTTATTGAAATAATATGGTCAGTATTTTCAAGTCCATAAATTGAAAATATGCACTCCCTTTGCTTGTTGTTTTTTAGGTCAATAGTTTTTGTAACGCCTTATTTTACTGGATAAATCTTTTCCATTCCACCCATATATTTTCTCAAAGCTTCTGGAATCGTTACACTGCCATCTGCATTTTGGCATTGTTCAACAATTGCAGGCAAGACTCGGCTTGTTGCAAGTCCTGAAGCGTTAAGTGTGTGGCAGAATTTAATTTTTCCTGTTTCTTTATCTTTGTAACGAATGTTGCCCCTTCTTGCTTGGTAATCATTTGCATTACTTGCTGATGAAACTTCTTTGTAAATTCCCATACTTGGAATCCAAACTTCAATGTCATATGTTCTTGCCATTGAGTGAGAGCAATCTCCTGCTGCAAGTTTACTTAATCTAAAGTGAAGTCCAAGACCTTCAACCAATTTGCAAGCCTTGTCAACCAATTCTTCAAAACTTTGTTTTGAATTTTTTTCTGTTGCATATTGGAACATTTCAACTTTGTTAAATTGATAACCCCTTATCATTCCCCTTTCTTCTGTTCTGTATGAACCTGCTTCACAACGATAGCAAGGAGTGTAAGCAAACAATTTTTCTGGCAAATCTTCTTCTTTTAATATTTCATTTCTATGATAATTTACAAGAGCAGTTTCTGCTGTTGGAAGAATAAATTTTTTTGGTTCAACGCCTTCAAGCCAAAAAACATCTTGCTTGAATTTTGGAAATTGCCCTGCAACAAATCCACTTTCTTCATTAAGAATATGTGGTGGCAAAATGAACTTGTAACCATCGGCAATATGTGTGTCAATAAAATAATTGAGAAGTGCCCATTCAAGTCTTGCACCAAGTCCTGTATAGAACCATGTGCCCCTGCCACTTACTTTTGCTGCTCTATCATAATCAATAAGTCCCAAGCTTTCACAAAGTTCAACATGGTCTTTTGGTTTGAAATCATATTTTCTTGGTTCGCCAAACATTTTTATAACTTTGTTATTTTCTTTTTCTCCTGGAAGCAAATCGTCATCAGGTATATTTGGAAGTGGTGCAATAAAGTTAAAAATTCCATCTTCAAGTTCTTTTAATTTTTCATCATATTTTGAAATTTCAACATTCATTTCTTTTACTTTTGCAAATATTTCTTCAACATTTCCGCCTTGTTTTTTAATTACAGGAACACTTGCTGAAAGTTGATTCTTTTCCTTCTTTAAATCTTCTGCTTTAACAATGAGTTGCTTTCTTTGATTATACATATCAATAAGTGGTGTAAAATCAACATCAAAACCCTTTTTTGTTAATGCATCGTGAACATATTTTGTTTCATTTACAATTCTATTTATGTCTAACATTTTTATCTCCTATTTTGAATTATAGACTATAAAGTTATAAATTGCAAATAAATAGACAAAAAACAATAAATTCAAATTATATTTTTGTAAAAATTGTTTTTTAATTTTGCAGTAATTTTATATAATAATTTCATATAGATATTTGGAGCAAGATATGATAGTACAATTTTTATGTGGAATAGGCATCCTTCTTTTTGGTGTCAGCGTTATGAGTTCATCATTTGAAAAATTATGCGGAGCAAACTTTAAGCACAAAATTGCAAAATATGGCAACAGCAAAGCAAAAAACGCATTGATTGGTTTTGGTCTTGATATGGTTATGCAATCAAGTACAGCGTCTGTTTCTCTTATTATGGGTTTGAGTGGGGCTGGAGTTTTGACTTTAGCACAAACAATTGCAATAATGATGGGAACAAACATTGCAAGTGCTGTTTCAGTTTTGTGGGTTGCACTTCAAGGTGTTAATATTGTTAGTTATTTTGGACTTTTGATTGTTGTTGGATTTTTTATAAAGTTATTTGCAAAATCAAATACAATGAAAAACTTTGGAATGTGCCTTTGTGGATTTGGACTTATCTTTTGTGGTATGGCATATATGGGAATTGCAACAAAAGAATTATGCTCAAGTCAAGGATTTGTGGACTTTTTCTTTAAAATCAATAACCCTTGGATATTATTCTTTCTTGGTTTACTTCTATCTGCACTACTTAATAGTTCACTTGGAACAACTGCAATTGTTGCATCAATTATGACATCAAATCCCGAACTTTTGTCAGTTCACAATGCAAGTTATATAATCTTTGCAATGAATGTTGGGACTTGCTTTACTTTGATTTTGATTGGTCTTACAAGCAAAAATAAGCAATCACTGAAAGTTAGTTTAAGTTACCTTTTATTTAATTTGGTTGGTGCAATTATCTTTTGTCTTGTTTCAATTTGGGATTGGATTACTCCAGCAACATCGTTTATATCTGACCCAACATTAAAAATTATTTTTGTAAACATAATTTTCAATATTATTACCCTTGCGATTTTGTTGCCTTTTACAAATCAAATTGCAAAACTTCTTGACAAAATTATACCGGACAAAAAGCAAGACAAGTTTGAAAATATATCTTCCCTTCCAACCCTTGGCTATATTCAACTTGGGTCAAACTCAATTTCTTATTTTAAGGAAACTTGCCGAACACTTGAATATGCAATGGACTACACCAGACACTCTTCAAAAAATAGAAAAAATATCATTTTGGAACATGCAAATAATATGATCGTTATGTCAAAAGAAATGAATAATAAACTTTTTGAACTTGGCGGTGATTTTGCTTTTGAAAATGAAAAAGAAAAGCACGATATAAATAATATGTTTGTTGGGATTGAAAAAGCCAATGTAAATATTGAAAAACTTATAAATTCTTGCGAATACAACAATAAAAAAGTAAAGTTTAACGAAGGTCAACAAAATGTATTGAACGAAATGCAAAAAATTATTTTGGAAAACATATCACTTTCAAGAATAATAATTTCGAACTCACTTACAAATGGTAGTGAAATTGAACAAAAAGATGTGCAAAAAATTGTTGACAATATGGCAAAAATTACTGCACTTAAAGTTGATGCAAAAAAGTCAATAATTCTTGAAAATAACGCTAGCAACCTCGACAAATTGACTTGTTATCTTAATGTTATAAATTACTTTGAAGAAATAACAACAAATTTAACCGATATAATTCTTAACATTGCAAACATAGAAACAAAAAAAGATATTTAGGCTTTTCTAAATATCTTTTTTTCCATCCTTATATTTTTCTTTGTTTTCTTCAAATTGTTTTATTCTTTTATGTAATTCATTTTTTGTTTTAAAATAACTTATTATCACAATAACCAATGCAACAAGCGAAACAGTCAATGTTATTCCACCAATTATCCATGAAATTAAATTTAATGTTGATATTAGTAACAATTTATTCTCCTTTTAATTGCTTGTATATATGTGTACAAATTTTTATTGCATCTTGGGCACTTGAGATAATTCCACCGGCATATCCTGCACCTTCTCCACAAGGATACACACCTTTTATGTTACTGCAAAAATCTTCGCCCCTAATTATAGTAACCGGGCTTGAACTTCTTGTTTCAACACCAATTAAGACATCATTGTCTTGAGCAAAGCCATTGTACTTTTTATTAAAGTCCAAAAGCCCAAGTTTTAGACTTTCATAAACAAAATCTGGCAAGCAATTTTTTAGTTCAACAAACTTATAACTTGGTCTATATGTACATTCTCCAATATTTGTTTTGTTATATAAAAACGAGCCAACAGTTTGAACAGGTGCACTATAATTTCCCCCACCTAATTCATATGCCAATTTTTCATACTTTTCTTGAAAATACATTCCTGCCAAAACATCGTTTGAGTTTAAGTCACTTGGGTTTACATTTATAAGCAATGCCGAGTTTGAATATTTGTTATCCCTTGCAAAATTACTCATCCCATTTGTAACAATTTCACCTTCTCCACTTGATGATGCAACAACATATCCACCCGGACACATACAAAAAGTAAACATCGCCCTTCCATTACTTAGGTGACTAACAAGTTTGTAATCTGCATTTGGTAAATTTTTGTTGTAGTTTTTGCCATATTGCATAACATTGATATTTTGTGCTTTTTGCTCAATCCTAACCCCCATTGCAAAAGGTTTTTGTGCCATATCAAAATCGTAACTTTTTAGCATCTTGAAAATATCTCTTGCACTGTGTCCGACACACAAGGCAAGTAAATCCGTTTTTATAATTTCTATTTTATTGGTTATAACATTTTTAGTTTCAACATACTTTATTTGATTATTCTCTATTCCAAGATTTACAAGTTTTGTATTAAACAAAACAGTTCCACCAAGTTTTATTATTTCTTCTCTAATATTTTTTACAACCTGTCTTAATTTGTCAGTTCCAATATGTGGCTTGCCTTCATACAAAATTTCTTCTGGGGCATTATGCAAATAAAGTTCTTCAATTGCCATTTTGCAAAACTCATTATTTACGTTTGTGTTAAGTTTGCCATCACTAAAAGTCCCTGCTCCACCTTCACCAAATTGCACATTTGAAAATTTGTTTAACTTGCCATATTTCCAAAATTCTTTCACACTTTTTTGTCTTAAATCAATATCTTCTCCTTGTTCAATAACAATTGGGTTCTGCCCCATTTTTGCAAGACACAAGGCAAAGAACATTCCACTTGGCCCAAATCCAACAACAATTGGTTTTGTCTTTTTGCCTAGTTTTTCAAATTTTATCCCATTGATTTTATAATCAATTTTTTCATAATTTAATGTTTTTTCTTTAGCTTTATTTTTTAATTCAACACCAACAGAATATACATAAAAAATATTATTTTTATTTCTTGCATCAATAGATTTTTTTAATATTTTTATTTCTTTTATTTCGTTTTTTAATAATTTTTCTAATTTATTTTTTAAGTCGTTTTTTGTACTTTCAATTTGCATTTTTATGTTATTTATTTTAAGCATAATTTTTCTCCAACAATTTTGCCACTTGTCCATGCCCATTGCAAGTTATATCCACCACAAAGTCCATCAACGTCACACACTTCACCAATAAAATAAAGCCCTTTTATGCCTTTGTATTCAAGGTCAGAAGTCAAATCTTGCAAACTTACACCACCATTATTTACTTGATTATTATCATAAGTTCCAACAATATCAAATTCAAGTGATTTTATGTTTTTTACAAGTTTTTGAATGTTATTTTTGCATGGTTTTTCTTCTTCGTTTATTTTGCAAATATTTAACAAATATTTATTTATTTCTCTATGAAAAATACCTTGCATAAATGTTTTCATATTTTTGTAATTGTTTTTTAATCTTTTTGTTAATATTTCTTCTAATTCTTCTTTTGAATATTTTGGCAAAAGGTCAATTGATAGTATGCTTTGATAATTATGTTCTCTTGCGAGCAAACTGGATAAATTAAATATGCAAATACCACTTAGTCCACTATCTTTAAATAGCACTTCACCATATTCAGAGTATCCCTTTGATTTTACTATAACATTAGAAAGCCTAAGTCCAGATAACCTTTTTGTGTTTTGCTTGGTTTTTAATGCAACAAGCGATGGGAAAAACTTGTTGTATTTTATATTCAAATTATCAAGCAAGTTTGCTGTGCTTCCAGTTGCAATAACAACTTTGTCAAAATGATATGTTTCATTAACCAAAAAACCATCGTCCAGCTTTTCAATCTTTTGAACTTGGGTGTTAATTACTTCCACTTTTTTTGTGCCCAAATAATTTACAAAAACATCAACGACACTTGTTGCCGTGTTTGAAATTGGGTACACTCTGCCCATTTCGTCAACATAAGTCAAAAGACCAATCTTGTTAAAAAAATCAAGAGTGTTTTTGTGGTCAAACTTTTGCAAATAAGAATCAATATTTGTGTTATAACTAAAATTGTTATAATGCACATTTGTAAGGTTGCATCTCCCGTTGCCTGTAAGCAAAATCTTTTTCCCTAGTTTCTCTTCATTTGAAAAAATTGTCACATCGCTTGTGCAAAAACTTGCACACATAAGGGCACTTGCCCCACCACCTATAATTGCTACTTTCATAGTTCTATTTTAACATATACATAAAAAAAGTACAAACCTATGTTTGTACTTTTTTGTTTGCTATTCACCTTTTAATTACTTTTATCTTTGTCCAAATTTTCTGCTTTTGGTTTTTGTCCGGCTTTTTTGTTGGACTTTAAAATTTCATCCATCATCTTTTGGTTTTGAGCAACTGAAGAAATTGTTGCAAGTTTTTCCATCTTTTTCTTCTTGTGTCTTATCCATAACCAAAGAATCAAAACAATAAGAATAATTAGCGAGACTATGCTTGAAATTAGCACAATCGCCAAGGTGTAATTTGCTTGTGACCTTATGAATTTTGCATTCTCTGTTACATACCCAAACAATCCATTTTGATTTATTACTTCATAATATTCGTCAAGTTCAAGATTTGAAATGCCGTTGTCTATATAATCAAATGTACCATCAAATGGATTATCTTTTGTCCCAATTGGTTGCCAGAATCTTTCGTCAAGATTCATATCAGATTTAAGGACATAATATCCTTGTGCATAAGGTATTGTCGTTTCGGCTGAAATATTGTTGTTAATCAAATATGCCATTGCCGAAAGTTGTCTTTCGTTATATATCACATAAGGGTCGCCTTCTGTTCCATAACCAGCAAACATTTCATAAACTTCTACCCAAAGAATTTTACGGAATTTTGCTTTTATTATATTTGTTGAATCAGAATCAAACCCATTGTCTTTGTGAATTAACAATTGTCTTACATTTGAATCAATATTTTTATCATTTAATGTCAAGGACACAAGTTCATATCTTTTTGCTGTCAAAAGCACGATATCCAAATAATTATCATAGTTATATGTCTTTGTTATTGAAATTAACTTTTGACCATCAAATTCAAACTCGCCGCCTTCGGCTCCGTCAACAACAAATTCAACTCTGACCGACTTTTGAGATATTACCAAAGAGAACTCAACATATCCCCTTACAGCATCTTCTTTTGTTATTCTATAGGTCTTATTGCCAATAACTCCAGAATATTCGCCATCCCATGCTTTGTGATAATAACCGTATGTTATATCATTTATACCAAAGATTATTGTGTCACCGACTCTAAAGTTTCCTTCAACATTTTGAATTTTTGAGTAAACAGAGAGTTTTGCATTGTCTACTTGCTTTAACCTTACATCAACTTCTTTTCCAATGAATTTTGCAGAGATTACAGTAGGTTGTTCAATTACAAAACTCATTTGGGAAGTTGAATTTTGAATTGTTGTGCCATTAACTGTCCAATAATAGAATAAGTATCCGTCATTTGGAAGTGCATTTACAGTAACTGATTCGCCATATAATACTTCTTTTGTTGAAATACTTGCTTCGCCATTACCATAAGATTCAACTGAAACTTCCATTGTGTAATACAAGTAAACAACAATATCTTCTTCCGGCATTTCTATGTTAAACGGTTCAGTGTTAAGTAGTGTCCTATCTTTTATACCTTCTTCATATGACCAACCATAGTATTTATATCCACGATTGCCATAAGGAGCATTGATTATAACCTGTGAACCCGGCTCATATCTTACGCCAACTACTTCATATTTTTGCAAATCTTGGTAAATTGGTTTTCTGCCTTCTTTTGCTGGGAATACTTCATCAAACGCAATTTTGCTCAGTGTTGAAGTTGGAACAAGTACAACATCAACCTTGTATGTAATAAGTTCCCACATTGCATATAGTGTGCATTCATAATCAATTCCCGCTGTGTGTGACACTTCAGCAAATTCAGAGCCATAGAATCCCAAAGTTTTTACTTTTGATTGTCCATTGAATGAATAATAGTAAATATTTCCATTTTCAAACACATAACTTGCATCCAGTGAACCACTTTGAAGTCCCCAACCTACAAATTTATATTTTGCTCGTGTTGGATTCATCACTGTAGATGGAAGTGTTGGATTGAATATTGATTCCCCGCTCTTTATAGTGCTTGCCACACTTTCTGGGCAATTTTCATAATTAAAGTTAAATGTAACATTGTATGTGAATGCTTTTATTTCAACACCAATAACCATGTCGCCTTTAATATTTGATATAAGCCCATTTGAAAGTGAAGTTATACCATCCGGAGTTATCACTGGAGTACCAAAGTATTCATTTGAAACCAACATATATCCCGGATTGATTTTTAGTTGCATTCCAACTTTTCCGCCAGTCTTTACATTAAATTCAAATGACCTTTGATTTCCAAAATCTCTATAAGTTATAAGACCTTTAGTTGTATTGCTGTCGTATGTAAGTTCAGCACCATTAACATCGCCGGTTAATTCAACAAGGACAGTATTATATCTTGCCCTTAAACTTACAATAACTTCTGTTGATTCAAGGATATTTGAAAGTGTGATAATGTTGTCGGTTGAATTATAGTTTGCAAGAACAAATCCATTTTCTTCCAACAATTTTAATGTTACAACTTCGCTTGCAAGTGTGGATATTTCATAAACTATTGCATTTGTTTGTGTTTCTGTTCTGATTAGTTTTGTAACTGCATTTTCGGTTATTTCAAGTTTTCCAAAATCAGTTACGGGTTCCAAAATTTCTTCTTCTGGTAAAACTAATTTTACAGTTATCACGATAGATTGACCTTTAAAGATTGCAACAAATTCCATATCACTCTTTACATTTGTTAGTTGTAAAATTTCATCAGTTGAATAATCTTGATATACACCATCAACCACTTTTACCCATTTTTCAAAAACAAAGTGTTCACTATTTTGTGCTTCAACTTTTTGTGCGTTATAACCATATCTTACTGTTATTGCAAAGTTTGTTTGTGGAATACCATCGTTGTAAGTTATATTGCCTTTTTGATAATCATTTGTAGAAAACTTGATTGTATATGTGTTAATTGTATAAATCAAATATACTGTTATGTCATCAATAATTTCCAAGTCAATTGAGTTGTCGTCATATGATGCAACAAGCCCTTCTAAACTTGAAAGCATATATTCACTTGACCCACTCTTTGACCAACTGCTGAATGTGTAACCTTCTTGGATATCCAATCTTGGAATAAGTTTTACTTGTGTTTTGTAAATTGCTTCGTATGGAGAATTTGAATTAAGAACAACATCACTTTGACCACTTCTTTGCAAAGTAACCAAGTTATCTGCGTCCAAATCTCTGTTGAATGTATTTTCATTTCTATAAACTGCAACAAATTTTACGTTGTAACTATTTGTTGTAAATGGAATATTTATTGTTCCATTTTCATAGAATTTTGTAAATGTTATTGTGTAAACATTTCCGTTTTCTCTAATTGCAAAATCGCCTTTATTTGTTGATGTTGTTTCAAAGAGCCAGTTTGCTGTGTTTGTATCAACTGAATACCCATGGTTTGCTGTTACTATGAAAGTGAATGGACTATCAACCAAAGCCCCATATGTATATGAATATACATTATTGATAACTCCGTCAATGGTTATTGCACCTTTCATTTCGTCTGCAATAAGTGTGATATTAACAGGTTTTGGTTCAAAGTTTACTGTGATTGTTATGTCACAAATAAAGCCTGACAACTCACGAATTGCATCTATATCACTGCCTGACAAATTGAAATTGATACCATTTGAATCAACAAGCCAACCACTTAATTGATAACCTTCAAGGGACATTGCTGTAAGATTTACAACACTTTCGGTTTTTGCTGTGAATGTAATCTCTCCAACATCTTTTGTTGAATATTCTCCACTATATACATAACCTTTTGTCTTGTCATTAACTTTTAATGTAATTGTATTTTCTTTAAAGTCGTAATTTGCAGTTAGTGTTTCATCTTGCATAAATTCCAAAATTTGAATTGTTGCACTTTGACTATCTGTCAAATTGTATGTTGATGTCCAATCTTTAAAGATATATCCCATGGTGTCTGTTGCTGTGATTGTCGCATTGTATGTTGTCATAACATCAATAGTCAACCTATCACTATTGCCTGCTGTGAGTGAATAGTTGCTAATTAGCACATTATCTTTATTTTTTATCTCAACTTTTATGTCATGATGCTTTGAAATTATTGTCAAAACATAATTGTTTTCTGTATATTGTGCATCCGAAGTTAAATCGCCTAATTGTTTGAATACAAATTCAGTTGAAATAGAATTTGTGTAAGAATCAAATGTCCAACCTTTCTTTGTTGGTTCAATAAGTTCTCCGAGTTTGCTATTGTAAGCAACATTTTTTGATACCTTAATAACGTTTCCGTTTTCATCTCTTTCTTCAACTGTCCAAATGTTTGAATCAAAGTTGCTATAAACTCCACCATTTGCATTTAACACAAGTTTATAGTTACGAGGAGTCCATTTTACATACAATGTTATTTTTGGGAAATAACTTTCGCCCAAAATTGTGTTTGCATCAAATAAAACATCTGCTCCATTCTTGTCTTCCCAGCCACTCATTGCATAGCCATCTCTTGAAACATCCGGAATTGTTATACCATAATCACTTAATTTACTATTAAAGTCAACTTCAACAATTGCCAAAGTATTACCGGATTCAAATGTCCATTTTTGAGAATTTGTAAATTGTCCTTCATTGGCAAATAATGTTAACATTACTGTTTTTGGGTCAAATTTTGCATAAATTACATTATCTTTTGCCAAAACAGTGTATCCGTTGTTAATAAAGTCGTCATTTACCGATGCGTTAATATCATCACTAAATCCAACAAATACATAACCATTTTTTGGAGTTGCAACATTGTTTAATGCTACGGTTGAATAGTAGTTATATTTGCCATCAACCGTAATTGTTGTTCCACCTTGAAGTGAAGCATCATCACTATAAATGCCATTAACCTTTGTTACATTAACAATTTTCACATCAAATGATTTGATTTCCCATTTGGCGTATGCAGATTTTTCAACTTCGTCAATTGGCCAGTTTGAAGAATCAATCATTGTATCCAACTTAACTTGGTTTGTATATTCTTTGTCAAAGTACCAACCAACAAAGGTGTAACCTTCGTGTCTTGGTTGTGGCATATAGGTGTTTGTATCACCAATCTTTTTGTCATAAATCAAATCAAAACTTGAAGTTTCGTTATCTTCAATAAGGTTTGGATTTATAATTGACTTTTCATCAAAATTATATACAAAGTTAAGTTTTACAAGTTTATTTGTGATACTCCCTTTAACATTGCTTGCAAAATAGTTTTTACCATCTGTTCCCGACAATGTAAAGATTACAATTTTGTCTGTTGCAACACTTGAATCTTCTTCCAACTTGTCATTATAGAACTTGGCACTTATTTCTACAACATCTCCCGAAATTAGTCCGCTTTCAATTGTAAAGTCACCCAAAACAATGTTATCTCCATCAAATTCTTTGATAAAGTTCTTTGAGTTGCTTATTGTCAATTCTTTTTGGGTTATTGTAAATTGTACACCGTCATCAAATGAAAGATTAAAGTTATTTGATGTTATATTTGATTTTATTTGATAATTGCCAACAACATATTTTGTTTCCCCTGCCAAGAAGTCAATGTATAAATTTCCAGTAACTTCGCTGTTTATGTCGCCATTAAAGTCTGTTGTGTCCAAATCTTCAAGAGAATACAAAATGTCTAAATTATTTGTGCCATAAATAGCTTCTTGCCCTTGGTTTGGAACAACTTTTACATTTCTCTTTGTTATTTTACCAGATAATGTATTTGTTACATTAAAGTTAGAAGGGCTTTCACCTGCAAGGTTTACAACAATATTTACATTGTCACTTACCATTGAATCTGCATATTGTCCATACGCACTCAAATGGTAAATGCTTTCATCAAGTTCTATATTTGATGCATCAAGTATTGTAATTGTTCCATAAAGTTTTGTAGATTTGTCGTAAGGTTTGTCAAGGTTTTCACCTTTAAGGACAATATCCTTTTGCTTTATTTGATATTCAACTTCGCTAATTAGATTAAATTGTTCAAAGTTTGAACTTGAAAGTGTCCAAGACTCAACTTGGTACGAGCCAACATTAACACCCGCCTCAAAAGTAATTGTTCCGATTAAAGTTTCACCACTGGCTTCATAATCTAACAATGTTACATCAACTGAACCAATATTTTGTGTATCATATTGTTTTTGTAACAAATTTATATTTTTTGCTGTTGCAAGAATAGTAACTGTTGTTGAAGATGCTTTTTTGATTGTAAACAAGCCCTTGCCACTTTCAAGTGTAACTGTATAGTTTTTGTTATCCCAATTTTGCAATTGGATATCATAAACGCCAACACTTTCGCCCAAAGTTCTTGTAAAGTACAAATTGATAAGTTCATTTAGTGGTGTTGTCATTGTAAATGAAAGTTCTGGATCTATGTTATTAAAGTTTTTGCTAAACCTGTCTGTTGGAACATCAGCATCATTTACAACAAAAGTATATGGTGTTATTTCAAAAGCAAAAGTATTACTTGTTGCAAATTCATAGAATGTTGAATTTAGTAAAACTGTGAATGTATAATTTCCAACATTTTTTGGTGCGTCTTCACTATCATATTCTTGTGATTTATAGTTGTATACAAATGTTGGCAATGTGTCACCATTGCTCACATCTGCAAATGCTATAATCGGATTTACTTGTACTATACTATTACTATATATATATGTATTAGCAATATCAGAAAAATCAATTGTGATTTGTGATTTTACAACACTAACCTTTCCGTCTAACCTAAACAAGTAGTTTGATGTTTGATTTATGCTTTCTCCGTCAATAACTGTAAGCCCAGATAAATCAATTTGTGTTAGGTCAATAACCCCCAAAGTGTCTTGTTTTGTGAATTTTACAATTCCTTCCAAGGTTTGTCCATCAACAAGTGTACCAACCATTGTAAAGTTTTCCGGTTTATATGGAATTGAGTATTCACCGCTAGATTTGTATGTTAGTTCTTTATTTACATTAAGTGTGATAACCCTTTGTGTAATTTTCCCGTTGCCAGTTACATTTAGCATATAGTTCTTTGCTGGGAAAGTATCTGCATTTTTAATTGCAAAGATAATTGAATAATCATCTTGACTTGCATTTTTTACTGCAATATTATCTCTATCAACATAATTTCCTTCAATTTCAATGCTGTCACCTGCAAATACTTGTGATGAAGTTAATGTTTTACTGCCAATTGAATTTATGACACTGCTTGTTGCATCATATTCTTTTTGGCTTACATAATCAATTTCTGTTATTGTAAATGGGATAATTTCAAATTCATACTCATCTCCATCAACAAGTTCACAGTTTTTGATTGAAACTTTAATATGATATGTCCCAACATTAACTGCACTATCTTCAACCAAACTAATTGTTCCTAGTTCTGTGTTTTGGGTCGTAATTGTTTGCAATTGCTTATTTGCATCAAAGAATGTGAATGCCAAACTATCTATTGCTTCGGTCTTTGAATATACAACTTGTGTTTGACTTAAATATGCATCACCTTTTGATATTTTAAAAGGAATAATTTCAATCGTCCCAAACTGGGCAAGAATATTATAGTTTTTGTCAAGGATATTCTCGCCTTTTGCAATTATTTCTAGGTTTTCAAATATAATATAACCATCTTTATTATCGTTAGGGTCTTGTGTATATGTGCCAACATTAAGCCCAACTTTTGACAACCTGTATTCACCTTTAAGTTCTTGCCCTGCAATCAATCCAATTACGGATGTTGGTTCAATTTTTGACCTATGGTCACTTGTTGGGTTATATGATTTTTGTATATTCCCCAAAGTAAAGCTAATGTCACGTTTTTGCACTGTGAATTCAATTTTGTTTTCATTATAACCAAGAACGTTGAAAACAAAATTGTTTGTGTTTGAAGATACTGTTGCAACATAATCACCAGCGTCAACAACTTCCTTGTCATATGACACTGTTAATGCTGTTTTTGCAACATCTTGTAATTCTTCTTCCAAACTATCAAATGTCAAATATTCGTCAATTGTTTGAACTGTTCCGTTGTATTCCAAATTAAATGGATTAACTGTTACATCAACATTCTTACTATTTATTGTTACTACACCTGCAAAAATAAATTCATAGTTGCTTGTAAAGTCATTCTCATCTTTTTTGACTTTTAGTTCTGTTATGTCAATATTTGATAAATTAAGGTCATAAGTTCCTGCGTTTTGGTTATTAACCTTTATTCTTCCTGCAAGTGTTTGACCACTTACAACAGAACCAGCGGTCATTGTCAAGTTTTCGTAATCAATGTATTGAACTTTGTTATTAAATGTCAAAACATAGCCATCTTTGATTGTAAGACTTATTTTTCTTGCTTTAATTTCGCCCTTTAGGTTTAAGTTGTCAATAACATAGTTTGAACTATCTTGACCTGATATTGTAAATTTGATTACATAATCATTACCAATTGTGTTTACAATGTCGCCATTGTCATTATAGTAATTACCAACAATTGTAACATCATCAATATTCCCATCTTTTGAGCAAATGTCTTGTGAAGTCAAATTGCCCAAAACATCACTTGTTGAATCATATTCTTTTGAAGTGTTGCAATCAACAACAAGAATTTCTTTTTGTTTAACTTCAAATGTAAAAGTTGTGTCAATTGGATTAAACCCTTGAACTGATATTTGTAATCTTACACTATAACTTCCTGCATTGATAATTTTGTCTGTACGTGTATTGTTGTAAGTAAAATCGCTTATAATTGTTTGCCCATTATATGTGTTGTTGTTTACATCAAATCTGTGTTCAGTCCCATCAATTAAGAATGTTACATAAACTTCGCCACTTGCAAATTTATCTTTTCCGTTATAAACAAGAGATTCCAACGCTTCTGTATCAAATTCTTCACTTGTGTTTGATATGATAATTGTACAAGTTAAATATTCAATACTATAATTTTGAGTTACATCATCTTTCATTTGGGTGATTGCTAGTGATTTGATGTAGATTTCGCTTGAATTGTCAAATACCAAATTGTTTGGAAGTCCATTAACTTGATATGTTTTTGCAACACTGCCATTTGTTGAAAGAGTTGCAACCAACTTGTGAATAGAAAGCAAACCTTCTGTTCTTTCTGCTGTTGGATCTATTATGTCTTTTGCTTCAACTTGATATGTTGCATTTATTCCGTCTTTATATCTTCTGTTAATTGTGTCACGTACGTCAATTGCAATTTTTCTCTTTGCAATTTTTAGTGTTTCGTTAAAGATAAGTTCTTTTTGTTGAATCGCTTGACCATTATCAATTCTTACAAATCTATAGTTGCTATTTTCCGGCAAACTGATTTTGATATTATATTCACCCGCATTGATAGGTGTAACACTTACATTATTTTGCAAGTAGTCAACTTTATATTCAAAGTCGTCAACAATTTCTCCTTTAGAATCATATATTGATTCTTCAAAGGTTGGCAGTTGTTCTTTTGCATTATATACATATTGCAAATACTTTACATTAACTGTAACAAGTGCTGGTTTTATTTCTAGTGTGCCTACAAAACTTAGGTTATAGTTATCCAACCCTTCGCTTGTGCCAGATGCCAAAATAATTTTTAATTTTGATAAATCAAAAGTATTCGTTGATATGTCATACTCACCAACATCTTTAATGTTAATCAAGACTTTCCCGCTCAAGATTTCTCTGTTTTCAAGTTCTGTAGGTGTAAAGTTAGAAATATCAATTTCAACAGTTTTTCCATCATAGAATTTTGAATATGTTTTTAGTGAAATAGTTTGATCTAATTTTGTAATATCACCAAAGCCAAATGTTGTTAAAAGATTGTATGAATTTTCAATAAGTGGATTACCGCTTTTTAATACAAATTTAATTTTTTTCTTTTCTCCAACATTTTTGTTGTCATAGGTTGCTTCAATATATGCAAGATTTTCATCTTCTTTACAAATGTTTTTGTCTGCTTTGAACTTATAATCAGTGTCTTCAACATCTATAGTTCCGTCATACACTTTTGAAATTTCCAATAAATCCAAATCAACATCTCTTTGAGTAATTGTGTATGTGAATGGTTTGTTGTTTGCAATTTTATAGTTTTGGAGTTCAATTTCTAGTGCATATTCACCCGCATACTTGATATTCTCTTCACCTTGAACCAAAACGCCACTACGTTTTATTGATTTATATGTAAAATCTTCTATAGCACCATTTACACTGAAGGTTAATGAATGTGTTTGAGCATTATATTCATTTTGACTGCTTGAAATTATAACTTGACTTCTATCAATTCCCGCCTGTTTGATTATAATTTGTGCTTCGGCATGAATGATAATTTCATAGTTACGTGTGTAATCTTCTCCATCTTTGTAAATTGTTATTTCGGCTGGGTTTACAAAATCCCTTTGTGCAACATAGTATGTTCCACAATCTTTTCCAGTAGTAACAAAGTTCCAAGATATACTATCTCCGGCACCCAAAGTGTTGTCTGCTATATCCTTTGACAAAATATAGATGTCGTCTTGTGCCTTGTCTACCTTGTAAGTGATTTTGTTGCCTGTGTACGCATACTCGGTTTGGAATCTTATTGATAGATTTCTTTTTATAATTGTGTAATTAAATTGTGTTTGAGTTGAAATAATCTCAAAGTTTATCTCATCGCTTGCACTCAACCTAAACTCAATTTGATAATCTCCCACTTGTAATGGTTGATAATTTATCTGTTCATAAGAACTTCCATTTTTAATATAGTAAACTTTTTCAAGTGAATTTGGCAAACTTGCATTCTTAATGTTATCGCTTCTTGTGAGTTCATATTTTATATCAATTGCAAGACCATTGTATGTATATGGACTAGTTGGACTGCACGCAAGAACAAGTTTTGCCTTGATAATTTCGATATCATAAGCAAATGACGATATCTCATAGTTTGTGCTGTATACTTTGTTGCCAAATAACAAAGCGTCTTTGTTTATTTCAAGTGTGCTGTTATGGTTTGTGTATCTTGCAACTTCTTTTGCTATAAAATTAACACTTCCATCAACATCTTCACCTGTAACAAGTCCTGTAACTTGTATGTTGTCTGAATTAACTTCAAATATGTTTGTTCCGTCATATTGTTTTGAAACACCACTAACAACCACATCAACTGATACTTTGTTAATTGTTCCATATATTGTGCCATTTGGGAATGCCAAGATATAGTTCTTGTTATTTTCGCTATTTTCATCTAATAGAATATCAATTGCAATATTTTCACCAGCATTTACTGTTCTATAGTTATAAACAAATGTTGGCTCATAACCACTTACAATTGTTTCTATATTAAATTGGCTAATATCTTTTGTTACAACGTTTGTTGAATCGTAATATTTTTCTATCTTACCATTTGAAGAATCATAAGTGATATTTAGGATTCTTTGGGATATGTTTAATGTTGCTTGAATTTCTTCTTGAACATTATAACCACAATTTTCTTTGAATTTTGCGATTACTTTATATTCGCCAACTGTTATTGGCAAAGATGAAAGAGTTACATTATCTTTTTCGTACTTATAACTTTCTACCGCATCTTTAAATTCATCAGAAAGTGTTAATGTGTGTTGTTTCCCGTCAAACACAACATTTCTATCACCAACCCATTCAACATCTACATTAGATATTGACTTATAATTGATTGTAAGAGTTCCTGACAATGTGATATTAAAGTTTGAGAGCAATTCGTTTTTAATTTCAATTTTTAGATTGCCATTTTGTTGGTTGTATGTTCCAACATCTCCACATTCGGTTAAAATGTTGTTAATGACTTTTGCTGTTTTTATTGTGTAATTGAAATTTATATTTTTTTCATTAAATTCGCCAGTTACTTGCAAAGGCAATTTGTCAAACACTTTTGAGGAATCGTTAAAGTTGATTGAAATGTCTTTTGCTACAATTTTGCTTTGGTCACTAATTTTTGACAAATCAAGATTATAGTTATCGTTATATTGACTTTCAATTTCAACATCTCCATTTTTTACAACATACTTAATTGAAGATTTATTTAACAATGCGCCTGCATTTTTGTCATAATACGAACCTGTTATATATACTTTTTCGGTTGAAACGCCATCAAGCATCATAGTTGACATATCTGCCGATTTGTCATATTGCTTTAAAATTTCAATATTTGTTTTCAGCAATTCATATGGTGTTATTGTTACATCAACAACTCGTGTTAAAGATTTTGACAAACCCTTGTTTGTTGCTGTTATTGTTAGTGTGTAAACACCACTATTCTTAACATTTTTAACTCTTAATGTTGAGTCTGCTTGCTCGCCGGCAATTTTTGCTGTGCTTGACCACTTGTATGTATATTCAATTGCTTTTGTATTTGAATTTGTAATAGTGAATGTATATGTGTGCTTTACTGAATCATACACAAAATTTTCTTTTACGTTACCATTATCAACCGCAATATCTTGCAACTGCCATATCGCAGTAAGTTTTGTATACTTTTTGTCCCAAATTGTTGAATTTGTGACATTTGTTGTACCATTTGTCCAGGCAACAAAGTCAAAACCATCTCTTGTTGGAATTGGGAATTTTGCATTATAATTTGCGATACTATAACTGATAGGTTTTGCATACGCAAACTTTGTTGACGAAACTTTGTCATCAAGATTTTCGCCGTCTGCCAAATTGTAATCATATTCAACACTTGACAATGTTGTTATATAGCAATTGATAATAATTTGTTTTACTGAACCATTTTCAATTGTGTAAGTGATGTTTGAATTGTCTGCAAAGTTGTTATCTACAATATTTCCATCACATAAAACTTGCCAACTTTCAATCCAATAAATATAACCATAATCTTTTGATTGCTCATTGATTATCAATTTTAGGTTGATATTTGGGTTTCTTAAAAGGTAATCACGCTTTTCAATGATAGTAATATTTGATGAGTTATTATTGTTTATATTAAAGATATGGTCCTTGTCGCCATCTGAACTTATGATTGAATTTGCACTGATATATGCCAAACTTTTATCAACTTGTTCATTTGATTTGTTGTCATTTGACAAAACTTTGATACTTATTGTAATGCTGTTTTCATCTGACTCTTTGATAAAGAAATCATCATTCACTTTTCCAATAAAGTTGTTTTGATTTCCTGATTTTAATGAGAATGTTAGCAATATCTTGTTTGCATTTTGACTTTCAAAAGAATATCCCCCAATAATGTTTTGTGATGTCTTTAGTTGATAATCAATTGCAAAACCATACTTTTGTATAAAACTTGAATCGTCACTTGCAATTGTGTAATATTCCTTGATATTTATTTGTAAATTATCTTCACCATTCTTAACAATATAGTTGTTTGAGTTGTTCTTTAAAACAAAGTTAAGTTCATATGGTGTGATTGTACCTGTAATATTTGTTGGATATGTGTAGTTCCTTACATCTGTTGTTGAACCAATTGATGTTATTGTAATTGTCATTGGAATATTTGTTCCAACATTAACATTATCATAAATGGCAATTACTGTTATTGAATCGCTACCACAAATGCCACCATAATCAACAGTGCTATTGATTTTATTTGTATTATCAAAAACTTTTACAAGTTCTGTTGTTATTTCACCATTTTGTGTGAACCAAATTTCTTTTGGCGAAATTGTTATTAAAAATTCTTGAGTTTCTTTTTCAATTGGACTCTCAGTGAAAGCGTACTCGTTTTGAGCATTAACTTTTATTTTGCAAGTATATTTTCCACTATCCACAACATTTTTGATATTGTCCAAAATTACATCGGTTTGCCCAGCAAGTGTTTTTCCGTCTTTATACCACGCATAGGAATATGTTAAAACATTTGTATTTTGCTTACCAGCAAAATCAATGGACAAACTTCTTGATTGAGCATCATATGTCCAACTTGATTCATTACCAACAACGGTCGGAGTAACAAAGTCAACAACCTTATAATATGCAGTGAATACCATTTCTCCACTAATTTCGTTGCTTTGAATAACATATCTTCTTGCTTCATCGGTGCTATTTGGGTCAAAAATTTTGTTTTTGTTTCCGTTGAATATAAAGTAAGCAAATTCATATGTTGCATAATCGGTTTGCCAAGTTGGAACAAAAGTTGTTAAATTGAACAATTCACTTTGATAATTACTTGTTCCAAACATAACTTGTGCAGTGTATTCTTTTTGTCCGGAAACAAATTTGCCTTCGTTATTTATCCCACCTGCTCTAAATATTATGTTTGATATTATGTTTGCATCATAAACTGCAACAAAATCAACAGTTTTTGATTGAATGTCAAATTTTTTACAAGAATTTTGAACAATCTTTCCATTTTGAATTGTCACATAAATTTGACCATCTTTTGATTTGTTTACTTCGCCATCGCTATCTTTGTACATATATTTCCAGCCAGCAAGTGTGTATCCAAACTTTGATGGTTGTGGCAATTTTGAGTAATCGGTTGTTCCATAACTAATTGTAATTGTAGAAAATTGTGTATTTGAATCACTATACAAAGTCAAGTTTACGTCCGTTGGATTTGCTTTTATTTTAAATGTAACAGTGTTATTGTTGTCATCAATTACATATTTTTCATCAGTTCTAAATTCTCTATTATTTATTTGAACTGTTCCACTTTGCCAACATACAAAATCATACATTCCTTCAATTTGTACATTTGGTAATTTGCTTGCAAGCATAGTGGCGTTATATTCAATTTCAACCTTTTCTGTGCTTGAAAGTGTTACATTAAGATTTTGATTTGTTACTTCGTCTTTTAGTGTTTTATCAAAAATTGCAGTAAGCATTTTTGCTTCATAAACTCTAACAATATACAATGTTGATTTTTCAATTGTAATTTGTGTTGCATTTGCACTTTGAGTATTCAATGAATATTTAAAACTTGTGTTTCCAGAATACAAGGTGCTTGCAAATGTATCACCCAAGACTTTTCCGTTTGAATCTTTTTGAACCACATAAAAACCAAGGAATTTGTACCCCAATTTATTATCTGCCAAAACCGTATCAACACTTCCTGCAATTTGATTATCACTTGTATCAAGTGTAAAGTTGTCAATTGTTGTTGAAGCATTTTTTATTAAAGCGTCACCAGTATGAACACTTATTGCTCTTGTAGTATATTTTAGATATAGTTTATAAGTGTCAGATGTATCATACTTGCTCAAATTTGAATATGTCAAATACATCTTCCAATCAACAACGCTGTTTGATGTTATTTTTATGTTTGATGCTTGCCCATTTTCAAACAATATTGAAAGTTGTTCTATAATTTTTGAATCCAAATCATAGTTAAATACTTCATTTATTCTTTGGGCTTCGTTTTTGATTGATACTATTAACTTATCACTTCCAGCATCTTTTGTTACAGCAAGTATGGAGCCGTAAGGCACTGTTGCATTTTTTGTGCTTAACACTTTTACTGTTTCTTGCCCACTAATATTTGCAATACTTTGGTTAATTATTGAAAGGTCAACTTTTGGAACAGAACAATCAATTCCAATACTATACTCTCCTGCATTTTCGTCAACAATAATGTTTGAAATTACAAATGAGTTTGGTTCACTTCCTGCACCTACTATATATCCATCACGAATACCTTTTACAGTGATATCGCTTGCACTTAATCTAATATTGTAAGGGAGTCCATTTAATGTTAATGTCACTTCGTCATCAGTCAACAAACTTGTATTTAATTGACTCATTTTTCTTGGCTCTATTGACCTATCGGTTTTTGCGCCATCAACCGAAATATTTATTCCAAATTCAAAGTTTTTCCAGTCATCATTGTTTATATCAACATCGTTGAGTGAGAATGTAAAGTCTTTACCTATTCTATCAATATTAAATATAATTACAATATCGTCAACATACAATGCCTTTGCACCAATAGAGTTTAATGTCAGTTCCACACTATAACTGCCATCTGCCGATTGTTTTATATCAGATTTTGTTATTCCTATAGTGTTTTTGCTTAATGTTTCTGTTGGTAATACTATTGAATATAATTTGTAACCTTGCTTTACTTTGATGTCTTTTATCAAAATAGTTTCATTTACACTAAACAATTTTTCATTGTCCTGCAAATTTGTTCCATTGGCAAGAATTTCTGACAAGCGAACACCATTATCTCTTGTTATATTTTTATTTTTTATCGTAATTGGTGCTTCATTATAACCATTTATCAAAGATTTGATATTTGTTTTTACAAGTGCATCATATTCATACTTTTGGAAATTGAATTCAATTTTTTCAATACCAATTAAAGTTTCAAAATCAAATACATAGTTCCCGCTTTCTTGGCTTAGTGAATATCTAAAGCGAGATTTAACTTTATACCTATTTTCATTTGCATTGTAAGATAATTGACAACCATAATAATCAAAATCTTTCGTTGTGTCGTCAATGGTAAATTCTTGAGATTGATTCCCAATTTTCATGGTAAGGACAACTGACTTTAACTTATGTCCACCTTTTTGAACAACATTAAATGTATATGGTGTTGTGCTTGTTGTTGTGTTAAGCTTCCACATTCCATTATTGCTTGATGTTAATGTTCCACCATTTTTGTTTTGTATGCTATCAACAGTATTAATTTCTTCATTTTTACTGTTCTTTAGGGAATTAGTTACAATTGTTATTGTTTGGTTTTTCGCTCTCCAAATTGGATACCATTCCAAAGAATTTGCTTTCCATCTTCCAAGCCCACCATTTGGTGCCAATCCACCACTTGTTGGTTGGAAATATGTAACTGCATCTCCATTATCCACTTTTTCTGTGATTCCGCCACAAGCAAAATCACTCCAAAATGGATATAATTCGTCGCCTTCATAAATGTCTTTTATAATCTTGCCATTATACCCAATACCTTTGTCAGCAATTTTTTCATAAAGCATAACACCTACAGCAACTTTTGTTCCGCCACTTTCACTATAATTTGAATACCATTTTTGGAAAAGTGCTTCAAATCTCGCTTCAGCTCTGCCATCGCCTATTGTTACATTAAACACATTATCAAAATAGTAGTTTATAACACAGTCTTGTGTTACTCCTGAGCTTTCAGTAAAAAAATAGTTCTTTGACAATTCCCCAGTCAAGCTAACACTTTTGTCAGCCGCTTTATCTGCCGAATTTATTGAACTTTGGTTACTGCTTGAAGATGTTGTCGAAGTTGATTGATATCTTTTGTACCCCTTTATCTTTCCAAGATAATTAAACCCATCCGTTATTGTTTTTCCATTGTTTGCGAATGTAACTGTGTATGCTTCGCCATAAGGTCTATAGAAAAGTTTTAGGTTCTTTCCAACCTTTTCACTTATTAAATTAGAATAATCTTTATTGTAATCGTCATTACGTCCCCCAGATATTGTCATAGTTATATAATTGGATATTTCAAACTTTGACCCTGTTGAACTTTGTTCCTTTCTATTTGAATTTACATAAGTTTTTGCATTACTTTGTATGGCAACAAGTTTGCCTCTCTCGGATGTTTCAATACTATAATATCCTTGCAAATTTTTTGGAACATAAAAGTTTTTTGAAGCCGTGTTATACGATGTTTCGGGTTGATATTGACCCGACGAAAAAACTCCGTCAGCACGAAATGTGATTTTTGAGCCACCTTCTGTAAGCAAAATTTTAGAATTTTCATCAGGACTCACAATGAATGTATTATTATTGTTTCCACCGCTTGTTCCATTATTAAAGAATGAACCCCTTTGCGCTATTGCTTGCCTTTGGTCCGGAACATTTCTTTTATATCGTACCCATGTGAACACATTATTTGTATCTGCTTTTATTTCCTCACTGGTGTTTGTTGTTGTTGATGTATCATATGTAACCACCTTCACAAATGATGTGCTACTACTTGAAAGTGTGTACTCGCCTGTTGTCTTATTAAAAACGTTCTTTATTTTTTCTAATATTATATTCCCAACACCCTTAAGGACTTGCCTACCTGAGCCTTGTGACATCATACCATTAGTGTCTTTTATCCAATATGAAGTATTGTCAACCTTTTTGTATTGGACAATTGCATTTATTGTTTCCTTTGTAAATCCTCTATAACTATTATACAAAGGTAAGCAACCAATTGTGTAGCAATCCGTTACATTGGCAATCCCGCTAGCATACAAGCCAGAATATCCACTTGATGTTATGCCCGCAAAAAATGAATTTTTTATATTAGGTTCATATGGATATTCATCTTCATCATAACTATACCCTGCATACCCAACAAGACCGCCAACATATGAAGGATATGCCCCATCAACTCTTGCATAAGAATAGCAATTTGACATCGTTCCAGAGACGTCAAGATCGCCAGCAATCCCTCCAATATTGGCATTTCCATTTGTTTTAACCGAACCAAATGTTGCACAATCAAAAATATTTGTTTCTTTTGCACAACCAACAAGTGCACCAATACTTACTGCAGTTGAATTGTAATCAATGTTCACCAATTTAAGAGTAAGGTTTCTTATTGTTGCACCATAAGTGTAACCAAAAAGTCCAATATGACTAAGGGATGGCGTTAAATCACTCAAAATTGTAAGTCCAGAAATTGTAAAACCACGACCATCAAAAGTTCCATCAAATGGGTTTGTTGAACTACCAATTGGCGTCCATGCTCTTCCAGACAAATCAATATCTTTTGTCAAGTAAACAATTTTGCCCGAGTAACTTGTTCCACCATTTACACTATCCGCAAAATTTGCCAGGTCTGTTTCAGATGTAATCTTTTCTATATATCCCCCGGCAGCATAAGCATTTTCTGTTTTTTGCATTGATGCATTTTGCAAAAAAGCACCCCCAAAACATGCGAATGTCAAAAGCACAAATGCAATACTTAAAATAAATTTTGAAATGTTGGACTTTTTCATAATTAACCCATCCTTATTATTTTCAATATTATTATATATTTTTATTCAAATAAACACAAGCAAATAAACTATTTTTTAGAATAAGTAATATATGTAATATATTAAGGCAACCTTTTTGAATAATCAAAAACAAAAATTTGAATATTTTTTTAAATATTTGCTTTTAATCATAAAAATTATTTTTATTTTTTTTTATTTTGTGGTAAATTAAACATAGGAGTATTTTATGAAAAAACTTTGGGGAATTTTTATTTGTTTTATGCTAACATTAAGTTTGTGTGTTGGCATTCCATTTTTAAACCAAAATGTAAATGCAGAACCTTACACCGTAATTGGCATTTCCATTGATATAAATAATGAAGACACTTCCAAGCCCACTCCTGACGAAAACGGGAATTATCATGCAAGTTTTAAAACTAACACCGTAAAGGAAACTGACCCGCATTATTCCACATTTGTAATAAAATCAAACATTTCAACAAACCCACAAACTTCGCTTATTGACCAATCAACAATAAATGCAATTGTTTGGAAAATTAACGGATCTGCATTGAGTTTTAACAATGGTGCAATTGACAACAATGAGTATACAGTTCAGTTAATTGGCAAAGACATAAAATTTACACCAAAACTTCCAAAAACTTTTACATTTAAAAATTCATTAAACGGTTTTGATTCAAATACTATTTCACTTATTAGCGATTATGCAACCCCAACCCAAATAAAAATTGTTCCTTCCGGCGGGAATTTGCAACAATTATATGAAGACTACAGCCCAATTACATTAAAAGCAGTTTTAAACTATCAAGAATATCTTGACCCAAGCATAAATTACACTTTCAGTTGGTACAAAAATTCAACTGATAACACAAACAAACTTCCAGAAGCATCAAACACTTTGGTAATCACAAAAAGCATGCTTGAACTAAAGAAAATGAAGTTTTTTGTTAAATTGAATAACAGCACACTAAAGGATGATAGCATTGAAATTGAAATAACAACAAATGCATCATACTCAATAAAGATTTCCACTTTGGGAAAACTTGAGCAAACAATTGGCAAAGATCTGGAATCACTTTCAATAACCGCGAGTTTGTCACTTAACGAAGAAAACAATATAAAAATTCCAGACAAAGCAATTATTAACTGGTATGTCCTTACCCCAAAAAGCAATGTATATCAAAAACAACAAACAACAAATATTGAGTACACATTTAATCCTCTTGAATATAGTGCAGGAAATTATAATATATTTGCAAGACTAATAATTGACGAGAATGAATATGTTTCAAATGTAATAAGCATAAAACTTAATCCAAAAGAAAGAACTGCTCCAACACTTGAAATTCAAGTTGAAAAGTTCAACAATAATAGCACCGGGGTTGAAGGCTTTAAATTCTCTGTTGATTTGCAAGACTATTACAACCCAGAAAATATTGTTTGGCTTATTGAAGGTCAAACCCAAGGCACAGGAAATGAAATTACATTCAGTCCAACAGTTGCAAACGACTATAAAGTTGAAGTAAAATTACTTGACAGCAAAGGCGAACCTATTAAGAGTTTGACTTGGAAAAATGTTGAAGCAAAATCAATGCAAGCAACTCATATGTGGATATACATTACGGTGGCAGGGATTGTGCTTATAGGAATTTGCACAGCATCAATAATTATCTCAAACAAAAAAAGAGAAAAAATTTGGTAATTTTAAAAATAAGTATTGACAAATAAAATTAGTATGTTATAATATGGCAACACTCCAAAAGAAAATAAACAAGAAAATTAGGTGAAATTTTCTTGTTATTTTTTTATTATATTTACTTTTTATTATTTGTAAATTTATTTCTATTTTAACACCGGTATTTTAAAGCAACTTATGTTATAAAATAATAACAAAAATATTATTAAAAAATAAAATATTTTGCAAATTTATTACTACTTTTATTTATTTGTTTATAAAAATAAAAAACAAAAATCAATTAATATGGTTTTTGTTTTTTTATATATTTTTAATAATTATTTATTTTTATTTATATTTTTAATAAATTTTGACACATCATTTACTGATGTTAAATACAACTTATGCAATGCCCTTGTTGAAGAAACATAAAGCAAGTTTTTATCCAAAAAGTTATTATAATTTTTGGTTGAAACATTTGGTAATATTACCATATCAAATTCAAGACCTTTGCAAATTGATGCAGGCATAATCATAATTTTTGAAAGTGAACTTCCTTCATCCATAAGTTTCAAGTCATCAAGTTCATATAAGTAACTATAATACTTTTCAGCTTCTTTTTTGTTTTTGCAAATAATTGCGATGTTATCAAATTTTGGAGCATTTTCTGTTACAAGATTTGCAATTTTTTCACATTCGCTTTCAATGTTATCAAAAGTATACACTTGTGGTTCTTCGCCATGCCTATCAACAGTTTGAGAATGTATTCCTTTTATACTATCGGCAAAGTGAGTGATTTCACAAGTTGAACGATATGTTTTGTTTAATGTAAGGATTTCTTTTGCCCCAACAATTTTGGCAATTCTATCCAAGTCATTTTGGTCAAGCAATTTTTCAATACATTGACTCATATCTCCAAGCATTGTTTTTGGGCAAGAGAATATTTCATCAAACATTTCAAATTGAAGAGGATTATAATCTTGCATTTCATCAATAACAAGATATTTTACCTTGCTTAATTTTGAAAGCCCAAGCAAGTAGTTTTTTATATATAATATTGGTGCAATATCTTCATACCTAACCCTTTTTTGATTTGTGTAACTAAATTCCAGTCCAATATTTGCCAAAAAATCAGCATAAATTTCTGTCAAAGATTGCGAGATAAACATTGGATATATAACCTTTTTTATTCTCGCATAAACTTCACCCTTGTCATCTTGTACATCAATCTTATCTAAAATATAGTCTGCAATCCAACTTATTCTGACTGCCGGAGTTTTGTCTTTATATTTTTGACTATACAATTTTTCAATTTCTTCTTTCTTGATTTTAAGGTCACCAAAAACAAAGTCTTTTGGCCTAAAAGAAAAATCTACATATGCATTAAGGTATTGTTTCAAACTATCTGCAAACTCAAAGCAGTTTTTGTATGCGACTTCATTAAGTCTTTTTGTGTTTGTTGTTAAATCTTCAAGTGCCTGTTCTCTTGTTTCAAGTTGATTTGTTAGTGTGCTCAATTCATTTTTTGCAATATCCATAAACGAAATATTAACAATATTTTCTTCGCCAAGTGATGGCAAAACATTTGAGATATACTCACTAAAAATTGAATTTGGCGAAATAATCAAAATATCGTTTGATTTGTATTTATCTCTATACTTATACAAAAGATAAGCAACTCTGTGCAATGCAATAGAAGTTTTTCCACTACCTGCAACACCTTGTACAAATAATACATTGCTCTCGTCACGAATAATGCTATTTTGCTCCCTTTGAATTGTAGAAACAATGTTTTTCATTTTTTGAGATGAATTTTGAGAAAGTTCTTTTTGCAAAATATCATCGTCAATGGTAAGCGAAGAATCAAAACACCACTCCATCTTGCTGTCTTTTATTTTAAATTGCCTTTTGCTAGTTATATCGCCAGAGATTAGTCCAATTGGTGCCCTGTAACTCGCCTTGCCTATTTCATAATCATAAAACATTGTTGAAATTGGTGCACGCCAGTCACAAACAACCGGAATGTCAGTTCCATTTGTTAAATTAAAAATGCCAATGTAATAATCTTTTTCTTGAGTGTCAGTGTCATGTTTGAAAGATATTTTCCCAAAGTATGGCGATAATCTTTGTTTTTTTAACTTGTAATATTGCTCTTTTGATTGATTGATAAGCGTTTCTTGGTCGTCAAGTTCATTACCACCAACAACTGTTTCTTCATCATCCAAAAAATAATACTGGTCAGAAAAATGATGGTTGAGTTCAGCCATCTCTTTTTCCAAATCTTCAATTTGTTTGTTTTTGTTATCTATCTGTCCATCAATTTCTTTTAGGACATTATCTAAATGCTCTTGTTCTTGTTGTTTTTCTATTTCGTTCATTTTACCACTTGTCTATTTCGCCAAAAGTTTTGGTTTCTGCTTTGTTTTTTGTTGATTTATAACTAACTATATATCCACAAATGTCATTTTCAGTTGATTGTGCAAATTTGTCCAAAGATAAATTGCTTTCCAAAGCATCGGTTTCTTTTCTCTCAATTTTGGAAATCTTTATATTTGAATCAATTGCTTGTTTGTATATGTTAAAGGAATATAATAATGCATTGTTCCCACTGCCAAAAATTACATTGATTTGGCTTGCAGTGTGATTATTTACCAATTTATAAAAGTTTTTTGAAACTTCAATTTTTTCAATTGTTTCTTCATTTGTTGAATAATAAGAAATTGAATCAATTTTTAAATGACTTTTTGCTTTGTCAAAAACTACAGTTGAAGAACAATCTTTTTCTTCTCCCAAAATTGTTTGCTTGTATCTCACCTTATAATTTGAAGATGCAGGTTCTCTTTGAATAGAAAAAGTGTATTTTATTTCTTGACCATCTTTTGAGAATGAACATTCATAGTGGGTTTTTACTTGTTTCACAGCAATTAACTCAACACCATTAACACCCTTAAGTACACATTCTTTTAGTTTTGATGTCAAATTATAACACTCTATTGACGAAACAATTGCAAGTTCTTCAACTTCAAGATAGTTTTGCCCATTCCACGCAAAATTAACTTTTTCTTTTTGTGAATTGTCAGCATCCAATCTATTCAAATCTGATTTATAACCACTTTGTGCCGATAAAAGGTTATCAACATAAAAATCATAAATACCCAAGTTGGTTTCCATAAAGATAGACTCTGTCATGCCACCACAACCGACAAGAGCGAACACACAAAACATCATTAAAATTGACATCAAAAACTTTTTCATAATTTCCCTTTTACTTCTATTTTTATTTTACTAAATTTTATCAATCTATGCAAACAAAATACCGACAAAATTAAATTTTTAAAGATTTTAGATATTTTTTCTTTTCTTCACTTACCCTAAAACTTTCCACACATTTTTGTATTGACTTATTATGCACAAATTTGTTTTTAATAATATTTTTTTCAAACAATTTAATGGTTTCGTTATATTGTTTTACAATTGCCACACTAAAATACCAAGCAAGAGCCATATTAAAATAATAATCGTCTTCGTTATAATTTGCCAAGATAAATAAATCATTTTTGTCAAAATTGCTGTCCAAGAAATAATCAAGTAAAATAACAACTGCAAAGCGTTTTATATAAAAATTGTCATTTTTTAACCATATTTTTATGTTTTTTTTGAAAAAATCAGGCATTTTTTTAACAATTTTAAGATTCGAGCAAGTAATATCACAACTCAACCAATTATCCAAATGACTTAAAAATATATTCAAGTACCTTATTAATACATTTACATCAACATTCAAATAACCAAGCATAAGCCCATAAATATTAGTTTCATCAAGTGTTGTAAATTTGCAATTTTCCAAATAATCAAAACCATTAAAAGTGTTTGCATACATTTTTGCAATTTCTTTTGACTTTGGAACACTTATACCACACATTTTTGAAAAATCAATTGTTGGAACCAATTTTTTATTGAATATTGCGTTCTTTTCCAAATAATTTGCTTTTATCTCTTCCAATATTTTTTTCATAAGTTAATTATATAACAATAAAAAAAGACTGTAAAGAATTATCTTCAATACAGTCAAATTACTATTATTTTCCAAATTTTTTCTCAAAATCTACAATATTTTCTGCAATTACTTTTTCTGCCGCTTCATAACCTTCAATTTTCGTTACTTCAACAACTTTGTTTTCAAGTTGCTTGTATACTGTCAAAAAGTGTTTTAGTTCATCAACCAAATGAATTGGCAATTGAGATATATCTTTTATAAGATTATATTGTGGGTCGCCAAAAGGAATTGCGATAACCTTTTCATCAACTTCATCTCTATCAAGCATGTGAACTATTCCTATTGGATAACACCTTACCAAACTCATTTTTTCAATAGGTTGACTGCACAAAACAAAAACATCAAGTGGGTCACCGTCTCCCGAGATAGTCCTTGGGATAAATCCATAATTCATAGGATAGTGAGTTGATGTATATAAAACTCTATCCAAAATGATTAAACCTGTTTCTTTATCTAATTCATATTTATTTTTTGAACCCTGTTCAATCTCTATGCAAGCAACAAAATCTTTTGGGGTTATTCTTTCTTTTCTAATATCTGTCCAAATATTCATTTTCTTTTCTCCTAGTCAAGTAATTATACACATATAATAAAAAAAAGCAAATAAAATCATAAACTTTATCGGTTGAATAATTGTTCAACCTTTATTTTACATAAAAAAAGCAGTTGGGTTAAACTGCTTTTCTTATATAGAACCTATAATTGGGTTAAGATTATAGATTAAAATCGTTTACTCAAATTATTTAATAATTTTTGTAACTACGCCTGAACCAACTGTTCTGCCACCTTCACGGATAGCGAATCTAAGTCCTTCTTCAATAGCGATTGGTGTGATAAGAGAGATTTCCATTGAAATGTTATCTCCTGGCATTACCATTTCTACGCCATCAGGAAGTTTAATTGTTCCAGTAACGTCTGTTGTTCTGAAGTAGAATTGTGGTCTGTAACCATTAAAGAATGGAGTATGAC
Organism: uncultured Clostridia bacterium; assembly: GCA_945919375.1. Lineage (GTDB taxonomy): Bacteria > Bacillota > Clostridia > Christensenellales > UBA1242 > UBA5893. The sequence goes on from CAMEJD010000002.1 coordinate 58,856, forward strand.
GTCCACCTTCTTCTTTCTTAAGAACGTAAACTTGAGCTGCGAATTCTGTGTGTGGGTGAATTGAACCTGGTTTTGCAAGAACTTGTCCTCTTTCGATTTCATCTCTGTTGATTCCACGAAGAAGAAGTCCTACGTTATCTCCTGCTCTTGCTTCATCAAGAAGTTTTCTGAACATTTCAACGCCTGTAATAACAGTTTGTTTACCAGAATCTTTCATACCGATAATTTCAACGGTATCATTCATTCTTACAACACCTCTTTCTACTCTACCTGTTGCAACTGTACCACGACCTGTGATTGTGAATACGTCTTCAACTGGCATCAAGAAAGGTTTGTCTGTTTCACGAGCTGGGTCTGGAATGTATGAATCAATTGTGTCAAGTAATTCTTGAATAGGTTTTAACCATTCACTATTAAGATCTCCAGCTTCACAAGCTTCGCAAGCCTTAAGTGCTGAGCCTCTGATGATTGGAGTTGTATCTCCTGGGAATCCATAAGATGTTAATAAATCTCTAACTTCCATTTCAACAAGGTCAACAAGTTCTGGATCTGCTTGATCCATTTTGTTTAAGAACACTACAATGTATGGAACACCAACTTGTCTTGCAAGAAGAATATGTTCTCTTGTTTGAGGCATTGGACCATCTGCTGCTGAAACAACAAGGATTGCTCCGTCCATTTGTGCAGCACCTGTAATCATATTTTTAACATAGTCTGCGTGTCCTGGGCAGTCTACGTGTGCATAGTGTCTCTTTGCTGTTTGGTATTCAACGTGTGCTGTGTTAATTGTAATACCTCTAGCTTTTTCTTCTGGTGCTTTATCAATATCTGCATATTTCATTGATTCAGCAAGACCTTTAAGAGCACTATATTGGCAAATTGCTGAAGTAAGAGTTGTTTTACCATGGTCAACGTGTCCGATTGTACCAATGTTAACGTGAGTCTTAGTTCTGTCAAATTTTTCCTTAGCCATTTTTTAATTCTCCTTTATTTTATTTGATTTTTTAATCTCTATGATAATAACACAAATTTTTATAATTGACAAACATTTTTCATATTTTTATAAAAATGTGTTTTATCACACAACTTTTTGTCGGCTGTTGGGTCTGCCTTAAAAAGTTTATATTTGTTTTGCCCATTCTTGTTGCTTTCGCTAAATACAAAAACGGGCAAGCAAATTTTTAGTTGGATTTTTTACGTTCTCCAACAATTTTTTCGGTAATTGATTTTGGAACTTCTTGATATTTAAGTGGTTCCATAACAAATGTACCTCTTCCTTGTGTTTGAGAACGAAGGTCTGTTGCATAACCGAACATTTCTGCAAGTGGAACTTCTGCTCTAACTCTTTGATATCCTGGGATAGAGTCATTTCCAAGAAGTATACCACGTCTTGATGTCAAGTTACCCATAACTGTTCCAAGATAATCATCTGGAACATCAACTTCAACCTTCATAATAGGTTCCAAAAGCACTGGGTCAGCTTTTGCTGCACCTTCTTTAAATGCAAGGCTTCCTGCGATTTTGAACGCCATTTCACTAGAGTCTACATCGTGGTAAGAACCATCAAATACAGTTGCTCTAAAGTCTGTTGTTTCATAACCGGCAATAACACCATTCATTCTTGCTTCATCAATACCTTTGTTAACTGGTTGAATAAATTCTTTTGGAATTGATCCACCAACTGTTTTATCAACAAATTCATATCCTGAACCTGGTTCAAGTGGTTCAAACTTAACCCAGCAGTGTCCATATTGACCTTTACCACCAGATTGACGAATAAATTTACCTTCTGCTTCAACAGTTTTTCTTATTGTTTCTCTGTAAGCAACTTGTGGTTTACCTACATTTGCTTCAACTTTGAATTCTCTAAGCAATCTATCAACAATAATTTCAAGGTGAAGTTCGCCCATACCAGAAATAAGGGTTTGTCCTGTTTCTTGATCAGTTTGTACTCTAAATGATGGATCTTCTCTTGCGAGTTTTGCAAGGGCAAGAGCCATTTTTTCTTGCATATCTTTTGTTTTTGGTTCAATTGCAAGTTGGATAACAGGTTCTGGGAATTTCATACTTTCAAGTTGAATTGGGTGAGCTTCATCACAAAGTGTGTGTCCTGTTATTGTGTCCTTAAGTCCAACAATAGCAGCAATATCACCTGCTTTAACTTCTTGAATTTCTGTTCTGTTGTTTGCATGCATACGAATAAGTCTTCCAACTCTTTCGGTTTTTCCATTGTTTGCATTATAAACATATGAACCTGCTTTAAGTGTTCCGCTATATACACGGAAGAATGTCAATGAACCAACATATGGGTCAGTTGCAATTTTGAATGCAAGACCTGCAAGTGGTGCATTTGCATCTGGGTGTCTAAATTCTTCTTCGCCTGTTTCTGGGTTAATTCCTTTAATTGACTCAACATCTGTTGGGCTTGGCAAATAATCAACCATTGCATCAAGAAGGTTTTGAACACCTTTGTTTTTGTATGATGAACCACAAAGCATTGGGGTAACTTTCTTTGCAATTGTTGCCTTTCTTATTGCCTTTTTAAGTTCGTCGATACTAATTTCTTCTCCAGCAAAATATTTCTCAAGCAAAGCATCATCAGTTTCTACAACTGATTCAATAAGTTCTTCATGACGTTTCTTTGCTTCTTCTTGATATTCAGCTGGGATTTCAACTTCGTCCAAGATTTTTCCCAAATCATCTTCTGGAATATATGCTTTCATTGTCAAAAGATCAATAATACCTTTGAATGATTCAGCCATTCCAATTGGCATTTGAAGTGGGAGTGGTTTTGTGCGAAGTCTATCTCTTACAGACTCAACACATTTGTCAAAGTATGCATCATCTCTATCCATTTTATTAACAAAGATGATTACAGGGACTTTGCATTCATTTGCTTGACGCCAAACAGTTTCTGTTTGAGGTTGAACTTTATCTCTTGCAGAAAGTACCAAAACGGCACCATCAAGAACTTTTAATGAACGCAAAACTTCAATTGTAAAGTCAACGTGTCCCGGTGTATCAATAATGTTTATTTTGTGACCTTTCCAATGGCAAGTTGTACAAGCAGAAGTAATTGTGATACCTCTTTCTTGTTCTTGTTCCATCCAGTCCATTGTTGCAGCACCATCGTGAACTTCACCAATTTTGTGGTTGATACCTGTATAGAAAAGAATTCTTTCGGTTGTTGTGGTTTTGCCGGCATCAATGTGCGCCATTATACCGACATTACGAGTTAACGCTAAATTCTCGTCCATAATTTTCTCCTTATTTTTATCTAAATAATTTTTTCTAAATTAAATAAAACTATTCGTTTTTTACTAAAAACGACAAAAACTATTTAATAAATATAACTCTCGAGCGAAATATTTATATAAATTTTAAAAATTTTTATTTTGAAATATTAAGTATTTTCAAAATTTTTTCAAGTTTTATGCAAATTATTTTTTAATAACAAAAACTTGAATAGTGTAAATTTTTAATTTTTAACAAGAAGTGCTAGGCTCTATTTCAACTAGCCCCTTTTTGCAAAACTAAAAATTGTTTCTTGTAAATTTTTAATTTTTGTTAAGAAAGACGAGGCTCGCTTGATAAATTTGCGTAGGAGTTTAGTTCTATCTAAATGACTATGCAAATTTCGTCAAGCAGAAACAAAGTATCCAAAACAAAAACTTTGATTTACGTAAATTTTTAATTTTTAACAAGAAGTGCTAGGCTCGACAAATTTGTTCACGCAGGAGTTTGCTGACGCAAATGACTGTGTGACGAATTTGGCAGTAAACGACGCAATTCGCAGTTAAAAATTAAAAATTTTACCATTTGTAATGAGCAAAAGCCTTATTAGCTTCAGCCATTCTATGCATTTCATCTCTTCTCTTAATTGCAGCACCTTGATTGTTATAAGCATCAAGTAATTCGCCAGCAACTTTTTCTTCCATTGTTCTTTCACTGTTTCTCTTTCTTGCGAATAAAACAATCCAACGAATGGCAAGAGTTTGTCTTCTTTCAGGTCTGATTTCCATTGGTACTTGGTATGTTGCACCACCAACTCTGCGACCTTTTGTTTCAAGAACAGGTTTAACGTTTTCAATTGCTTGTGTGAACACGTCAATTGGGTCTGAACCAGTCTTTTCTTTTATAATGTCAAAAGCACCATAAACGATTGATTGAGCAATACCTTTCTTTCCATCATACATAACTTGGTTAATAAATTTTGTAACTAGTTTGTTGTGGAATTTTGGATCTGGTAATACATCACGTTTTGGCACACCACTTCTTCTTGGCATAGTGTTTAGTTTCTCCTTTTAATAGATTTTAGTTAAATTTTTTATTTAGGTTTTTTTGCGCCATATTTTGAACGGCTTTGCATACGTTTTGCAACACCTGAAGAATCAAGTGCACCACGAACGATGTGATAACGAACACCTGGAAGGTCTTTTACACGTCCACCACGAACAAGAACAACGCTGTGCTCTTGAAGGTTGTGTCCGATTCCTGGAATATAGCAAGTTCCTTCTTGACCATTTGAAAGCTTAACTCTGGCAATTTTACGAAGAGCTGAGTTAGGTTTTTTAGGTGTTGTTGTTTTAACAGCCAAACATACACCACGTTTTTGTGGGCAGTTTTCAAGGAGTGGTGATTTGCTCTTTTTATCAAAAGATTTTCTTCCACTGCGAACCAACTGGTTAATTGTAGGCATATTTTTCTCCTTTTATAAAAATTTGCTATTTCACATAACAAAAAAGCGAATTCATCAAAGTATGTTTTACTAAACTTGACAAATTCGCATTGCAACAGTGTTCAACTTATTAAAGTATTAAACACAACACGCATATACACCAATTTGTGTAGTTTCGGTAAAACAAAGTTAATTGCTACCTGCTGTTTGTTAATATGGCCTAACTAGCAAAATTAGGACTTGGGTGCAAATGAAAAAAACATTTACGAAGTAAATATACACGATTTTACCCAATTTGTCAACCACTTATAAAAACTTTTTTACAAGCGAATATAAATATATTTATTAGGAAAGTGAACAAAGTAAGTTATTATAAAAATAAAAACATGGCAAAGTGCCTTGCTTTAATAACTACCTTCAAGTGTTTTGTCTTTAAACATCTCATCATTAAAAAAATCAAAAAGTGAGATATCCAAAGCATCACATATATCTAGCAATGTTCTTGTGCCTGGATTCTTACTTTTTCCATAAAATATACTTGTTATTGTACTAGGGTCAAGACCTGCAATTGTTCCCAACTTATTTGGGGTACTATCCTTGTCTTCACATAGTTTCAATATTCTTTTTGTAATTGCTTCAGTTAATAACATATCAATGTATCTTTGACTTTAAAATATCATTATGCTATTATAATATCTAAGGATATATCGGTGACTTATTTGTCTTGTTTATACAGAGCATTCTTAAATATCGTCAAACTTTAAACTTGAGAACAATTTATTAAAAGATAAATATAAAATTCTGGAAAAAGGAATTATTGTAACAATGAAGAATAATAGTATTAGAGCATATCACTTCTAACAAAGGAGAAAGAATTGAAATGGAAGAAGATAATAAACAAATATGGAATAACATTATAATAAATTGCTTTAATGAAAATAAAGGTACTGAAGAATTCGCAATTCAAACATTGTGGGAAAATATATTTATAGAATATTTAAATTATAAAAAACTAGAAGACGACATCATCTCACATAAGGAAATGATGATTGGTTCAACAAAAAAAATAATCACAGATATTGTATTGAGAAAAGATAACAAAGATTTTGCTGTTGTGGAATTAAAAAAAGAATGTTTTGATGCTTGTGATAAGAAACATTTTGAACAACTTTTAAGTTATTTAAAATTATTAAAAATTCCAATTGGTATCCTTATTGCAAACAAAATAAATTTAATTGTATACGATTACAATAAAGATGATGAAGACCAACAATCAATACAAATAGAATTTGATAAAGATAATCCACTTGGCGAAAAATTTGTAAATTTATTTAAAAAAGAGAATTTGAATGAAGCCAAAATTAAAGATTTTGTAAATGAAAATTACAAAATTGAAAAGAACAAACAAGAACTTGAAAAATTTATAAATGATGAACAATTTATAAAATCAATATTGGCCAATTATTTCAAAGAAAATGGTTATAATCAAACTACTATTGATTTGCTTTTCAACGATTATAAAATAATCACCACTCATAAAGTAATATTACCATTAACTCCCACTCCCAGCACTAAGCTATCTCCCAAACTACCTACACATACATTAAAAAAAAGTATATCACACAAATTAAGCAAAGAGAATGCGATTGTTCTTTGTGAAAAACACAACATATCCATTCCAGTATATAATACTTTTGCGAATTATAACGGGAAAATATATCCTGCAAATGTAAAATTAGATTATTTGAATCACGACTGGTTTATTTTGTTAAATAATAATGAAGAGAAAAAATTACATATCCTAAAAATTCCAGCAAACACATTCTGTCAAGCTAATTTTTATATAAGACCTGATAAAAACCTAATTGTGTTAGCATTTGATAGTGATTTTGTGGATAATCATCCATTTTATGAAATAGATAATGATTTTAGTAAATATATAGTTGGTGAAATAGATTATAGTAAGGGGGTTTTATAATTATGCCATCAGAATTAGGATTTAAAGAATATTTAATAGAAGAAGAATATAAACATTGGACAGGGTCTGGTTATCCTAGCACCGTTCTTCAATATGTATCAGCAATTGAACAAGTAATGAAACAAGAAGGAATCCAAGATTGGTTAACTCTTGTCGAAGAATTACCAAACTTAATTCTCAAATACGACAAACATGGCTCAATGGAAAAATTTGGGGCTAAAGGTCATAACACAGTCATAAATGCACTAAAAAGATTTAGTGAATATGTGTTAAATGCAACAGATTATGCCGAAACATTAACAGCAAAATGGACAAAAATGGGGTGTTAAATATGGAGAAAAATAGTATAATTGGAGCAATTATTGGAGATATTGCAGGTTCAAGATTTGAATTTAATTCAATAAAAAGTAAAGAGTTTGATTTATTACTTAAAGCAGAACACCGCCCTGAATCGTGTTACGAATATCGTTTGACATGTCATTTTACTGATGACACAGTTATGACAATTGCAGTGGCAAATGCCCTAATTGAATCAAATGGAAATTGGGAAACCCTTAAAAACGCAACAATAAAAAATTTGAAATATTATGGACAAAAATATCCGCATGCAGGTTATGGCTCAAGGTTTAAAACATGGCTTAATAGTAATACCTCAGAACCATATAACTCATTTGGGAACGGAAGTGCAATGCGTATTAGTTCTGTACCATATTTTGCAAAAAGTTTGGAAGAAGTTAAAATATTGTCATCTCTCGTGACTGAAGTAACACACAATCATCCAGAAGGTGTTAAAGGTGCAGAAGCTGTAGCGGTTTGCATTTGGCTTGCAATGAATGGTTATGATAAAAATTACATAAAAAATTATGTTGAAGAAAATTATTACAAATTAAATTTTGATTATGATGATTTACTTAAAAACTACACATTTAGTGAATCTTGTCAAGGTTCGGTACCACAATCAATATTTGCATTTATAATATCAAATAGTTACGAGGATACACTAAGGACCGCTATATCAATGGGAGGAGATTCTGATACGATGGCATGTATTGCTGGCTCAATTGCCGGTGTGTACTATGGAATACCAAAAAAGATTTATGACCAAGCATTAGAATTTTTACCCCCTGACTTTATAAATGTTATTAAAAAAGTTAATAACAACAAAAATAATTAAATTTATTTATAAAAATGGAAAAAATATGATAAAAATTTCAATAAAAAAGCAATTACAAAAATATATAGCTGAAAATTATATTGATGAAGAAATTCAAGAAAATTTGTTTAGTAATGACCAAGATGATGAAATATTATCTGATCAGTGTGATGATAAATTAGAAGAAGTCAATCACACTATTAAAAACAAAACGAATAATAATACAAATATCACTCAAAAAGATTATACAAAAATGCCAAATTATAATGAAATGAAAGAAGTGATAACTAAATGTTTTAAACATTGGAAAAAGGATGATGTAAATTATGCTAATACGAATCGTTCTTGTTGCATTTTACCAAATACCAATTTATTACCCTCAAATCTTAAATTTGAAACAAAACCAAAGTTTTCAGAAGTATTATTAGAATATATTGATAAAAAAAATATGACTGATGCTGAATGTTATAAAAAGGCAGGAGTTGATAGAAGATTATTTTCCAAAATACGTAGCAATAAGGATTATTCCCCATCAAAGAAAACCGTATTTGCTTTTATTATTGCATTAAAATTAAATATGCATGAAGCAGAAGATTTGATGATGAGTGCTGGTTATTGTATTTCTAATAGCCACCTGAAAGATGTTATTATTTCTTTTTGTATTAAAAATGCTATTTATAACATTTATGATATCAATTCATTACTTGCACAATATGGAGCAGAAACAATTGATTAGGAATTCTATAATAATTTGTCGCCCAAAAGGCGACCTTTTTTATTTTATTTGCGATAATATATCCTTGTTATATTAAAAGGAGAAAAAAATGACAAAAGAATTTATAGATGTAATAATATTATTAGATCAAAGTATTTCTATGATAGAATTAACTGATGACACAATTGGCGGATTCAATTCACTAATTGAAACCCAAAAAAAGGAAAATGAAAATAAAGATGTTTTTGTTACAACGTATTTATTTAATACTGAAATCAAAACATTGTGTGATTCTAAACGAATATCCCAAATTAAGCCTTTAACAAGGCAAGAGTACGTTGCATCAGGAAGCACTGCACTTTTTGATGCTATTGGTTATGCAATCAAAAGAGAAGAAAATAAAGTTAGGAGACTTAAACGAAATCATAAAGCAATCCCCTCAAAAACACTTTATGTTATTACAACAGATGGATATGAAAATTCAAGTAGGAAATATAGGACACTTGATTCGATTCGTGATTTAATAAAAAAGAAGAAAAAAGAAGGTTCATGTTTCGTGTTTATTGGTGCAGATATTGATTCCGATGAATTTGCTGAAAAACTTGGTATTGGTTCAGATTACGCATTTAATGTTAATAGAAGTTCAATAGGTATAAGAGATATGATGGATAATGTTTCGTGTTGCATGATAGACTTAAATACTCCTAATTTTGATGAAAAAATAAGGAATAGATCTTTTTTAAGAAGAAATATGATTAACAACTCTCACACAAATAAAAGAACATAAAAATTTTCATTCTGATTCTTAAATATAGAGTTTAAAAACTTTACTTACTGAGTTCTTTGCTCATTCGGTAAAGTTTTTTAATTACTTTTTGCAGTATTTAATTATTATAATCTATCCAAGCTTTATATTTGTCTTGACAAAACAAGCACATGTTAGTTAAATATCCTTTTTTATTATTCCTTTCTTTTGCCCCATGATAGTAAAATAACTTATGACTTTCATCTATAATAAATTGGATGAAATTCGATTTCAAGGTGGGTTAATTAAAAGCAAAGATTTAATATGATGGACTCATACTCTTTTGATGAAAGCAAAGAAAAGATGATTATAAGTTAAATCAAATATTTACAAAAATATTGTGTAATTTTAACAATAAAAAAACTCAATCAAATCTATGATTGAGTTTTTTTGTAATTTCAAAAATATTAGTTTTTATCTTTTCCACAGCAGTTTTTATATTTTTTCCCACTTCCACATGGACAAGGGGCATTTCTTCTTATTACCCTATCATTCTTTTCAACTGTTTTTGGTGGTGCATTATCAACAATGTCTGCTGGTTTGAAAACATGTTGCTTTGGCATTTCAACCTTTCTTTCGATTTCAATTTTTGTGTTAAGCAAGAATGCTGTCACATCTTCATGAATTCTATCCACCATATGGTCAAACATTTCAAACCCTTGACGTTTGTATTCAACAACTGGGTCTTTTTGTCCATATGCTTGAATCCCAATTTCGTTTCTTAATATTTGCATTTGGTCAATGTGATCCATCCAAAGTGAATCAACAACACGAAGAAGAATTAACCTTTCAAACATAGAAAAGTCTACGCCAACTTCTTTTGTTTTTTCAACATTAACTTGATATTTGTCTGTGATAACTTTTAAGATTTTGTCAACAACATCACTTACTTCACAATTTTCAACAAATTCTTCTGTAACAAGGTTTGTTCCCTTTGGGAAAAGTTTGTCTTCAAGAGCAGTGTTAAGCGCCTTTAAATCCCATTCAAAATATGGTTTGTCGGCATCAAGATATGTGTTACAAATATTCCCAACAACTTCTGGATACATTTCCATAATTTGTTCGTGAACGTCAACACCATCTAAAACTTTATTTCTTTCACCGTAAATAATTTGACGTTGCTTGCTCATAACATCATCAAAGCGAAGAACATTTTTTCTTGAAGCAAAGTTTTGAGCTTCAATTCTCTTTTGTGCTACTTCAATTTGTCTAGATAGCATACGCATTTGAAGTGGTGTTGAATCATCTATTTTCAAAAAGTCGGCAATTTTTTGTAATCTTTCACCACCAAATCTAACCATAAGGTCATCTTCAAGCGAAAGGAAGAAAACTGATGAACCTGGGTCACCTTGACGACCTGCACGACCACGCAATTGGTTATCAATACGCCTTGATTCGTGTCTTTCAGTTCCCAAAATATGGAGGCCTCCCAAAGCAATTACTTTTTCTTTTTCTGCGTCGGTTATCTTTTTAAATTCATCATAATATCTTCTATATGTCTCTCTTGCAGAAAGCAAATGCTCGTCATCGCTTGGAGCAAAAGATGTTGAGAATGAAATTTGTTCATCATCAAAATTCTCTTCTCTCATTCGTTTTATCGCCATAAATTCTGGGTTACCACCAAGCAAAATATCTGTTCCACGACCTGCCATATTGGTTGCAATTGTTACCGCACCAATTCTACCTGCCTGGGCAACAATCTCACTTTCTTGTTGGTGATTTTTTGCATTAAGGACAACATGGCGAATTTTTGCCTTGTTTAGTGCATCACTTATTTCTTCACTCTTATCAATGGTGACTGTGCCAACAAGAACCGGTTGACCTTTTGCATTTCTTTCTTTTATCTCTTCGACAATTGCCGCTACTTTGCCCTTTTCGGTACGATATACAACATCATTATAGTCAATTCTTTGTGGCTTTTTGTTTGCTGGAATTGTGATTACATCCACATTATATATCCCGTTAAATTCATCTTCTTCTGTTTTTGCAGTACCTGTCATACCAGAGAGTTTGTGGTACAAACGGAAATAATTTTGGAAAGTTATTGTTGCAAGGGTTTTGTTCTCATCTTTAATTTTTACACCTTCTTTGGCTTCAATTGCTTGATGAAGTCCGTCACTATATCTTCTCCCCTGCATCAAACGACCAGTGAATTCATCAACAATCAAAATTTCATCGTCTTTGACAATATAGTTTTCATCTCTCTTCATAATGAAATTTGCTTTTAAAGCATTCATAATATAGTGGTCAAGTTCAAGATTGTTTACATCTGACAAGTTGTCAACTTTAAAAAATCTTTCCGCCTTTTCAATCCCTTGTTCAGTCAAGTGGATTGCCTTTATTTTTTTGTCAATTTCAAAATCATCTTCTTCTTTTAAAGTTTTTGCAAACTTATCTGCCGAGTAATATGAATCACTTGATTTCATTCCACGACCAGAAATAATAAGTGGGGTTCTTGCTTCATCAATCAAAATGCTATCAACTTCATCAACAATAGCAAAGTTTTGTCCCCTTTGGACTTTTTGTCTTTTGTCTACAACCATATTATCACGAAGATAATCAAAGCCAAGTTCGTTGTTTGTGCAATATGTGATGTCACATAAATATGCATTACGTTTGTCTTGTTCGTTCATTCCACTAATTGCAACACCAACGGTAAGTCCAAGAAATTTGTAAACCTTTCCCATCCATTCTGCATCACGACGAGCCAAATATTCGTTTACTGTTACGACATGAACACCTTTGCCCGTTAGTGCATTAAGATAAGCGGGAAGGGTTGCAACCAAAGTTTTACCTTCACCTGTTCTCATTTCTGCAATTCTGCCTTGGTGAAGTGCAACACCACCCATAATTTGAACCTTGAAGTGTCTCATATTGAGAACTCTTGCCGATGCTTCTCTTACAACAGCAAAAGCGTCTGGCAAAATATCATTCAATGTTTCGCCTTTGTTTAATCTTTCTTTCAAAGCATTTGTTTGTGCAACAAGGGTATTGTTGTCCATTGCTTTATATTTATCTTCTAATGCCAAAACTTGGTCGGCAATTTTTTCCAACTTTTTTAATCTTTTCTTTTCGCCTGAAAATAAGCCCATAATATTCTCCTAACTTTTTTATTGTACAATACTTGCAAAAATAATCAAAACATTTTTCAAGAAGTTTTTATATTTCTAATCTTTTTTGTCAAAATCTTTCATTGTGTGTGCAACTGTTATCACAAAAACTTGACTTGCCCCGCCTTTCTTTAATGCCCTTGCACAACACTCAATTGTTGCGCCCGTTGTAAAAATATCGTCAACAAGCAAAACTCTTTTTCCTTTAAAAAATTTTTTATCCTTTGTTTTGAATGCATCAATTAAGTTATTTTTTCTTTCCGAAAAGTCAAGTCCTACTTGACTTTTGGTATCTTTTATTTTTAAAAGGTTGTTCTCATCATATGGCAAATTTATCAGTTTTGAAAGTCCATTCGCAAGAAGCCCAGCCTGATTATATCCACGAGATTTAAGCCTTGCTTGTGTCATTGGAACAGGAATAACAATATCACAACTATACTTTTCGGTTTTATAAAGTTTGCACAAATCTTTCGAAAAGTCTTCTGCTAAATATTGTGCATTATTGAATTTTAAATTATGAATAAGTGTAACAATTTTACCCTTATATTCATAACACGACCTTGCCATTTCATATGGCTTAGATTTTTTACAAAAATCGCAATACCTATCTATGGAATGAATTGGTATCCCACATCTAAAACACACTTGCCCAACAATTTTTGGAAGTGTTTTTTGACATTCACTGCAAATACCATTACTACCTTCTTCAAATATATCTTTTGAACAAACATTGCAGGTGATATGCTTTGGAAACAATAAATCAAAAATAATGTTATTTTTCATTCGAACATTTCCTTTACTTTTTGATTTGCTGTTATCAAAAAATCTTTTAGCATTGTAAATCTTGTTTGAGTGTATACATTTGAAATCATACGTTTTAGATTTTTCTTTTCGCCCACCAAAACAACCATTTTCTTTGCTCTTGTTACTGCTGTGTAAATTAAATTTCTTGTAAGAATAAGTCCTGTTCCTGCAATGATTGGAATAACAACAACATCAAATTCACTACCTTGGCTTTTGTGAATTGTAATTGCATATGCAAGTGAAAGTTGGTTTAATTCGGTTCGTGGGTAAACACATTCTCTGCCGTCTTCAAACCAAACAATAGTTTCCCCTGTGAACCTATCAATTTTGTGAATATATCCAATATCACCATTAAACACGCCGGCACCTTCTTCGGTGTAGTACATATCTCGTTTTTTCCAAACAATATCATAATTGTTTGATGTTTGCATGACCTTGTCGCCTTCCCTAAATATTGTTGCCCCCACCATTTGTTCCATTTTTGTGTAACTTGCTGGGTTTATTTCTTCTTGCAAACATTTGTTAAGGTTTTCAATTCCACACACTCCTGCTTTTAGTGGTGCAAGCACTTGTATTTTTGAAACATCTATTTTTTGAAAAGCAGGAATTCTTTTTGTAACCATCTGAATTATTGTGTCTTTTATTTCATTCAAATCACTTTTTTGGTCAAAAAAGAAATCGTTTGACGAATTGTCAATAACCGGCATTTCGCCATCATTTATCATATGTGCATTGGAGATAATCAAACTTTTTTCACTTTGTCTGAATATCTTTGTTAAAAAACTTACATTGACTATTCCACTCTTTAGAATATCATCAAGAACATTCCCCGCTCCAACACTTGGCAATTGGTCTTTATCCCCAACAAGTATAAGTTTGCAATCACGCCTTAATGCCTTTAATAGTGAGTTCATAAGCATAACATCAACCATACTAACTTCATCAACGATTACAACTGTTGCATCAAGCGGGTTTTGCTCGTTATGAACAAATGTATTTTTGCCACCCCTAAAATCAACTTCAAGCCCCCTATGAATTGTTTTTGCTTCTTCGCCTGTGCTTTCGTTTAGTCTTTTTGATGCTCTGCCTGTTGGTGCAAGCAACATAACCTTGTTACCTTGTGCACGTAAAATTTCCATAATACATTTTATTATGGTTGTTTTTCCTGTTCCGGGACCACCAGTAATCAAACTCACTCCATTTGCAATGCTTGTTTTGATGGCTTTTATTTGGTCGCCATCAAATTTGATTTTGTTTATATTTTCAAAGTGCTCAATATCTTTTGTTATATCTTTATCGGTAAGTGTTGCACTAACTGAAAGCAATGCCAATTTTTGTGCAACACTTGTTTCTACAAAATAGTATTTTGTTAGCATTACAACATTATGTGGTTTTTTGAAAAACATTGTAATAACCTTGTCAAAAGCAAGATTATCAAGCACAGCCAAAAAGTCGGCTTCTCTTTCGTCTTTGTCAAGCCCCAAAAGTTTTGCCAAACTTTCAAGTAACACTTCTCTTGGCATATATGTGTTTCCGTTCTTTTCGCTATTTTCGTTGAGTATATGCAAAATGCCTGCTCGCATTCTAAAAGGACTATCATATTTTATGCCCATAGTTTGAGCAATTCTATCTGCAGATGAAAACCCAATGCCATCTATATCTTCAACAAGTTTATAAGGATTTTCCTTTACTATATTGATAGTCTTATCTTTGTATGCTTCATAGATTTTTAGTGACATATTTGTTGTAATGTTGTAACTTTGCAAAAACATTACAGTGTTTTGTATTTTTTTTAATTCCGAAAACGACTCGCCAATTGCTTGTGCTTTTTTGGGACTTATTCCTTTTACTTCGCTCAATTTATCTGGCGTAAATTCAATAACTTGCAAAGTGTCTTTTTTGAATCTATCAACAATGTTTGATGCAGTAACCGGCCCTATACCTTTAATAAGTCCACTTGCCAAATATTTTTTTATTCCATTTATGGTGTTTGGATAAATAACTTCACTTGTATCAAAACTGAATTGTTCGCCATACTTTGCATTTGTAACAAACTTTCCGTCAAGGCGGACATTTTCGCCAACATTGACCGACAAGAATTTGCCAACAATGGTTGTATATTCTTCGCCATGAGAAAGCATGGCTACGGTGTAGCCATTTTCTTCATTCCTAAAAATAATTTCTTCTATTGTCCCTTCTAGTACCATTTGTATTATATTATTTTAATAGAAATAACAAAAAACTGCAACTAATATTCTGGTTTTTTGTTTGACATTAAAAATTAAAAACATTAACATTAAGTTATGAGTATTTCAAGAAAAATTTTGGAAACAAAATCATTATGCCAAACAATATGCAGTCTTTCTCAAAACGAAGCAACACAAACTGAAATGAAATTGCTTTATTTTATTGATGAGTACAGCAACTGCTCCCCACAAATTTTGATTTCAAAACTCGGGATAAGGAAAACAAACCTCGCACTTATCACAAAAAAGATGATAAATGCCGGACTTATTGTTTCAAAAAAAGGCACTTATGACCATCGTTCAATTTTTTATTCACTAACCCCAAAAGGAAAATCTATGCTTAATGAATACCTTGAAAACCTTGACAAAATCTTTCATGAACAAGATAGTATGCTTGAAAATAATTTAGATGAAATTTTAAAATACCTTAACAAAAAAATTTAATTTTTAATATTGACTTTAATGCCGTCTTTTTGATATACTCAAAAAGACTTTTTTTATTAAATAAAAAAAATATTCTTTTGGAGGTAAATAAATGGAAATTAGTCAAAGTGAACTTGACTTTCTTGCAATGGTTACCGATATTATTAAAAAAAAGATTACTGACACAGAAAAAGCCAACAAAAAACTTTTGGAAAGTCTTAAAGAAAATATGTCGTATATGTGGGATAGCATTTACGAAATGGACAGTGCTGAACGAGCATTTGTAAAAAATCAAATGTCTATGCTTGATACAACTCAACAACAAAACATCAAGGAACTTGTATCATACAGAGCATCATTAAAATCTCCATACTTTGGCGGAATTGATTTTGTCCGAGATAACTCCAATGAATTTCTTTCCTACAGAATCGGACTTAAAGGCATAAAGGTTGATACAAATGTTTATGTTGTTGACTGGCGTGCACCTTTTAGCGAACTTTACTATAACTTTGATGTTGGCGAAGGATATTTTTTCACTGACGGGAACAAAGTTACCGGAAATATAAAAAAGAAAAGGCAATACAGAATTGAAAATGGCAAAATGATTTTTGAACTTGAAAGTGATGTAAAGATTGATGATAGCATTTTGCAAGAAGTTTTGGCAAAAACAAGCAGTGAAAAAATGAAAAACATTGTTTCCACCATTCAAAAAGAACAAAACGCAATCATAAGAAAAGAAACACAAAACAACATAATTGTTCAAGGTGTTGCCGGAAGTGGGAAAACATCAATCGCCTTGCATAGAATTGCTTACCTATTATATAAGCATAGAAAAACTTTGAATAGTAATTCCATTCTTATTTTGTCCCCAAACAAATTTTTCTCGGATTATATTTCAAATGTCTTGCCTGAACTTGGCGAAGAAAATATTGCAGAAACAACTCTTGACCAAATCTTGAAAGAAGAACTTAATATTGAGCAAAAGATTGAAACAAAAACCGAGCAAGTTGAAAGACTACTTAATGACGAGTTTGAAGTAAAACTTTCAAATGTAAAAAACACAATGGAATTTTGCAAAAACATTCAAAAGTTTTGCAAAGACTACTTTGAAAGAGCATTTATTCCGCAAGACTTTGTATACAACAATTTTTGCATAGTCAAAAAAGAAGTTTTGCAAGAAAAATATTTTATCTCCTACAAAGATAGACCAGTATTTATGAAGTTTGAGTGGTTGAAAGACTTTATCAAAGATGAAGGACTAATTGAGTTTGAACTAAAAATTCCTAGAAGCGAAATTAACAGACAACTTGACAAAATGATGCAAAAATCTGATATATTTTCTGTTTATGACGAATTTTTAAAACAAAAATATAACTCTTCATTTACTCTAAAAGACACAATAAAATTTGAAGATGCAGTTGCACTTTTGTATATAAAACAATATTTATATGGTTACACTTGTTTTAACAAAATACAACATTTGCTAATTGATGAATTCCAAGATTATAATCCACTCACCTATCACATACTTTCAAAAATGTTCCCTTGCATAAAAACAATACTTGGGGATATTTCTCAAAATATTTCAGGAAGTCAAAGTGACCTATTAAAAAATCTTAAAGAACTTGACACATCAAGAGATAATGAACTTATTTCACTCAACAAGAGTTATCGTTCAACCTATGAAATAACAAGTTTTTCAAACAAAATAATTGGCAGAGAAAATGTTGAAATTGTAAACAGACATGGCGAGCCAATTCAAATTGCAAAATATAACTCACTTGACCAAAAACTAAACTTTATTATATCTACTGTAAAAAAGATGTTGGAAAAAGGATACAAGTCAGTTGCAATATTAACAAAGTCAATAAAACAATCAAGTGAACTAAACGAAGTTCTAAAACACAAATTGAAGTATTTTTATCTTTCACCAGAAAGTAATCAATTTGACGAGGGTGTAATACTTTCTTCAACATTTCTTGTAAAAGGACTTGAATTTGATGCAGTCATACTTATTGACACCGACAGTGAAAACTTTTCAACCGAAATTGATAAGCAAGCACTTTATGTTGCTTCATCAAGAGCAATGCACGAACTTAAAATTCTTTTTGCAAACAATTTAACCAAATTTATCAAACTATAAAAAGGGAATTAAAATGCACAATAAATATCATTTTTCACTACATTTACAATTTAAAGATGATTGTAATGTTGACGAACTTGAAAAAGAAATCGGTTTACATGCATATAGAAAAAATATACTAAAGGATAGCAAAGGTAAAAACAAAACGGCAAAATTGTGGTTTAAAACAAAAAATTTTGATGCTCCCGACACCTACAATGTACTTGACAAATTTTTGGAAAGTTTAAAACCAAAATTTGAAATAATAAAAAAGGCAAACGAAAAATATAATGGCAGTACCACCTTAACCCTTTATTTTGATGAACTTAACGAAAAACCTTGTATAAGTTTGTCAAAAGAAAATATCCAATTGCTCGCTTTTTATGGTTTTGCTTTTGACACAGATTTTAGAATATAAAAACAACCCCAAGACTTGTTTGTCTTGGGGTGTTTTTTAGTTATTTGTTTTTTTGTCAAATACTTCTGAAAGTCGAAATTGTTTTACAAGGTTAACAATGTTTTTTCCTATCTCTTCCAAAGTAAAATCCGACCTATCTTGCAAATAGTCAAGATACATACCTGTTATTGCATTTGCAACAAAAGCCATATTAAATGCGTCAACTTTTGGATTTATTCTTCTAACTTCTTTTACAAACTCAATTTTAAGGTCATCTATCATTGACCTTGACACACCATTGACAACCTTTCTATATACATTTTCATTCTCTTTAAAGTGTTTTACAATTAAATTGATAAATTGTTCAAAATCTTCAAAAGAAGCAATGCCCTTTAGTTCATTCAAAAGCATTTTCATTCTTTCGTTTTTTGACTCTTCTATAACTTCCATAACATTATTATAATGGTTATAGAATGTTCCACGATTTATATTTGCCTTTTCAACAACATCTGATACAGTTATTGATGACAAACTACCCTTTTTGTCCAAAAGTTCAATCACCGCATTCCTTATAAGTTGTTTTGACCTAATTTTATTCCTATACTCTTTTTTCATTTTTCTCTCCATTATGTATTTTTTATACAATAATGCACTGTCTATTCAAAATTGAATATCATACACATATTTGTACTCAACATTCATTTTTTCTTGCCATATAATAACGCTGTATTCAAAATTAGTCAAGTGTATAAAATTGTAATTTTAACAATATTGGCTAATATGTACAAAATTAAAATTTAAGAAAGGAGAAAATATGAACATAATTGAAGTTGAACATTTAACAAAAGATTATGGAAGTGGTCGTGGCGTTTTTGATGTTTCATTTAATGTTCAAAAAGGCGAAGTTTTTGGCTTTTTGGGGCCAAACGGTGCTGGAAAAAGCACAACAATAAGACACCTTATGGGATTTAGTAAGCCAGATAGTGGCGACACAAAAATATTTGGCAAAGACACCTTTTTAAAATACAACGAAATTTTAGGAAAGGTTGGATATATTCCCGGCGAAATTGCTTTGCCACAAGGACTAACAGGTTGGGAATTTATTAGAATGATTCAAGATTTAACCCATATACATAATGAAGAACAATTAAATAAAATGCTTAAACTTTTTGAACTTGATGACATAACACTAAAAGGTGAAACAAAAAGAATGAGTTTGGGCGTAAAAAGAAAATTGGCAGTTGTAACTGCATTTATGAGCGACCCAGATGTTTTAATCTTGGACGAACCAACAAGTGGGCTTGACCCCGTTATGCAAGAAGTTTTTATCAATTTTATTAAAGAAGAAAAAGAAAAAGGAAAAACAATTCTTCTATCCAGCCACATTTTTAGTGAAGTTGATGCAACTTGCGACCGTATTGCAATAATCAAAGATGGCAAAATTGTTTCACAGTTTGTTGCCAACGATTTAAAACATGCAACAACAAAATTTTATAAAATAGACTTTGCAAAAGATAAAGATTACAAAGACTTCCTTACAAAATACAGCAACAACAAAGCATTAAAAATCTTGAACAAAGACGACAAAGATTCTTGGGTGTTTATCAGCACAGAAGATAAAGATATAAACAAAGTTATTTCAATTTTATCACCTTACGAGATAAAGGAATTTACAAACAAAAAAGAATCTCTTGAAGACTACTTTATGAAATTCTACAAAGAAGACAAGGAATTTGGAGGTGTTTAATGGAAGATAAATCAACAAATGTAGACCCTATCGTAATTGAACATTTAACAAAAGACTATGGCGAAGGTCGTGGCATATTCGACTTTAACTTTACAATCAAAAAAGGCGAAATGATGGGTTTTGTTGGGACTAATGGTTCTGGCAAAACAACAACAATCCGTAGCATAATGGGATTTATTAAACCAACAAGTGGGCATGCATATGTAAATGGTAAAGAAGCATATGAACATGCAAGTGAAAATACAAAGCATATTGGTTACGTTCCTGGTGAAATCGGCTTCCCTGACCTAAAAACTGGTACAAACTTTTTAAAAAGTCAAGCAGAATTTTTGGGACTTAAGGATATGAGTTATGCAAACGAGTTAATTAAGAAACTTCAACTTGACCCAAGAGCAAATCTAAAGAGAATGAGCAAAGGTATGAAACAAAAAACAGCACTTGTTTCTTCCCTTATAAACAACCCTGACATTTTGCTTTTTGATGAACCAACAACAGGACTTGACCCACTTATGCGACTTGCGTTTATGGACATCATAAAAGAAGAACACAAAAAAGGAAAAACAATTTTAATGTCAAGTCATATGTTCAACGAAATGGAAGATACTTGCGACAGAGTTGCTCTAATAAACAATGGACACATAATTGATATTGTTGATATGAAAGATATTAGAAACAGACCTGTAAAAGATTTTAAAATTGAGTTCAACAAAAAAGAAGATTATGAAAAGTTTAAAAAACTTGATTACAAAATCATTCGTGACCAAGTTGAATATAACCAAGTAACTGTTGAGTTAAAGAAAGAAGATACAAGTAAGTTGTTTAATGATTTAAAGAACTATGATGTAAAATTCTTTAGCGAAGTAAAGTATACTTTGGAAAAATATTTTAAAGAAATCTTATTAAAAAAGGAGAATAAAAATGTTTAGTAAAGCGTTATATAAACAATCATGGAAAGCAAATGGCATTATGTGGTCAATCATCACATTTGCAGTATGCTTTATGCTTGCCTGTGTTATGCTCATTTCTGGAAGTGGAAGCATAGGCAATATGAAACAATCTATTGAAGACACAATAATAACTGGCGAAATAGATGCACAAATGGAAAGTAGAAGCATTAACTACTACTCTATCGCCACTGATGGCGAACAAAAATTTGATGAATATTTTGTAAAGAACTTTAAATCTGTAAAGACTTATGATGCTCTTGTTACAAACTATTTAACACAAAAACTTTCTGGCGTAGATGCAGAATTTCCTACCCCACAACAAGATGATAATGCACAAGGTTTGTATGCTCTTGCAACACAAACTTGGCTTCAATCAATGCCAACTGATCCAAGTGCACTTGCAACTTGGCAAACACAAAGACCAAACACAAATGAACAATTAGTTACATATGCTTACAAAGCATCTCTTACTAACTTACAAAAGTATGAACAAGAAAAAGCATTACAAATAAATGAAAACTATGTTAAAGATTCTGATGAATCAAACGAAATTGTTGGTGCAAGTATATGTGCAGTTGACCCAAGTGCTAATGACACAATTAAAGAACTTTACACAAACAATAACGAAACATTACCTAGTATGTATGATGTAAATTCACTTCTTGCCCATATAACAGAAGAAAATGATGTATTTGAGTACAGGACAAGTGATGAAAGACTTTCTTACCTTCGTGAAAGAGCACAAAATTCAAGTGCAGTTTATCTTGCCGGAAATATGACAACAGAAAAGAACAAAACAGCACTTATTAATGCTCTTTCAAGTTATGGAGTTACTCCAGAAAAATATGAAACATTTGGATATACATTCAGTTCAATAAATCACACAGCACAAACCACAATAGTTTCTTACCAAGGTAGATTTGATTATGAATTAGATTTAATCAATAAAAAATATACTCCTGAACAAAGAACAAGCGAAGCATATTTGAACGAAGTTAAAGAAATGAATGAGAAGTTGACAAAAGACCTTTCAAACAGTTTGCTAGATTCACTCCCAAAAGAAGTCTCAGACGCTCTTGAAGAAGTTGGGCAAATGGATTTGTATAGTTTAATTGTTGGTTCAATTTTCTATAAAATGGCTGGATTATTGCTCCCTATAATTTATATGATTATGGTTGCAAACAACCTTATTGCAGGTCAAGTTGATAGTGGCTCAATGGCTTATGTACTTTCAACTTCAACAAAGAGAAAACAAGTTGTATTCACACAAGCAACATTCCTTGTTACATCACTTCTTGCAATGTTCACATGCACAACAATAACAAGTGCAATTTGTTTATCTATTGTAAAAACAGAAACTATTACATTAACATATAGTGAACTTATCTTACTCAATGTTGGTGCATTTGTTACAATGTTTGCACTAAGTGGAATATCATTCTTGGCATCTTGCTGGTTTAACCGTTCAAAATACTCAATGAGTATTGGTGGTGGACTTAATATGTTCTTCCTTGTTGCAACAATGTTAGGACTATTCGGTTCAAAAGTTCTTCCAAGTGTTGTAAGATTAAATGCCCTTAATTTCTTCAACTACACATCACTTATTTCATTATTTGATGTTATATCAATACTTGATGGAACAACAGCATTTATTTGGAAATTTGCAATCTTGATTGTAGTTGGACTTATCTGCTATATCGTAGGTTCAATAAAATTTCAAAAGAAAGATTTACCACTGTAAAACACAAAAACAAATAAAAAATACTCTCAAATTTCGAGAGTATTTTTTGTTATATTTTCATATAAAACAATGCACTACAAATTTAATTAAGGATACAATTTTTTTGGAAATTTAAAAAATTTTTATAGAAAATTGCATCAATTTGTGATTTATTTATACCGTTTTTGATAAGTTCTTGCTCAATTTTTGAAAAATCTTTATATGTACTTATTCCTTTTGGCAAGTCGGTTGTTCCATAAAAATCACTACCTACAGCCAAATTTTTATATCCAAAATTATCAACAAAATACTTAATATTTTTTACAACATCTTTAATCTGTACCCGATTTTTTGAAATGTATTTCCCAACAAAATAAAGTCCAATAAGTCCGTTTGATTTTACTATATCTTCAATTTGATTTTTCGTTAAATTTCGCTTATCTGGAACAATATCATAAAAACCTGTATGCGAACAAAAAATTGGTTTATTTGTTACAGACAAAAACGAATTGAATGTGCATATGTTCATATGTGCAGTATCAACATATATGTTTTCATTTTCAAGATTTTGAACAAGTATTTTGCCTTTTTTTGTTAAATTACCTTTACCATATGCTCCACCAGCATACTTGTTATCATCATTCCAAACAAGACCGGCATAAAATATTTTTACTTTTTTTAAGAAGTCAAAATCACTGCCAAAAAATCCCATATCTTCAAAGCATAATTTAATATCATAATTTATATTTAAGCTTTTTATTAAATTCAATTTATCAAATGTAAATGCCTTAACATCTTTAAGTTTTGTTGTCCAAATTGGCGAAAGTAAAACCTTTAATTTTTTTTGATTTTGCAAATAATTTTTTATTTCTTTATTATCTTTTAATTCTGTTAAATAATCATTATGTAGTTCACATATTTGCATCACAAAAAACTCCTGCAACCTTTTTTATCATATCAATTTGACCTTTTTTTATTTCATCAAGTTTATCAAATTCTATTGGATGTGAATAGTTATCATTGCCAAGTTCAATGGTTACACTTGGGATATTTTTTACATAAGACATATAATCACTGAACCCTGCAAAACTATTTTTTGACCTTATTTTTTTATATTTTAATGATTTTGACACCATTTTTGCTAATTTTTTTGATAATTTTAGTTGTTTTTTATTTAATTTACAAAAACCATAATATATAACTTCGCCTTTTGAATGATATGACAAACTTACTGCAATCTTTTTCTTTTTAACAAAATTAAGCAAATATTTGTTCTCATAACTATTAGGTTTTTCTCCCAAATAGCCATTACTATTGGGCAAAAATTTTATAAATTTCCCCTCTCCAAACCCCGCATCAAAATTTTCGTTTAAATCAACACCATACGCATTTGCTTTAAAAAGACTAAAATCTTGACTTTTGTTTATTCTTTTTATCATATGTTTTGTTTGTTCATCTTTTATCCACTCAGTTCCATCAAGACATAGTCTTATCCCATCTGGATTAAGCATTGGCAAAATATAGCAACCAACATCAGTTTTTAGATTTTGAACAAGATACAAGCAAAGCAATGTTGAAATATATTCTCTTGCATGTATTCCCCCAGTTATTAAAATTTGCTTACTTGTATATCTTCCAATATGAAAAGCAATCAAATCTTGACCTAGCATACTTTTGCCATAAACATAACACTTATAAGATTTTTTTAGTTCATCAATTCTTGATTGCAAAAATTCAAAATTATCTATCATAACAAACTTTCAATGGTCTTTTTAATTTTATTTGCAATCTTTTGTGCTTTTTGGTTATCTATACATTCAACTGTTATTCTAATCTTTGGTTCAGTTCCACTCGCTCTAACAATAATTCTTCCACTGCCTGCAAGTGCTTTTTCTTGCCTTTTGATTTCAAGCAATACAGCATCGCTCTTGATTATCTTTTTATTTTCTGTTTTTACGCTCAAATTTACAGTTGAATACATATTCAATTTCATTGCTTTATCAAATAGTTCAGGTTTCTCTTTGAATATCTTTAACAAATATAGTGCAGTCAATATTCCATCTCCCGTTGTTGAAAGTTCACTTATGATAATATGCCCACTTGTTTCAGCCCCAATGTTATACTTTTTTGATTTCATTATCTTTGCGATGTTTCTATCTCCAACATCAGTTCTTATTAACCTTGTGCCAATTTTTTCCAAATGTTTTTCAAGTGCCATATTCGTCATTATTGTACCAACTGCATATTTTTCGTTTTTATATTTTGCAAGTATCCAAAGAATTTTATCTCCGTCAAGTACAATATTGTCTTTTGTTATGCACATAACTCTGTCAGCATCTCCATCAAAGCAAAAACCAATATCACATTTTGATTTTTTCATATTCTGTATAAATATATTTTCATCTAAAACACTTGCATTTTTGTTAATTTCACCACTATCATTAACAACAACAGTTTTTGCGCCCAAACTTTCAAAAATTGTCTTTGCATATGAACTTACTGCACCATTTGACAAATCTAAAAATATTTTCAAATCACTTAAATCTTTGTCGCAAACTAGGTTTAAAAATTTAATATAAGCATCTGTACTAACCTTTTTGATTACGGGTTTTTTATTGGATTTTTGCAGTTTTAAGCCTTTTTCAAGCAAAATTTCTTGATTTTCATTTAATTTATACCCATTTTTATTAAAAATCTTTATTCCATTATATTCACTTGGATTATGACTGGCAGTTATCATTACACCATAATCAAACTCAAAAAATCTGGTTAAAAACGCAACACCAGCCGTTGAAATGATACCGGCATCAAAAATTTCAGCACCGTTTTGCGATAGACCTTTTGCAAAACTTTGCAATATTTTTTCGCCACTTTCTCTTGTATCTCTGCCGATAAGAACTTTTGCATTTTTTGTCATTTTTGCAAGAGAAAATCCAACTTCTTGACAAAGTTCAAGTGTCAATTTTTCACCAAATACTCCACGAATGCCATCTGTTCCAAAGTATTTGAGTGGACTAGAAAAATTTTGCAAATACATATTTAGCACACCATGTTTAATTTCATTTCGACTTCTGCCAATACAAAATTCACCTTTTGAAACATTGTCCGTAACGGTAGTGCCTGCTGCAATAAATGTTTCATCTTCCAAAATAACAGGTGAAATTATATTACAGTTACTACCAATAAAAACTCTATCTCCAACAACACTTCTTGTTTTATTCTTTCCGTCATAATTACAAAAAATAACACCACAGCCGATGTTGCAATCTTTTCCAATGTCAGCATCACCAACATAACTTAAATGTGGGATTTTTGACCTTTCACCAATTATGCTATTTTTTATTTCACAAAAGTTACCAATACTGACTCCGTCCATAATAACACTGCCTGGTCTAATTCTTGCATATGGCCCAATTTTAACATTATTATGTATTTCTGCCCCATCAATATTGCTATCAATAATTGTAACATTATCGCCGATAGCAACATTGTTTAATCTTGAATTTTGAATTTTACAATTTTTCCCAATAGTAATTTCTCCGGACATTTTAACCGATGAATCAATAACCGAACTACTATCTATATTAAAAAAATCACCCATAATATTCTCCAAAAAATATATATGAATGATTTAATTTTTTTGTTTATTTTATAACACAACAAATGTTATTCCTGGGTTATTTGCACCCAAATCATTATCATCGTGATAATTTTTTAAATTTGTAACAATATTAAAACATTTTTGATTTGCCAAATCCCATTCATTGCCAAGCAAAAAATCTTTTATTTTTTTCTCTTTTTTTAGTTTAAAACACAATGTCCTTAAATTTCTGCAAATATCTCCACCTTTCCCATGAGAACCATAGCCATGCAAGACTTTTATAACTTTAACACCTTCCAACTTACATCTTTCCAATTCAATTTCAAACATTGCAAGTGCTAGTTCAACAGTTGGGGAATCTTCTTTTAAATTTAGTTGTTTATAGTCCATTTTTTGCAACCTTTTTGTTATCATTTCCATATATGAGCATAAGAACAACAACTAAAACTATTGTTATAATTAGTGCCAAAGCATACCAAACTTTTGCATTTGCATAGGTGTTCCAAGTGCTGATTTCTCTGTCAGCATTATCTATACTCATATTCCATTCGTGATAGTACATTCCATTTATATTTCTTATTTGGTCAGCATCGCTATGCAATCTTCTTGATGAAGTCCCATATCTATATAAGAAATCTTTTGGTGGAATTTCATTGTAAATTTTTTCTTTTTGCTCATCGGTTAAAATTGTGTTATCTTTTAACTCATCTTCAAGAAATTCTTTTGAAATTTTATTAAGATATTTCGCAAAACTCATGTTTGTTGCGTATTCAACATTAACAGAAAAAATGGTTTTGTTTGTATAGATTTTGTCTGTTGTTAAGAAATTATGAACAATTTTTGCATCATCTTTTTTCAATTCTTCAACAAGTTCATTATATTTATAATCTGTATTGAAATAATAATATGCAAGAGCATTTTTAAACTTAAATTCATAGGTTATTCCTGTGCTGGTTGAATTGCCAAACAACAAGCCTTTTCCACACATATCTTCTTGTGTTGGGCAAAATGATTTAAGCAAGTTTTTATCATCATCAGTTAAGCCGTCATCACTTGCTAACTTTGCTAGGAAAATTTGGTATCTGTTTTCAAATTTATCATCAATTTGTTTTTTCACATGCCGACATATTTTGTCCGCAGTTTCACCATCTATTCCATATGCCTTGTCAGCATTAACAAATTCATAAACAGAAAATGGAACATAAATAGTTTGTGTTACTTCACCATTTTCTTTTTGTTCCAAAGTGTATTGTGTGGGCACAGTGCAACCACACAACAAAAACATACATAAACAAATTATAACAACTAATACTCTTTTTGCTTTCATATATAATATATTAACATATTTATGTGTAAAAATAAAAATATATTAACAATATTTAAAAATAAGTGTAAAAAACCGTCAGCTTTGCCGGCAATTTTGTTTATTTGCTCTTAACATCCCATAGTCGTCTTTTGTTATTTCATAGTAATCGCACACATATGTTTGATTATTTTTTTTCCGTGTAAGAATTTCAGTATGGTTATATTTTAATCCACAACTTTGTTGCATCTTTGCCGAAGGAATATTATTCCTATCGCATGAACAGATAATTTTTTGTGCATTTTTTGTTTTAAATAAATAGTCCAAAAATGCGTTTAATATTTGCCTTCCATAACCTTTACCAACATAACTTACACCAATTCCTATTCCGCTATCTTCATAAACATTTGGCATTATTTCAGTCATTCCCGCCATTCCAATAGCCTTTTTTGTTGCTTTTTCATAAACAAAAAATGATAAATTGGTTTTTTGATATTCAATAATTTGTTTTAATCTTTCCTTTGCTTCTTGCAAATTTTTGCAAGGAGACCACAACATATATTTTGCAGTTTCTTCATACTTCCAATAATTGTTATATATGTCGTCAAAATCTTCCATCTTTGCTTTGTCCAAAATTAAATCTTTTGTTTCTAACATATTTTGCTCCTTAGAGTAGATTGCATAGTTGTAACAAAAATAAAATGTTTCTTGGTGCAGATGACAGGACTTGAACCTGCAAGGTTTCCCACTAGAACCTGAATCTAGCGCGTGTACCAATTTCGCCACATCTGCATACCTTGTAAGTTTACAACATATTTATCTTTTTTTCAACTCAAAAACATAACCAAAATATATTTTTATATTTAATTGTGCAAAAGTTTATATCGTATATCTTAATGTTACTTTTATAGAATATAATTGTTTGGTAAACAATTGTCAAAAAAATACTTTCTAATCAATAAAAAAAGACTAAAAAAGTCTTTTTTAAAATGTTAACTCATCGCTATTTTCTTTTGGTATATATTTCTCAACGGTTGTATATTTTGGTGTTGACACTGTTACATCAAACTTTAGATTATCGTTATTTTTAACTTTGTATACACTATTTACCATTTCCAAATCATCTTTTGTTAAGTCATGAATATAGTTCGGACCTTTGCCCGATTCATAATACATTATCGTTTTATTTATTTCAGCACTATCATAAATATCAACAAAACCCAATGTGTGTAACATTTCATGTTTTATGATACCTTTTAAGTAGTCAGTGTCATTTTTATCTAAATTTTCTTGTGGAACAATTTTATCAATTTGCACTTCCATTTTTATTGGATAATTTATATATCCCCAAAACCCTGTCGAATTAATTTTTGTAACCGCAAGACCATAACCGCTATCGCTTTCTGCCCTATTGATATTTATTGACTTAAATGCCTTTTTTGAGTTATCTAATTCAACCTTATATGTAACCCCTGTAAGTTCAACGTCAAGTTCTTCAACTGCATTTTTTATGCATTGTTTTTGTTCACTAGAAAAGTTTTCATCTATCATAACTTGAATATCTTTATTGGTTAATGGCAATGTTAGAGGCACTCTAAATATATTTTGCATAAATCTATCTTTTTCAACACCATTTGTTTTGTAATTTGAATTTACCATTGTATATACAAAACTTCCGCCCAATGCAATCATAAAAACTATTGACACTTTTTCGGCAATATTCCAAAATTTATCTACTATTGTTGGTTTTTTTTCGCCTCGAGATAATGATAATATATCTTCTATGTCTACTGTTTTTTCTTTCTTCATAAATCCCCTTCTTTGTTTTTAGTATACCATAGGCATATAATAATTTCAATAAGATATATAAATTTGACAAAACAAAAGTTATATGATATATATAATTATAGGAGAAATTTATGAAATATATAATTTTTTTGGCAAGTGTTGCAATGATTGTCCTGACTTTTGCATTTCCTTGCTTTGCATACCCAGTTGGAAGTTATAATGGTTCAAGCGAAATTGTTTCTGGAGTTAAAGTTGAATATTCAATATCTTTCCACTTTGACGGAACAATTGACTATCAAATTGCAAGTTTATCAAACAAGGACTCTGACAAAAAAACTTATTACAAAATTGTTGATGGAAAGATATACATATCAAACAACAAGGATTTTGATGTAAAAGACGGAGTAGTTCTTGCTTCAATGAAGAACTTGTTTACTATAAGTGACAAAGATGGTTCAACCGAAGTGACTTTAACAAGTGTTGCAGGGATTATATTCACTTGTGCTTATGGTGTGCTTGCACTTGTGTCACTTCTTACAATGTTTAGAAAAAAGAAAAGAAGATAAAACAAAATATTACAAACAAAAAACAAATCTCAAAAAATGAGATTTGTTTTTTATTACATAGAAAGTTCTTCTTCTTTTTGTTTCACTTTGCATTCAATTTTCATATTTTCCGGTCTTGCTACAGAAATATAATCATTGTCATACATTGATTTTATATTATTTTTGTCAAGTTCAGAAAAATCATCTAATTCCATACCATTGTCAACGGAATGCCACATAATCGTTTTGTTGAAATATTGTTCGTCATATATATCTTTAAATCCAAGGGTATGCATCATTTCGTGCTTTACGACATAATCAACCAAACTTACTCCGTTTGAACTATAGTAATTTACGATACTATCATCAATTGTGATGTTTAGTGGATATATTAGATAACCAGTGTCTTTTTTGTAAGTGAAATTTATATTTCCTAAAGCTTCTTTTGCTTCTTGCAAATTCTTATCAACTGATATGTTTATATCAGCATATATTGAACTATTATCTGTGTCAATAATTTTATAATTTAGTGTATTACTAATACTATCAAGGTCATGTATTGCTTTTATTGCTTGCTTTCTTTCTTCGCCTGTCATATCAACATTTACAACAATAGGGTCTTTTACTTTTGCTTTGATTGGAACACCATTTTCAGTTTCAAGCAAAAATGGTAAAACATCTTTGTATTTTTCTCTTTCAACCTTTCTTACCTTGTTATTTATATTAGTATTTATTGCAATTGACCCAAGTATTCCGGCGGGTACACCAAGAATAAATGACACTGCAATAAACATTCCGCCCAATTTTCTTTTAATCATAATTCCCCCTTTTTTGCATTATAACATTACTTGAAAATATTTTCAATATATATCGCTATCCCAATTTCTCTATTTTTGCAATTTTCTTTTTTAATGCGTTAATAACCTTTGTCTTGCTGAGCCACCAATCTCTGCTCCAAACTCTGTATATATTCCAACCACGACTTTGCATAAATGCTGGATGATATACATCTCGCTCTAGTATACTTGAACTACTGTCAAATACTGAATAGTCAAATTCAATGCCAAGAATATACTTATCTTTTTTCTTGTTATATACTGCAAGTGGGAGTTTATAGTTTGCATTCCCAATGTTTCTTTCAACAGTATAACCTTCACCAATAAGCATTTCTTCAAGTTCGGCAACCATTTTTTCATTAAGGTCAATAGGTGGTAATTGTTTTTCTGGGAGCAAGTTATCCAAAATTATTTTTGTTTCTATTTTGTTATTATTTGAAACTGCACGAACATATCTTAAATATTCTTTAAAGAGTTTTGGCCCAACATTTTTTGAACCAGTTACATTCAATTCTTCAGGCTCTATACTTGTTACAACATAAATTTTTTGCTTTGCTCTTGTTATGGCAACATTAAGTCTGTTTTCCCCACCTTCATTTGAAAGTGAACCAAATCTTGCAACAACCTTGCCATACTCATTTTTTGCATATCCCGTTGAGAAAATAATTATATCTCTTTCATCCCCTTGTACATTTTCAAGGTTCTTTACAAACAAACTTATATCTTCGCCATCTTCCTTTCTGTTTTGCTCCATCAAAAGTGCATTGTGGAATTCAAGGTCTTTTGATGCAAGTTTGTCAATTTCATCTTCAATTGCATTTTCTTGTTCAAGGTTAAATGTAATTATTCCAATACTTCCCGTTCTCTTTTTATCTTTTAACAGTTTACACAAAAGTTCAGCAACCGTTTTTGCTTCAACTTCATTTTTGGTGTTAATCCATTTGCCTTCAACTTTGATTCTTTCAATTGGAAGTTCTTTGTTATTTTTTGTAACATCCGGTGCAATTTGCAATTTCTTTGAATAGAATGCATAGTTTGAAAAATTGATAAGTGCTTCACTTCTGCTACGATAGTGATATGTAAGGTTGCTACTAAAATATCTGCTTGTGGCAAGGTCCAACAAACTTTCAACTTCCAATGCGGCTTGTGTTGAATAGTCCATATCTTCCAAATCGTCATTTCCCATATATCTTTTTAGGAATGTTGCAGTTGGCCTTAATTGCTTACTATCGCCAGCAACAACAATATGTTTTCCACGATAAATGCATGGCAAAGTATTTTCAATAAACACTTGAGAAGCTTCATCAAATACAACATAATCAAACATTTCTTTTTCTAGTGGTAAAATTTGACTTGCAATTTCTGGGCTGAGCAAAAAGCATGGAAATAGTTTTAACAAATAATCTTTATACACTTGCATACATTTTCTTATTGGCCACAAGTTTTGTTGTTTTGAAATTTGATATAAGAAGTTTTTGCTTGTTTCTTGATTTTCCATAAAGAACTCTTTATATTCACTTGCATTCTTCTCATAACACAAGCGTTTGTCAAGTTCAAGTTGCTCTTGTTTTAGGCTTAGAATTCTGTTTCTAATATTAGAAAAGTCCGACAACTTTGACAAATCTTCTTTGTGTAAATCTTCTTGTTTGATTACTTCGTTATATGTCCTAAATACAACAATTTTGTCTACAATATATTTAAAGTTTTTATAGTTGTCACTATTTTTGTATGCAAACTTTAATATTGCTTTTTCTTGGTCAGTTAGTTCTTCCAAACAAACATTGATATCCCTTATTTCAACATATTCATCAAGTGCATTTGCAAGCATTTTTAAGTACATTGTATTTCCGCTTACTATATTGTCAAGTGTTAGCAAATAACCTTTCGGCTCAAGCACCTTTTGTAGCACATCATATCCTTGAATATATTCTTTTAGGTCTTTTAATGTTGCATCAAAAGTGCTTTCAATTTCCTTTTCTATTTTGTTTGTTTTATTTTTTATAAATGGATACATAGGCAAAAGGATATGACTTGCATTAAGTTTGGCATAGAGTTTTGGATATCTTGTTGATGCAATGTATTTTGTCAGTGGGGAATAGTCAATTTCTTCACTTTCGTTATGTTCAAGATAGTATGAAAGCAAATCTCTTGCATATGGCCTTTTTGTCATATCAAAAGGAATAAACTTTGAAGATATTACGCTTTTGATTAGATTTTGTGCTTGGCTTAATGTGTGAATGTCAATTCCGCTTTTTATGTAGTCAATAAGTGGGTTTATTTGTTTTTTCTCTAGGAACTTAAAATACAAATTATCTTTTTTCTTGTCTTTTATCAATCTTTGAGCTTCGCTTATTGTTGCAAAATCCATATTCATTATTTCTTCGTTTTGTTGCATATTTTGGAACACTGTGTAATCTTTGCTGTTTTTTCCAATTATTTCACTATTTGCATACATTTGTTGCAAAGTTAGTCCGTACTCTCTTTGTGCAAACAAAACATCATTCATACTTTCAAGTTCACTAATCTCGGTGTCAATTTGTTCTTGCAAAGTATGATACTTGTCAAGAGATGCTGTTTCTTCAATTTGCATAATATTTTCGTGTTCCAATTTTGCTTTTTGATAAAACTCTGCTTTTGCCTTGTCACTATCGGCAATAAGCATTGCCTTTTGATTTAGTGTGGCAAGTCTGTTATACACAACATCAAGAGCCGCTTTCTTTTGACTTACAACCAAGACCTTTTTACCTTTTGTAAGAGCATCAGTTATCACATTTACAATTGTTTGGCTTTTACCTGTTCCCGGTGGTCCATATATTACCATATTTGAGTTGATATTAAGGTTTTTTATTGTTTCACTTTGTGCATAGTCAAGGTTGCTAATTGGGAACATATCTTGATTAACTTTTTTATTTTTCTTTGCAGATTTTGCAAGAAGTAATTCATCAATGGCAGATGTTGTAAGTTGCTTTTTCTCCAAAACTTCGTAGTCATTATATATGCTGTTAGTTAAAGGGAATCTCCCCAAAATACAATAGTTAAAAACTTCAAGACCGCCTTGTTTTGGGTCTTTGTCTTGAACAAAAGGAACAAAAGAATTTGATGTATTATTTGTGATATGTATATCAAATTTTTCCAAATAGTCAACAACATCTTGAACATTTTTGAAACCATTTGATTTTAGATCATCAAAATCTGTTTCCATTTCATCAATATTTAATTTTCTTGCTGTGGCATAAGCGAACAAAAGAACCTTGTTAAACTTTATTGTTTCATTGCTCAAAAGTTCAATGCTTGCTGTTGTTTCATTTTCTATATTTATGCCAACTGGAAACATAACAAGTGGTGCTCTTACCATTAAATCTTTTCCGATATAGCCTTCAACAAAAGGATACCCAACATAAAGTTCGTATCTCCCTGTTTCTCTTTCAAACTCTTCTATCTCTCTTTTTAATTGTTTTAGGCAATTTGTTTCATGAATCATCATTCTTTTTAATTCTTGTTTTTTTGCCCTTTCAATTTTAAGGTAGTCAGTTTTTTCTTCTCCATT
Organism: uncultured Clostridia bacterium; assembly: GCA_945919375.1. Taxonomy (GTDB): domain Bacteria; phylum Bacillota; class Clostridia; order Christensenellales; family UBA1242; genus UBA5893. The sequence continues at coordinate 93,321 of CAMEJD010000002.1, forward strand.
TTCATCTTGATATGTTGTTTTGTATCTGTTTAACTTATCTTCAACATTAAGATTTTTGTAAATTAAATCTTTGTCACTTTTGCCAATGATTTCAAAAGTAAGTTTTTTGCCTGACCATAAAAAATCTACAAGCAAATCTGTCATTTTTTCATCGCCCGCAAAAATTTTACCAATATCGTAACTAAATTTGTTTGTCACTCTTTTTGTATAAAGACTTCTATTTTTTCCGCTTATTTCAATCAATCTTTGTTTGTAAAATTTGTAAATTCTGCTCATTCTAATATTTTTCCCTTTGCTTAAAAATATTAACATAAATATTAAAAAAAATAAAGATTAAAATTGAAATATTCTCATCTTTTTAATAAAATAATTGACAAATATATATTTTCATTATTTTTGAAATTTTAAATACTGCCATTATTCTCACATTGGTTTGTTCATTCAAAATTTTATTTAATGTTTTTTCACAAATTCAACACTTTTTGCAAAATTTTTTTTGCTAATTTTTAGTTTTTATATAATCAATTATTTTATTTACATTTAAACTATTTTTTAATTGCATATTACTATCCCCCTCCTTATATTTAATGTCTTATCAATTTATCTATATCATTACATCTATGTAATACCAATAAATTTATTACACTTTTGTAATATCATAATTTGATAGAAATGGAGATTTGTAATACGAAAGTATTTAGAGAAAGATTAAAAGAATTATGGACAGAAAAAGGGCTATCAAGCCTTGAGTTAATTAAATAGTTACAAATAAGTAATGCTAATATTTGTAGATGGGGAATTTATACAAATGACATTAAATGCGAACAGTTAATTATACTCGCAAAGTTTTTTAAAGTATCAACAAATTCTCTCCTTGGACTTGAAAGTTGAATACTCGCATAAAAAATCTGGCAGGAGTTTGGTTTCACCCAAATGACTGTCAGAGAGTTTTCCTAACTAGGTGTGATGCATTTATTTTAGGCACAAAAAACAAGATATACGAGACTCGCATAAAAAATCTGGCAGGAGTTTGGTTTCACCCAAATGACTGTCAAAGAGTTTCCCCCAACTAGGTGTGATGTATTTATTTTAGGCACAAAAAACAAGATATACGAGGCTCGCATAAAAAATCTGGCAGGAGTTTGGTTTCACCCAAATGACTGTCAGATTTTTTATGCAGTAAACAAAGTATATCGCAGTTTTTTGTGCCTAAAATAGTGGGGTAGACATATCTTTTGGTATATCCCTTTCAAGCCCCATAATCTTTAATATCGTTGGCGCAACATTACACAACTTACCTTTTGCGAGTTTTACATTCTTATATTTTTCACTAATAAGCCAAAGCGGTACTGGGTTTGTTGTGTGGCTTGTGATTATATTGCCTTTTTTATCTAGCATTTCTTCACAATTGCCATGGTCGGCTGTTATTATACAGTGTCCACCGGCAGTTAGACAAGCAAGCGCAATCGCATATGCACATTTGTCCACAACTTGAATTGTTTGTTTTGTTGCGTCCAAATTACCAGTATGTCCAAGCATATCCGGGTTTGATAAATTAACCAAAATAAAATCATATTTTTGCGATGCAATTGCTCTTATCACTTCATCGGTTATTTCGTATGCTTTCATTTTGGGCGTTTTGCTAAAATCTTGCACATTTTCACTTTCAATAAGTTTTCTATCTTCATTTTTGTATGGTTTTTCTATTCCACCATTAAAGAAAAATGTTACGTGTGCATACTTTGTTGTTTCACTTGTGTGAAATTGTTTTAAGCCTTTGCTTGAAATTATCGCCGACAAATTATCTTCAATTTTTTCAGGTGGATATGCAATTAGTACATCCTTAAAATCAGCATTATATTCTGTCATACAACAATATGTTAAATTGTTTAGGTGTTTTGTTTCAAATTTATCAAAAGGCTTTTGTGTTAATGCTTCTGTAATTTCTCTTGCCCTATCGGTTCTATAATTAAAGAATATAACAGAATCGTAACTATCAATTGTTGCAGGCTTTCCGATTATTGTTGGCAAAACGAACTCGTCATAAATTCCATCTTTGTAACTATCGTTAAGTGCAGTTACTGCTTCTTGATAGTAGTTGTCTGCTTGACCAAGGGTTAGCATATCATAAGCCTTTTCAATTCTATCCCAGCGATTTTCCCTATCCATTGCATAAACTCTTCCACAAAGAGATTTGATTTCTGCCTTGCCTTGTATGTGCTTTTTAAGTTGCTCAATAAACTTTACACCACTATCTTTCAAAGTATCTCTTCCATCCATAAAACAATGAATATAAACATTTTTTATGCCTTTATTTTTTGCCATATCAACAAGTGCATACAAATGATTTATGTGACTGTGAACACCACCATCGCTAACAAGCCCCATAATATGCAAACTTGAATTGTGTGCCAAGCAATTATCCATTGTTTTGTTTAGTGCCGAGTTTTTAAAAAAGTTGCCATTTGCAATTTCATTATTTATTTTTGGCAAATCTTGATAAACAATTCTACCTGCACCTAGATTCAAATGTCCAACTTCACTATTACCCATTTGACCATCAGAAAGTCCAACAGCTTCCCCACTTGCAAGAAGCTTAGTGTGTGGAAAATGTTTTAATTTGTCAAGATAAGGTGTGCCCTGCAATTTTATTGCATTGCCATACTTACTTTTATTTATTCCAAATCCATCTAATATTACTAACGTTACCATAATTTTATTTTATAAGTATCAAAAAAAATAGTCAACAAAATTAAAGTCTATTCAGCCAAAATATCGTGTGAATGCTCGCCGTCTTCTTTTTGTTTTTGGTGTGTTTTTTTGTGGAATAGAACCACCTTACCTTTGTTTTTTAGCATATCAAAAATAATATAAAAAGTTGCAACTCCAATCGCTATGTAAAGTAGTCTTGAAAAAATGCTTGCTTGCGTTCCAAAAAATCCCGCAATAAAATCATATTGAAGTAGTCCTATGCTCATCCAATTCATTCCACCAACTATTAAAATAATAAACGAAATTATTGTCATAATGCTTACAAAAATATTTTGTGAATATTTTTTTATTATATACATATAAAATTATGTAACGCTTTTGTGGCAAATGTGAGAATTTTTATTGACAAATATAAAAAATATTGCTACAATACACAACGTTAATTTGGTGTGAAACTTTTCACGCTGAAATTTTTTTACATTAAAAAGGGGTAATTTTTATGGAAGAAGCAGTTTATTTAACAAGAGAAGGATTAAAACAACTTGAAGAGAAGTTGCATATATACAAAACTGAAAAAAGACCGGAAGTTATTAAAAAAATCGGTATTGCAAGGGAATTTGGCGATTTAAGTGAAAATGCAGAATATGATGCCGCAAAAGATGAACAAGCAAGAATTGAAGCCGAAATTGAAGAAATGGAATCAAAAATAAGACATGCAGTTATTATTGACGATGTTGACACAAGCAAAGTTGGCATTGGTTGCACAGTTGACCTTTATGATAAAACATTTGAAGAAAATGTAACATACAAAATTGTTGGTTCAACAGAAAGTAACCCACTTGAAGGTCTAATTTCAAATGAATCTCCAGTTGGCAAGGAAATCCTTGGCAAAAAAGTTGGCGATGTTGTTAATGTTGAAACACCAAACGGAACCACTTTGGTTTTTGAAATAAAAGCAATTAGAAATAAATAATTAAGGAAAAGAGAACATACAAAATGTTCTCTTTTTTATTTCTAATTGACCTTATTTTTTTTAATAAATACCACAAAAATTACAAAAATATAAAAATGGCTTGTTAGTTTTATTGCATTATTGCAATTATTAGAGTACTAATAATACAAAATTAACCACAAGAACGCAACTCGGCAAAAATGCCACATAGGAGTTTAGTTTTTTCCCAAACGACTATAGTGGCATTTTTGACAGAAACAGAGTTAATGTGAGTTAATTTTATGTTTTAAATGGCAATAATTTTCACCCTTGCATATATCGTACTCATTCCCCCACTTGCTCTTACTATTATAGTTATTGTCCCAGTTTTGTTAAAGGATACTCCACCCCAAGACGTAACTTGGGCAACTGTGTTAGTTTTGTCATAAACAAATTCAACATCTTGTGATGCAGTTTCCGGATATACTTTCCATGTTATTGTATATGTTTTTGTTTCTTCAAAATCTAGTACTATATATTTATAGTCGCCTTCACTGTCACTTGTTTGTTTTAGGTCTTGGTTTGTTATTTCAACTTTCTCGGGCTTTATTACTTCATTATAACTTAACATCTTCATACCAAAAAATCCCACAAAAGCAATGGATGCTATGTAGATTATTAGTATTAAGATTACAACCGATTTTTTCATATTGTTTCCTTTTTATTTTTCTTTGTAATAGAGTTTGATTTTGTCGAAATATAAATAAATTCTTGAAGCACAAAAAACCAAACTAATAATCATCAATTTTAACCAAGCAACATTAACATTTTCAATAAATAACAAAAGCGAAATTATTGCTGCAAGTGCCGATATGATAAATGCAAACACAGTTGATTTTGTTTCATTTGGGTTTGTTTCTTCGTTCCCTGATGTTGCATATTGTTCATTTTGCGGGTTCATTATGTCCATCTCTGCACTCCAAAACAGATGCCCTGCATATAAGCCATAAATAAATAGAATACACATAATTATTTGCCATATGGAAAGTTTTGCAAATATTCCAAATACTATACTTGTTGCAACAATTCCAACAAACGAAATTACCAAACTGAATATAAGTTTTGGAAATAACACCTTGGCATAACTTTTTGGCGTGGTTTTAAAATAATAACTTGCCCTGCCATCTTTTGAATATATTGATGATATGATAACATTTGATGACAAAACGATTAGTGTTATAAGCAAAATGTTAAAACTTAATGTCATATATGTTCCAAGAAGTTTTGTGTTCATTGCATTGAATATTTTGTTAAGTAACAAAATTGAGATTGGCAAAACAATCAAAATTCCAATATAGTTATACAAAAATTGTGGATTCCTAAGGGACAACTTTAGGTTTGTAAGCACACCACTTTGCAAGTAGTTATGTTTTTTGTTTTCATATTGTTTTTTTATTATTCTCTTTTTGTATTCAAAAGGTTTTGATGCCATTTTAAAGAATAGTGGCCTTGCAAGAAAATATCCAATAAAGAACAATAAAATAATACTTGCAAGCAAGACAAGGAAAATAAACAAAGTATTTATTGAAAATAACTTGAATGTTAAATTGACCATATGACCACATAACATTTCAACAAGATACGAAAATACAATAAATGAATTATTGAACCAAGCAAGAAAATCTTGAATTCGCCAATAAATTTTCCCCCAATCTTGAACGATATTTATGTTTGCCGGAATTATTGAGATTAGTTTTACAACACCAAAAATTATTGCACCAAAAACCAAAGCAAAAAGCATTAGCCTTACAATCGGCACTTGTTTTAATTTTGATGAGATAAACATAAGTGGAATACTTAATATTGCACCAATAAGCACCGGCAACATTGAGATAAAGAAAGAACAAATAATAAGCCAAGGATAAAAAAGTATTGAAAAATGTGCAAAAATTCCATATCCCAAAAACATTGGTATCATAAAATAGAAATTTTTTATTAACTCATAAATATAAAACACAATAAGTTTTGACACAAAAACTTGATTTGAATTAACTGGCATAGTAAGCAGAACTTGATTATCCGGCGAAAAATATAATTTTTGCATCAAATTGTATGTGCAAGATATGCACGAAAGCAAAAACATTATTGTGAATGCAACCACAACAACTGACAATGGGACTGTTGAAATAAGTGAAAATAGGTTTAGCATTGCACTGACTTTAAAGAATGTAAAGCATAGTGCAGTGATTGCAACAAAAGCCAAAATAGTAAACACTACTTTGGTTATTGTTTTCTTTTTGCTTTTTAGGAACGAAAAATCAATTTTGTCCTTTAATTGCATCATTACAAGTGGTTTTAAGTGATTCATTTTTTACCTTTTATTATTTTGTTTGAGTTTTTGGCAAAGCATTCTCTTTTTCGCCGGTTTTTACAACAATTGCGTCATTATCTTCACTATTTATTATGTTAAGATAAAACTCTTCAAGGTCAATACCCTTTGCTTCCAAATCTTTTACATATGCAGTTGCTCTGATTTGACCTTTTTTGATGATTGTAATTCTATCACAAATTTTTTCAACAACATCAATAATATGACTTGAGAAAAATACAATATTACCTTCTTTTGCATGTTGTTTCATACATTCTTTTACTTGATAAATGCTTGTTGGGTCAAGACCTGTTAATGGTTCATCAAGAATCCAAATTTTTGGATTGTGAACAAGAGCAGCAATAATTGTAATTTTTTGTTTCATACCATGTGAGTATGTTTTTATTTGGTTTTCAAATGCACCATTAAGTTCAAATAGGTCAACATATTTTTTTATTCTTGCATTTCTATCTTCAAGTGAAACATCGTAAAGATCAGCAATATAGTTAATATATTCCCTGCCTGTTAATTTTTCGTAAAGTGCATAATGGTCAGGAACAAAACCAATTTGACGTTTTGCCATTACCGGTTGTTTTTCGGCATCGTAGCCACAAACATCAATTTCCCCACTCGTTATTGGTTGAATTCCAACAATGCTTTTGATTATCGTACTTTTTCCGGCACCATTTGGCCCCAAAAATCCAAATATTTCGCCACCATTCACTTCCAAATTTGCTTTATATACCGCATACACATCACTTGATGAATATCTTTTTGTTAAATCTTTTATCACAAGTTTATTTACATTTTCTTCATACATAGGTTCTTCTTCACTCCTTCCGTTTAGTTGACACATAAGTGCCAATTTGTCTTGTTTTATTTTTTTGTGTCTTTGTAACATATCATAATGGTTATCTGCAATGGTAAAGAATTGTTCAAACAAGAACCAAACTCCAAGCCCCATTAAGCAGTAAACCAAGAAAAATAAAAATTGATATAATGGATAAAATGTAAATGTCAACTTGCCAATCTTGAAAGATAACACAACATCTCTCAAATCTTTTGCCCATTGCCCTAACTTGTCGGCAATAAAATCTGAATTTATAAAGAAGAAGTCAACTTCACCATAATTGCTAAACCATGCATTTACAATAAGCACAAGCAAAAAGTACATCAAAAATCCAATCATTGCGTTTTTAAAATCTTTAAGTTTTGGCCTTTTGTATACCCCCAAAGCAACAATTAAAACTGGCATAAAGAACGCACAATAGTGATTTACCCAAAAGTTGACAATTCTTGAACTGAGCATATATGCATCATTATAGTTTGGCATTATCATTGCAAGGAATGCACCAAAAACATTTATGAAAAGCGTAAAGTAAAACAACTTGTCCATTTTAAAAATAAGACACAATGGCACCAAAAACATTGCAGTGTTGCAAAGGTGCAAAGGCCAAGATGTTGGATGTAATAAAGTTTCAAAAGTGTAACTTCTTGTATATATTATCATTGTGCCAAGTGCGATATACACCAAGCATAGTTTTATAAAATCCTTACTTTTGTTTCGAAGCAAGAAATATATAACAAAAGGAATAATAACTGATAAGTATAAAACAAATCTATGATAAAGCGACAATTTTTTTACGGTTTCGGTAACATTGCCATATCCAAACAAAAGTTGGAAAGCATAGTTTGGTATTGTGCAAAACAACATTGGAACAATAAGGCAAGAATATGCTATCCATAACTTTTTTGTTGAACTGAATCTGCCATTTTGCCAAAATATCATAAATGAATACATAAGGCAAACACCAAGCATAAGTGCATAAATAAGTGTTCTTCCATCAAAGTGTTGGGTAACACCCATTCCACCAATTCCCCAAATTTGTGGAACAAATGTTAACAAGTTTAATAAACTTACGGGCAAAGCAAAAAACTTTACAAAATGAACTATTGTCTTATTGTCCTTAAAATATGGATATATAATAAGCAACAACACACTTGCAAATTGGAACCAAATTGCAAACAAACTAACAAATGTCAAAAAACCATTTGAAAGTGGGCTATTTGCAAAAAGCACTGTTTGGGCTATTTGTTCACTGCCCGAATAATACCACAAGCAAAATATGCCGGCAAGAGTTAAAGATATTGTTTTAAAAAACCTAATTTCATTTTTCTTTTTATATAAAAAGCGCCAAACAAGGAACATCCCTACGCTTGCCAAAATAAATGTTAAATAATATATGGATAAAAACATTTTGTCCTCTGTAAAATAAAAATTTTAATCTATAAAGAAGATAACACAATATTACTATTTTGTAAACATTTTTTGACACAAAGCAACAAATTCCGTATTACCATCGCCACCTTGAATACAAGATTTTTTTACTTCCAAGACATTTATATTATGAATAAGAAAATCGTTCTTTACTTGCTCTACTACGCTTTTATGCAACTTTTCATCTTTAATAATTCCCTTATGTTTTTTTGCTTCACTTTTCCCACATTCAAATTGTGGTTTTATCAAAATAATCATAAAATCACCAGCATTTAACAATTCACTTATTTTTGCAGATATTTTTGTAAGAGAAATAAAAGACACATCACAGACAATAAAATTAATATCTTCAACTTTGTTTTTTTCAAGTGTTCTTATATCTGTGTTTTCCATTACAACAACTCTTTTGTCTTGTTTTAAACTGCTGTCAAGTTGACTTGTTCCAACATCAACACTGTATACTTTTTTTGCTCCATTTTGTAATGCACAATCGGTAAACCCACCAGTTGATGAACCAATGTCTAAAACTATTTTATCTTTTATACTAACATTAAAATCTTTCAATGCACCAAAGAGTTTTAGTCCTGCTCTTGACACAAATGGGCATATGTTTTTTACTTCAATTTTTTCATCGCCACTAACCAAAAATCCTGCTTTGTTTATAACCTTTCCATCAACCAAAACATTGTTTTCTTTTATCATATTATTTGCCTTGCTTCTTGTTTTGCAAAGTCCATTTTCAACCAAAAAAATATCCAATCTTTTCATATGTACATATTAACATATATCAAATATTTTTAAAAGAAAAAACCTTACAAAATTGTAAGGCTTTTTGTTATTCTTTTTTATTTTCATTTTGTTTTTCAAGCAATTTTGACTGTGCAATATAATCAATTACAATAAGTCCTGCCGATATCAAAAGTGTTACTGCCATAACTATACAAATATAATTAAACACCCAAAATACCAAAATAATACTAAATATCGCAATTATGCAATTACAAATAAATGTTGTTACAACAAATGCTTGATTTTCATAAATATTGCCCGGTTTTGTCCTACAACTTCGCAAAGATAAACTTGAAAACGTTAATGCAAACACCGAAAACAAAATGATAAAAACAATCACCATAAAAAGTGTTGCATAACTACCTTTGTCCAATGTTCCATTATTTATTGTTGATGCCGCATACAAGTAAAACAGACCGGATATTATATACAATGCATAACTAACAATGTTTATAATAAGACCCGAGAATAAACTCTTTCTTTTTTTTGAGTACATTTTTATCACCTTTTAACTAATATATATTTTACAAGAAAATGTTATCTTTGTCAAATTAAATACATTATTACACAACTCTTATATCTGTTGAAATAGATTTATTCAAATCTGTAGCATTTGCTGACAATGTAACAGAAATTGTTAATGGTACACTACTTGGTTCAATATAACTATAATCAAAAGAAAGTTGTGAGCTTGATACTCTTTGTTTTAAAATGTAATCCCTTGCGGGATTCCACACACAACCCTTTTTCCTTGTATTTTTTTATGCAAGCACTCTCTCATCACTATTCTACTAACATTCCACGAGATTATCTTTCAAAAATATAAAATTTTTGAAATGTAATCCCTGTCGGGATTCCATACACAACCCTTTTTCCTTGTATTTTTTTATGCAAGCATAAAAAAACACAAGTCAAAAGACTTGTGTATAATCTCTGGTGGAGATTATCGGAATCGAACCGATGACCTCCTGCTTGCAAGGCAGGCGCTCTAGCCAGCTGAGCTAAACCCCCAAATGCCTAATCATAATAACATTATAGGCATTTGTTGTCAACAACTTTTTTTAATTTTCCAAAAAATATTTCATTTTTTTACTTTAATTCCACAACTGAATGTGCAGTCAAATCAAGGTCTGCAACTTCGCCATCATTTAGCACTTGATAATATGCGTGTGCACCAATCATTGCCCCATTATCTGTGCAAAGTTTAAGGCTTGGCGAATACATCTTTACTCCAATTTTATTGCACTCACTTTCAAGAACTTGATGAAGTTTTGTATTTGCTCCAACTCCCCCGGCTACAACAATTTTATCTTGACCAAATTCTTTTACTGCTTTTATTGTTTTTGAAACCAATTCATCGACAACGCACTTTTGAAAACTTGCAGAAATGTCTTGGACATTTATTTCTTCACCTTTTTGTTGTTTGTTATGAACATAATTTATAACAGCAGTTTTTATTCCGCTAAAACTAAAGTTATATGTGTTTGCCAAAATATTTTTGTGTGCAAAAACTATGTTATCTTTACCGTTCTCTGCCATTTTGTTTATCTTTGGCCCACCCGGATAACCTAGTCCTATAACTCTTGCAACTTTATCAAAGGCTTCACCTATTGCATCATCAACGGTTGTCCCGACAAGTTCAAGGTCGGTATGATTTGGAACATTTACTATTGCAGTATGTCCACCACTAACAATCAAGCACAAAAATGGTGGCTCAAGTTCTTTGTATGTCAAGTAGTTTGCTGCAATATGTCCTTTTATGTGACTTACTGCAACAAGTGGTTTATTTAGCATATAAGCAAGACCTTTTGCAAAACTTACGCCAACAAGCAATGCTCCCAAAAGCCCTGCCCCATATGTTACAGCAATTAAATCAATATCATCAAAAGTGCAATTTGCATCTTTTAGTGCCTGTTTGCATACATTTGAAATTGCTGTTATATGGTTTCTTGATGCGACTTCGGGAACAACTCCACCAAAACGAGTGTGAATATCGATTTGTGTTGCAATAACATTTGACAAAACATTTCTTCCATTTTCAATAACTGCAATGCTTGTTTCATCACAACTTGATTCTATGGAAAGAATTTTTACACTTTTTTTATTCCTTAATTCATTTAATTTTTCTTCACTTAATTTCATAACTTTTTCCTTAATTACTCTTTACCAAATAGTCGTTTATAAATGGTTGAATATCCCCATTCATAACACCTTGAATGTCCGCTGTTTCATAGTTTGTCCTATGGTCTTTTACCATTGTGTATGGGCAAAATACATAACTTCGGATTTGACTTCCCCACTCAATCTTTTTTATTTCGCCCTTTATTTGGTTAAGTTTTTTTATTTCGTCTTCTTCTTGTTTTTCAGCAAGTTTACTATATAGCATTTTCATTGCCGTTTCACGATTTTGAATTTGGCTTCGTTCGGTTTGACAAGAAACAACAAAGCCCGTTGGGATATGTGTTATTCTTACGGCGCTATCAGTTTTGTTAATATGTTGCCCACCCGCTCCACTTGAACGATATGTGTCAACTTTCAAATCTTCTGGTCTTATTTCAATTTCGGGCAATTTTTCAATCTCGGGCATAACTTCAACGCTTGCAAAACTTGTGTGTCTTCTCGCATTTGCATCAAAAGGCGAAATTCTAACCAACCTATGCACACCTTTCTCACACTTTAGGTACCCATATGCATTTTCGCCACACACCATAAATGTGATACTCTTAAATCCTGCACCATCGCCATCCAAACTATCTAAAACTTTTACTGCATAGCCACGTTTTTCAGCATACATTTGATACATTCTAAAAAGCATTTCTGTCCAGTCTTGTGCTTCCGTTCCACCTGCACCTGCGTGTAAAGTAAGTATTGCATTATTTGCATCATACTTGCCTTTTAACAATGTTTCAATTTTAAAATCATCAAGTTCAATTTCAAGATTCTTTAATTTTTCTTCAAGGTCAGTTTCAAGTTCGGCATCTGCTTCCATTTCAAGAAGTTCACAAATAGACTCACAATCGTCAATTTCACTTTCACATTTTGAAATTCTTTCAAGTTTGTCTTCCTTGATTTTTACTTCTTGTCCAACTTTTTTACTATTTTCCAAATCGTTATAGAAATCTGGATTTTCTTGTTGTTTTTTTAGGTCACTTAAATCTTTCTTTAATTTATCTAAGTCAAAGACACTCCTTTATCATATTTAGTGTATCTTTAAGTTTTCCGATTTGCTCTTTTGCATTTTCAAGTATTATCATATCTTACTCCTTTTTTATATGGTTGAAAATTCCAACCACTAACTTTTAATGTATATATCAAAATTACATTAAACATTTTAGCACTACACATATCTTTTTGCAAGTTATGGAAAAACAAAAGTGGCATTATTTTGCAAATTTTGTCATATATAGTCAATGGCAAAATATACTTATTATATGGAAAATAAGTTTATGAAAGAAAGTGTTGTTACAATAGAAAACCAAAATATAATGACAATAACTGGAGTGGAAAAGGTTGTATCATTTTCACCAAATCAGGTAATTTTGTTTGCAATGGGCAATGAAATGCAAATACTTGGAAAAGATTTGCAAACGACAAAACTTGATGAAGAAAAAAATGAACTTTATGTGAATGGTTTAATTTTGTCTATCAAATGGACACAAAAAAAAGAAAAATTACCACTTATCAAAAGGATATTTAAGTGATTATTTTTGAAACATTAAAAGAACCAAAAATATTTTTATTATTGATTATTTTTGGTTTTTTGTGTGGATTTTTGTTTGATATTTCCTATTTAATTACATTTTTATGCAAAGAAAATAAAATAATTAAAAATATTTTACAATTTTTTTCAACTATAATTTGTTTTTTTGTTGTTTTTTTAATCAATTTAAAATTAAATTATGGCATATTTAGGGCTTATGTTTTTATATCATTTTTCTTTGCCGTATTTTTAGAAAGAATTTCTGTTGGGAAACTATTTGCAAAAACAAAAATTTGGTGTTATAATCTCTTCAAGAAATTTGTAAATTTCACAAAAGAGAAGTTAAATGGAAAACGAAAAGAAAAAATTAAAAACAATGATAATTAGTATGAGTATTGTTCTTTGCATATTTATTCTTGCGGGGGTTGTACTCACTTTTGTGCTAAAATCAAAAAAAGGGAACCTGGACACTTTGAACAAGCAAAATTATGAACTTGCCCAAGAACTTGATGAATCACAAAAAGAAAATGACTACTACTTTAATCCCGATGGATCATATACCGATGACTACAAAAACGATTACTTTGAAAGAGAAAAAGGCTACGGAAAAGACGGAGATAAGAAAATTGATATAGTTGATGATGATAACAATAATAACTAAAAAAGGCTAGGTGCAATTCACCTAACCTTTTTTGTTAGCAAGTTTGTTCCTTGCCTTCTTTTGTAGAATTTTTTTGAACGGTTATTTGTTCTTTAAATATATTAAATTCTGGATATTTTTCACAAAAACTTTTTAGATTGTCATACGAAAAGCGTGACAATTTGTTTTTGATAAAAAATGCTCCTTCTTTTCTCATATTGTTTTTTAAAATATATTTTACTCTTGAATAAGCTTCTTCTCTTGTAAAGTTATTCTTTTTTAAAACGGCAAGAATCATTGACACAAGTTGACCAATTTTTATTGGCTCACTTTGAGATTTTAGAAAATCAAAACATAACTCGTGGTCACCAATCAAATATTTGTTTACTTTTTTGTCAATCTCTTTTTGCATTTTTGTTTCATCGTTAATGTTATACTTTTCCCTTAGTTCAATGCAATTGTTCAACATATGATTCAAAAGCCTTTTGTTTGGTCTTGCGTCTTCGTCCACAACCGAACTTGGCATATCCTTTATATAGTTATAACTTAATTTTGCATTTGAATCTAGCGCATTCATTAATTGTGCAATTCCACGCTTTTCTGTCATTTCATCGGATTTGAGTTCATTAAATGAATATCTTAACATACCAAGGGGAACCAAGAATGAAGCCAATGCAAATTTATTAGGTTCATCTTTTCTTTTTGTGTCGGAAGTTGGATCAATATAATAATATCCATTCAAATTATATTTTTCGTCTTTAAGGTAAACAATTGCCGTCATATGACTATAGTCCGTACCATTTTCATTTAACATTAGACAATTCTCAAACATTACGACATTGTCTTTGTTGACTCTTGCCATTATTTCTTTAAGTAGTTCAACATACCCAACACAAACAATTTTGTCGGAATTTAGTATTGAATATATTGCCCTTGATGTGAAAATATTTTCGTCTTGGGATTCTTCATTATATGAAATTCCGGTAACTTCAAAATATGCCATAAGTAGTTGTTCTGCCGGGGATAAATCCAACTTTTTTATTTTGCCTGCTATATCATCCAATTTTTGATTTGCTTTTATTATGTCATAAACATCCCAAGTTATATCGGCATCTTCTATTCCCAACTTTATATAAGGATATTTTTGTGTTAATTCATATAACCTTTTGCAAGTTACATTGCTATCAACATATGCATTTGAACTATGCCTAAATGAAATGATAATATTATCTTTGTTAATCTTCCATTTTAGTTTGCGATAGGCATATTCTATTCTATCTTCAAGACTTTTGTTTAAAAAAGGTTTTGAATCAAATTGCAATTCTTCTTCTTCAAATAAATATACAAACTTAATATCCGTTCGCCCCAATTCTTTGCATTTTTCCTTATAGTCTTTTATATTTTTGTCCAAGTCTTTATTTACTTCTGCATATATTGCAGGATAATAAAATTTTATCTCTTTTTCCATATTCCCTTCATTTTTATTGTATCACTAAAGCATTTATGGGTCAATACACAAAGTTTACACCTAAATACAAATAAATTTATCAATCATTTGACAAAAATCTTTTGTTATAATATATTATATTACGATGCAGGTGTAGTTTAGTGGTAAAACAAAAGCTTCCCAAGCTTTGGTCGTGAGTTCGATTCTCATCACTTGCTCCATAGAAAAAACATCGCCCTTTTAATTCGATTTGAAATTATCATTTCAAATCTTCATTTTTGGGGCGTGTTTTTTCTTTTTACCCACCACGCGAAAACTCCGCTCCGCTAGGAGTTTTGTGGGGGCATTGCTCAAAAAAAGAGATTTTTACATCTCTTTTTCTTTATTTTTTGGTATTACGCTTAACAAAATTTCTTTTGTTGATTTGTCTATATTTTTATTATTTAATGCCATTCTGTTTTGATACAATGAAAAACTAGAGAATGCATTCCTCCCAAATTTTTGTTGCATTGTATTATAATTGTCTTTATATATTTGACACACCTTTTGTTTTATTATTTCATCAGTATCTTTCTCATTTGTTGCTTTTAACACATTTTTAATTAGTGTTAGCATCGTACCAAGTGAATACTCTTTACTTCTTTGTCTTATTAAAGAATATGTAAATTGCGGAGATTTTTTATATATTTCTTTTATTGACAAATTTGTAAATTCATTTTCCAATCCTATCAAAGCTCTCAACTTTTTGTCGTTATTCAAGAACTTTTCAAAAGTATCAGTTAATACAACGCCAGTTTGGCCAAGACTTACTTGGTCAGCATATTGAGGTCTATGATATGTTGCAATGTTGTTATATGTTGCCGTTATATGTTCAACTGCATCATATCTTATTGGATATGTTTGTATTAAGGAATTTATATTTTTTATTTCTCTTATTGGCAACATAAAATATGTCAACCTTACACTCGTGTCGCCATCACGCCTTGAGTCCCATGTTGGGTCACAATAATAATAGCCGTCAAGATTATATTTTTCGTCTTTTATATAAATAATGCAAGTTTCGTGATATTCTGTTTTATATTTGTTTGGCAGTTTAACTTTATTTGAAAAAATTTGTATATCATTGCCAAGCCCAAGTCTTGCCATTATTTCTTTTAGTATTTCAACATATCCAACACAAACAATTGTATCAGAGTTAAGCACGCCATAAATTTCTCTTGATGTGTATAAACTCTCATTATGTGCAACTTCTTTATACGTTTTTTGAGTAATGATATTATATGCCAAAAACAGTTGCTCAAGTTTGGATAAGTTTTTACTTTTAATGTCTTCAACAATTTTGTCTAATTTTTTGTTTGCATTAACAATTTTTTCGCTTGACCAAGTTATGTCACCGGCTTCAATGCCCAACTTATATCCGTCAAAATGTTTTTCAAGTTCATATAATACCTTGCAACTTTCGTTTGAATTAGTTTTGTATGACTTATCGTGCAAAAAAGAAATAACCATTTCGTCTTTGCTTATTCCACTTTTTGCCAATTTTTTTATAATTTGACTAACATTTTCAATTTGAGAATTGATGTCTCCCTTAAGCAAATCTTCTTCTCTTAATATGTAAACAAACTTGGCATTACCTTTTTGCCTTATACTTTTAAAAAAATTTACATAACTATCAAAAGAATATTCCATCGTTGCATCGTAATAATACTTTTGTTCCATATTTCTAGTATAGTAACAATGTTGAAATTTGTCAAGATTACATTATTTTTGAGTTTTGTCTTTTGTTATGATAAATATTAACACAATAATTGTTTGAAGTGGAATCCCAAGCAAAAATATTGGCCAAGCCATTGTTTGTGGCAATAGTGCAACAAATATTGAGCCAAGAAGCGACCAAATGCAAAGTGACGAAAAAACAAATGTGCAAGTTCGACTCCACCATTTTTTGCTACAAAATATAGAGATAATAAGTGCAATGCTTGTTGCAAAAACAAACACCTTCCATGTCCCCGATTTGTTTATCAAAATATTATATACAAAAATTATTGTTGCCAAAGTGTAGCAACTAACAACAAAAAGCAAGGCGATTGCAATTCTTATTTGTGCTTTTATACTTTTTTTAGGTTGTGGTACGTCTTCGTGAGAATGTATTAACCAATCAAAATCAACACCATAAAAATCACAAATTTTTAATAATACATCAATGTCCGGCATTGATTCTCCAATTTCCCACCTAGACACTGCTTTGTCGGAATAATTAAATGCTTTTGCAACATCTTTTTGCGTCATCTTTTTGTTTTTTCGTAGCATAATTAAGTTTTTTGAAATATTTTGTTTTACATTTTCCATATTCCTATATTATCATTATTACACAGATTTTTCAAACAAAAAAAACAATTCCATTTAAAATAGAACAACAAATTTTGTGGTATGTCAAAGTAGAATTGTGTTTGAGAATATATTTTTTAAAATTTTGTTGATACTTTTTTTGTTTACATATATACTCTATACTGAACATTTATAAAAAAACAAAAGATAAAAAGGTAACATACATGAACAAAGTCGAAATACTAAAAAGAATTGATGAATGTGAAAAGGCAAGAGATTTCTCTGCGCACACAACTCCACCTAACACAAAAAAGATATTGCCTGTTGCAAACAATTATGACTATATGCAAAAAGGGTTCTTTACACAACTTGGTTGCATTTGTGGAAAGACACTATTCAATATTGCCAAATTTGTAATACCACCATATTTTAGATTTAAAGTTGTTGGCAAAGAAAATTTAAAAGGTGTAAAAAAAGCAATAATCACATCAAACCATATAAACAATATGGATTCAATTTTAATAAAGCGAGCAGTTGGACATAACAAATTAAGAATAACTGTTGCACCTTTTAACAACTACAAAAGTTTGCTTGGCAAATGTATGCGTGGTGCAGGCGTTATGCCGATTGGCGAAAGTTTGCCAAGTTTAAGGCATTTTTCAAAAGCCGTTACTCAATATCTTGGCAAAAACAATTACATTTTATTTTATCCCGAAGGTTCTCTTTGGTGGTGTTATGAAAAGCCAAGACCACTGATTGACGGGGCATACTTTTATGCAGTCAAAAATAACGTTCCAATTATCCCAATGTTTTTCACTTTCAAAAACATAAAAAAGAAAAAGAATGGAATATACAAAAAACAATTTATTTTGCATATCGGAAAGCCAATACATCCAAAAGATAACCTATCTAGCAAAGAGAATATTGCATACCTAAAAGAGCAAAATTTGGCTTTTAATATAAAAACCTATGAAGATTTTTATGGTAAGAAATTGGAATATCTTAACTAAAGAAAAAAAGGTACAACAAAATTGTTGTACCTTTTGTTTTTAATATAATATATCGTTATATGTTGGAATATCAAGCAAGTTTTTTGGTAGTAATTTTTCTATTTCATCATAAACACTTCTCACCTTTTGCATTTGTGGCAAAAATTCTTGCCTTATAAATTCAGTTTCTTCACTAAATTTCTCAAATGTCAACATAGACAACTTTGTTGCTTGTTTGTACAATTCTTCATAAAGTTTTGTAATCGTTGACAAAGTTCTTGTTCTTGCCACAGAAGTTGACATAAGAACTGATAAGGAATTTGTATATGTGTTAATTGTTGGATAGATTTGTTTGTTAAGCATTTCCAGTATCGTCTTTGCTTCCAGTTTTACTGTTTTTATATATTTTGATGTTAGTGCTTGCTTTCTTAAAGACAATTCATCTTTATTTAACACATTTACATCATTAAACAACTCAATAATATCTTCATCTAATAATTTATCATAAACACTCAAACTATCTCTATATTCAATTAGTCCCCTTGACAATGCTTCATCCTTCCAATTCTTGTCATAACAGTTCCCATTGTTTATCACTTTACCATGTAATGAAAGAAGGTGCTTTAATTCGCTAGTCAGTTCTTCCCTTACATTTTCTTTGTCTTTAACATTTTCATACAAATCTTTAATAATTTTTGAAAGAGATGTCGCTATACAAGTTAAAGGGAAAGCCAAAGATTGACTTGAACCAACCATTCTAAACTCAAACTTATTACCAACAAATGCAAATGGACTCGTTCGATTTCTGTCACAATAATCTTTTTGTGCTTGTGGCAAACTTTTAACTTTTGTATCCAAAAACTTCTTTTTGTCAAAAGTTTTTTTGTCTGCAAAAAACATATTCAAAGAATTTTGAACATAATCACTTGCAAATACTGATACAATTGCCGGTGGTGCTTCATCTCCACCCAACCTTAAATCATTATCTCTATATGCTGTTGATAGTCTTATTAGTTTGTTATATTTATCTATGCCAGAAACCATACAAACAAAGAAAGTGTAAAATAGTAATCTATCATCAAGTCCAAGGTCAAAAAGATTTATCCCAGTGTCAGTGCTTATTGACAAATTTGCATGCTTGCCACTTCCATTTATGCCATTAAATGGTTTCTCACTAAAAAGTGCTGTCATATCAAATTTTTCTGCCGTTTCTTTTATTGTTTGCAATATCAAATAATTTTGGTCGCAACTAATGTTTGCCAAACTGTATATCGGAACAATTTCATACTGGTTTGGAGCAACTTCATTGTGTTGTAATTTTGCACTTATCCCCATCCCCCATAGCGTGTTGTTTACTTCATTCATAAAAGCACTTATTTTATCGTCAATAACCCCAAAATAATGAGAACATAACTCTTGAGATTTTACCGATTTTGCACCGAGCAAGGTTCTTCCAACAATTTTTAAATCAAAGCGTTTGCAAAAATTTTTTGAATCAATTAAAAAATATTCCTGCTCCGCCCCAACACTTAAATTTACCTTATTAACCTTTTTGTAGCCAAGTAAATGAAGCAACTTTACCGAATTTTCACTTAAACTTTCAAGTGACCTAAGTAGTGGTGTTTTTTCGTCCAAGCAAGTTCCATTGTATGAACAAAATGCTGTTGGAATGTACACAACCCTATTTTTTGCACTGTCTTCTTTTATAAAGATTGGTGATGTGTAATCCCAAACAGTGTAACCTCTTGCTTCAAAAGTCATTCTTTCACCACCATTTGGAAAACTAGATGCATCTGTTTCGCCTTTAATCAAATCTTTTGCCGAAAATTTTTCAACAAACCTGCCACCTTTTGTAGGTTCAATAAACGACACCTGCTTTCCTGCACTTTGATTAGTTAGTGGCATAAACCAATGCGTATAATGCGTTGCCTTTTTATCTTTCGCCCATTTCATTACTGCCTTTGCTATTTTTTGTGCAATATTATAAGTTAATGCACTACCATTATTTTTTATCTTTTTATATGTATGAAACGAAAATGGGTCAAGGTACTTTTTCATAACCTTGTCACTAAATACAAATTCTCCAAATAATCTTTCTGTTTTTGATTTCATAAAATTCTCCTTTTAAACAAAAAAACAACCAAACTTGCTTTGGTTGTTTTTATTTCTAATTTTTTATACAACAAAACAATTGTAACAAATATTTACAATAAAAGAATATTTTGTTGTTGTTGTTGAAAATTTTTCATACAATTCCTATATTACTCGCTCTATAAAAATTTGTCAATATATAATATGACATTTTTTTATTTATGTGAAAAACAAGTTGTAAGCTTATCATTTTTAAACCAAATATTAAAATAAATTGTCTTGTTTTGTTTTGCGTTTTGTTTTTTCTTTGGTATAATACAAATATCAAAGGGAGGCAGTTATGAAAATCGAAATTGTTGAAAGGAATTATGATGTTGGAGTTAGACTTCGTGCTTTGTTTGAAAAAAAGATAGAAAAGTTGGACAGATACTTTAATGACGATGCACAAGCAAAAGTTGTTTGTTCAAAAGAAGGCAAAAGGTTTAAACTTGAACTTACAATTATAAACAAAGGCAATATTTATAGAAGTGAAACATATGGTGAAAATATGTATGAAAATATTGATATTGTATTGCCAAAAATTGAAAAACAAATTATCAAGTATGCCACAAGAAATCGTGACAAACTCAAAAAAGGTGCTTTTGATTCGCCAAAATACGAATTTTTGGATAAAGAACCAAAAGAAAAAGAAAAAACAGTTTACAAGAAAAAAACATTCAATCTTGACCCACTCACACTTGCTGACGCAGAAGAATTTTTGGAAAATTTGGAACACGACTTCTTTGTATTCCTTAATGCCGAAACAGGCAAAGTAAATATTTTGTATAATAGAAAAGACGGCGAACTTGGTCTTATTGAATGTAATATTTAATTTTTGTTTTAAATTAAAAAATTTGTGAATACTCTCTATAATAGGAGAGTATTTTTTATGCTAAAAAAATTATCTATCACACTTTTGACCCTTGCAATATTTATTGTTTCCGCCTGCACTTTTGGGGAAAATTCAATTTGTACAAACTTTACTGACATAACAAGTCCCGGCTCAAATGACATTACTTTTAAAGTTACTTTTGAAGAAGAAAAGAGATATTTTGACAAAGGTTTTGATATATTAATAAAAGCAGATACAAATAATGCCGAATTTTTAATTAAAAAAGAACTTGACGACTTTGTAAAAATTACATTAAAAGACAAAGACACCTATTATAGTTTGTATAAACTTATGGCTGATGCAAAAAATAGAAAATTTGAATATATCACATACAAAAATGCGATATCAAAAATATATATAATAAATAGTCAAAGCAATTTTACTTTGACACTAAAAGCCGTAATTGGCGAAATTTCTCAATATAAATCTTCCCTTCTTAACACTTTTGATATGTCAAAAGTATTTAAACTTAATATAAAAAAGACCAGCAACGACTAAAATACACAAAATACTTGGAAAAATGAAAAATTTGTAGTATATTTGTTTATAGGTGAAATTATGATAGAAATAAAAAACTTATATCTCAAATATATACGAGAATATTATGCACTTTATGATATAAATATCAAAATTCAAAAAGGCGAAAGCGTTGCCCTTGTTGGAAATGAAGGTAGCGGCAAAACGACCTTGCTTCGCGTTCTTGCAAAACTTGAAAAGTTTGACAAAGGCGAAGTTTATATAAAAGATATTTCGCTTAAAAAACTTGACTTTAAAACAGACATCAGTCTTGGATATATTCCTTTTTCTCCTGTATTTTTGGAGAATAAAACTGTTTACGAAAATCTTAAATATGTTTTAACATCAAGAAAAGTTAAACCTGTTGACATTGAAAACAAAATCAACACTTGCCTTATTGAGTTTGGTCTTGAAAAATATCGTAACACAAAAGCAAAAGATTTAACACTTTTTGAACAATATGTTATATCAATTGCAAGACTTACCCTTAGACCACTTGACATTGTTCTTGTTGACGACATATTTGAAAAACTTGACGATGAGCAAAAAAACTATATTGTGTCACTTATCAAAAAGTTATTTATAGATAAAAAAGTTACAACCTTGGTTGCAACAAGTGACGAAGAACTATTAAAAAAGGTTTGCAAAAGAACAATACATTTTACAAATGGTTCAATAGACTAACAAAAGATATGGAGAAATTATGGACTTATTTAAAAAGATAGATAATAACCTTTTGGTTGTTATAAAAGATTATTTGGGCGACGCCTATACGCAAAACGAAAGATTGCAAAATGCAATAAAATTTGTTATTCCACCAATTCAAACTGGTTCAGATTATTCAACAAATGTGGCAATGGTATTTGCAAAGGCACTTGGGAAAAAGCCTTTTGATATTGCAAACGAACTTTGCGAAGAAATTAACAAATTAGATTTTGTGCAAGAAGCAAGTGCAGTTAACGGCTACATTAACATAACCTTTAAACCACAAATTTGGGAACAATTTTTGGCAAGTATTGAAGAAGAAAAAGAACATTTTGGCGATGGTGACAAAAAAGAAAAGGTTTTGCTTGAATTTATTTCCGCAAACCCAACCGGACCACTTCATGTTGGACATTGTCGTGGTGCAATTCTTGGGCTTGCAATTGCAAAACTTATGCAAAAAGCAGGCTATGATATAACAAAAGAATATTATATAAACGATTATGGTGTGCAAATTAGAACACTTGTAAAATCTGTTCAATTTAGATATGAGCAAATGTTTGGACTTCACGCAAACGAGAATATGCCCGAAGGTTGCTATCCCGGAGATTACTTGGTTGATTACGCAAAAATTTTTGCAAAAAAGTATGGCAATAAATTTATAAACCAAAGTGAAGAAGATTTTTACAAAAACTTCAAAAAAGAAATTGTAAATGCAATGATGGATGTAATTAGAGCCGACCTTAAGCTGCTTGGTCTTGAATACGATTCTTTTGTTTCCGAAACAGATATTGTTGAACAAGGCAAAATTGACGAAGCAATAAACTATTTGCAAAACAAATATAAAGAAGTTGCTAACGAGAATGGCGACACACAAAAGTTGTATTATATTTACAAAGGCAAACTTGATGCTCCTGTTGGCAAAAGTGCAAATGAAGAAGA
Organism: uncultured Clostridia bacterium; assembly: GCA_945919375.1. Taxonomy (GTDB): domain Bacteria; phylum Bacillota; class Clostridia; order Christensenellales; family UBA1242; genus UBA5893. The sequence continues at coordinate 116,685 of CAMEJD010000002.1, forward strand.
ACAAGAAGAATCAAAATATTCCGGAGAAGATCAAACTTTGTTCCGTTCCACCCTGTTTGGTGACGACAAAGACAGAGTTGTAAAAAGACCAGATGGAACGACAACTTATTTCGCTTCCGATATCGCATATCACAAATATAAAGTTGACAGAGGTTACACAAAACTTATTGACATTTTTGGTGCTGACCATGGCGGATATGTAAAAAGAATTACAAGTGCAGTTGATGCTTTAAGTGAGCATAAAGCAAACTTGGAAGTTGTACTTTGTCAAATGGTTGCTCTTGAAAAAGATGGTCAACCTTTCAAAATGTCAAAAAGGAAAGGTACATTTGTGCTTCTTCGTGATGTTGCAGAAACAATAAATGTTGACGAATTAAAATTGTTTATGCTTTCAAAAAGTCCAGACACTCAAATGACTTTTGACCTTGTTAAAGTAAAAGAAAAATCAAAAGAAAATCTTGTTTACTATATTCAATATGCATATGCAAGGTCAAACTCGGTTCTTAGAAATTTTGAATCAAAATTCGGTTACAAATATGAATATGACCCAAAAGATTTAGATGGTTTTATGCAAGCACCAAACAAGTTAATAAAGGAACTTACTGTGTTTATGGCAAAATACCCACAAGTAATTTTGTCATCAGCAAAAAAACACGCACCAAATATGATTGTTGACTACCTAAAAGATTTTGCTTCACTTTTCCATTCAATTTGGAGTGCCGACATAAAACTTGTTGACACAAACGATGAAAAACATACAAAAGCAATGATGGCATTTGTAACTTGTGTAAAAACAGTAATCAAAAATGCACTTGAAACAATATCCATAAATGCTCCAGAAAAAATGTAACAAAAAATCTAGCAAATGCTAGATTTTTTTATTATGAATTTCTTATCAATGTTTTCCCTTTAGCCAATAAACTTGTTGTTTTACTTGTTCCATCAATGGTATATGGGTTCCAAGTCTTTAAGGGCATACATCAACTTACTGGTGCATAGACGTAACAATCAAACAATGTATCATTTAAAATAACATATGCTGTGATATTTTTTGTTGTATTTTACTTTTAGTGTAAGTTGCAACACTATCATTTTCTGTTACTTTTACAACATCAAGATCAGCACTATTATTCGTAAAAACTATGCTCTTTAATGTTGAAAATCTTTTAAATAGTCATTTTGACCTTTATGCCTCTGACTAGAAAAGGAGAAATCTCAACACTTAAAGATTCCATAATAAAAACAACAATTAAAAAAATTCTTCCGTTTGGAAGAATTTTTATGGTAGCCTTAACGAGAATCGAACTCGTGATTTCACCTTGAGAGGGTGACGTCTTAACCGCTTGACCATAAGGCCACATTTTTTAACGCAAATAGTGTATCAAATATTTTAAATTTTTGCAAGCATATACAAATATGTTTTTTATGAAAGAACTTGGAAATTTTTTATAATGAGTTTATAATAAAAATATACCAATGAGAAAGATAAATTTTAGAATAATTTTCTTTTGTGCAATATCTTTTATACTTGCACTTGCTTTTGCAAGGCATATTTTTGATTTATCTGTTCCCTATATTATCTTTTTATCTTTAATAATAAGTGCACTACTTTTTGTTTGTATAAAATACAAATGTTTTAAACGATTTATGCTTCTTTCCTTGGTTTTTGTATTTGGCATTGGTTACTACTTTTTGGGCTTTTACACTTTTTCTGGAATAGATTACCAACAAGATGTTTTGATTGAGGCAAGAATTGAAAGTATTACAAATTACACAGCATTTTCAACTTGTATTCTGGACGATGTAAAAATAAATGGCAATCGTAAACCTTTTAAAATTACTGCCACAATTGACAATGATGAAATCAAACAAAGTGATATTATTGTGTTTGAAAACAAAATTTCAAAAGTTACACTTTTTGATGATGACGGGTTTAATTCTTTTTACTATAAAAACGACACACCATACAAAACAACAGTTGATAACATAATCAGCATAAAAGACGGATACAAAAAACTCAATGAAAAAATTCACGATGTATTCAATAATTTTGTTGATTCAAATTTTGAAAGTAGCATTGGCGGGATAATAAAAAGTGTTATTATTGGCGACAAGAGTACACTTGACAAAGATATAAAAACATCGTTTTCTTCAAGTGGGATTGCCCACCTACTTGCGATAAGTGGTTTACATATTTCAATAATTATACTTTGTATAAATTTTATACTTAAAAAATTCAAATTAAAAGAAAAATATAATTTTTTAATTTTGTTTATTTTGCTTGCATTTTATTGTTATATTTGTAATTTTTCACCTTCGGTTGTTAGAGCAAGTTTGATGAGTTTGATTTTTATATTTTCAAATGTTGTTGGCAGAAAATATGACAAACTTACATCTCTTGCTTTGTGTGCAATTTTGATTTTACTATTCAAACCACTTTATATTTTTGATGCTGGATTTTTGCTGTCTTTTGGTTGTGTATTTTGTATTTTTGTCATTTCGCCAACTATATGTTCGCTTCTTGAAAAAACAAAACTCAACAAAAAGATTTGCTCAAATTTGTCCGTTGTATTGTCGGTTCAACTTGGGCTTATTCCGCTTTCTGCAATGTTTTATTCTTCAATAAATTTGCTCTCACTTTTGTGCAATATTATTTGTGTACCACTTTTTGAATTCGCTTTTATACTTACATTTATCATTTCATTTGTTTGTATAATATTGCCATTTATGACATTTCTGTCAAAAGTGGTAGAGTTATTATATTGGCTCATTTCATATATTTCTATACTATTCAGCAATGCTACTTTTGCCTTTTTAACTTTGCCAAAAACGAACTCAATTTTTGTTGTTAGTTTTTATTCTTCGTGTTTTTACTTGTCAAACTTTGTCAACGAAAAGTCCGTCAACAAATCAATTGTATGCACAAGCATTTTGCTTGGTGGTTATATTTGTTCACTATTTGTTTGATTAAAATAAATTAAAATGTTAAAATAATGGTAGATGAATTTAAAGAGTTTAAGCAGTTACACCAACTTTTATGGTTGTTTCATACTTTGTGGCGACACATACCTTTCAAGTTGTGCCGTTGATTTTATTAAACAAAAAATGAATATTACAAACTCTTTTGATATATCAATTTTTGATAGCGAAAATTTTTCAAGTGGCGCAATAATTGAAAGTTGTGAACAAGTGTCATTTTTTACAACAAACAAATTGGTAATTGTAAAAAATGTTTTTCAAGTTTTGGAAAGTGACAAGAAAAAGCTTTTGGAATATATACCAAAAATGAACCCAACTTGCATTCTTCTCATTTTGGACAACTTGCAAGTTTTTGATTTTTTGAAATGTACAAAACTCAACTTTACTTTAACCGATTTTGAACTTGTGCAAGAAATGCAAAAGTTGGCAAAAGAAAAAGGAAAGGAAATTTCAAATGAAGATGCTTTGTATCTTACAAATCTTGTTGGAAAAGACCTTACACTTCTAAACACCGAACTTGACAAGCTCTCTATGTATACAACAAATGATTCAATAACAAAGCAAGACATTGATAGTGTTGTAACCAAAACCGATGATGTTGTTGTTTTTGAATTGACAACAGCACTTGGCAAAAAAGATGCAAACAAAAGTTTAAGTATACTATTTAATTTATTAAAGCAAGGTTCAGAGTCAAGCAAACTTTTGCCACTTATGTCCAACAATTTTACAAGATTGTTCACAATGTGTGTTTCCAAAAATATGACGGATGAACTTTTGGCACAAAAACTTGGTATAAAACCTTTTGCGGTTACAAAACTTCGGGGGCAATTAAAGAATTTTAACCCAGTAAAATTAAAAAATATTGTTTATGAATTTTGCGATGTTGACTATATGATAAAAAGTGGACTTATGCAAGCCGACACTGCTCTTGTTTATATTGTGGAATATATTTTGAATATATAAAAAACTGTAAGAAATTTTCTTACAGTTTTTGTTTACTTGTTTAAATCAACTTCAAGCAAAAATTTGATGCTATTATTAAACTCAAATCTCTTGTTAAATTTTGTTAGTTTAAATTTGATTCTAATATACTTAATTGTTCCAACCGGAATTTCCATAGTTTGAATTGCGTCTTGGTCTTGCGATTCAACCTTTATCAATCTTTCATCATCAAAACTTTCTTCACTATCGGCAATTTCATAAAAAGTTTGGAGTCTACCTTCGGAATCAAAAGCAAAATTTGATGTGCTAACTTTTAAAGGATATTCAGCGTTAAGGTTTCTAAATGAATAGCGCATTTCTATTTCTTGTTCATTGTATGACAAATTGATTTTCCCAAGTTCCCATTTTGCAAGTTCAATTTCTTTGTCATCAAAAGCACCTTCAGTTTTTTTGTCTATCTTGTAGTTTACGGTGTTCAAAGTTCCACTTGGAAGTTCTGGACCTTTGAAATATTTTGCATTTATATCAACAAAAACATTCTCATTTCCACTAACAAAAACTGTTGTGTTTGCAACACCTTTATTGCTTGTTGCAACCGACACAACTCCAAATGTTAATGCACACAGCATAATTACAAGCATAGCAACTGTAATCCAAAGCCTTGATTTGTTATTCATTTTGCCTCCTTTACGCCATTTCTCATATATAGTATAAACATTTTTAGCAAAAAATCAAACATTTTGAGCATAATGAAATTTTAAATAAGATACGAATTGAAAAATCAAAAAAATAGTTGCATAAAAAACACTTATGTGCTAAAATATCGTAGATTTACAAAAATACGCAAAGGAGATAAAAATGCCAAATATAAAGTCAGCAATAAAAAGAGTTAATGTTAACGCAAAGAAAAATGCAGAAAACAGAATGATTAAATCTCAAATTAACACTGTAACAAGAAAATTTGAAGATGCTGTTAACAACAAAGATAAAGAACTTGCAACAAAATTATATTCAGAAGTTGTAAGCACACTTGACAAAGCTGTTTCAAAAAATGTTATTCACAAAAACACAGCATCAAGACGTGCTTCAAGGCTTGCAATAAAATTAGCAGGATTGAACTAATAAATAAAGAAAGGTTTTTGCCTTTCTTTTTTTATGTCACTTTATGAAATCTTTTAATAATTCTCTATTCATTTCCACTTCTTTTGTTTGTTTTATCTTCCATGCCTTTTCGTTATAGTAATTTGATTTTTTGTAGTTTTTTTGATAAAAGTAGGAACAGCACAACCCCAAAAATGGATAATAATTATAATAAATGGGTTCAACAAATCCACCCTTACCTATAACATCTTCTGCAAGTGTTGCTTGCGTGTACCAATACACACTTTTTTCGTACATTTTTTCTTTTAAAAAATAATCGGCAATTTGGCAACAAACATTTGCTCGTGGCGTATCATATTTTAGTGTTTTAAGTAAGCATGACAATGCCTTTTCTTTATCACCCAAAATTTGATAACATTGCGACAAGATACAAAGACTTTCAATTCTATTTTCAACCCAAACATTTGGCATTTTTTGAAGTTTATTCAAGTTGTTTACACATTGTTTGTATTTTTTATGGTCAAAAAGTTCTCTTGAATAATAATATTGTTCTCTTGGGGTTAATTCTCTTTGTTTTTTTAGATTATTATAAATTTTAAGATTCCTATTTTTATCACCACATTTAACCTTGTTATGGTTTATCGCAACATTTAATTTTTCAACTTCGCCAAATGGCGTAATACATTCATGCACAGCACCAACAAATTTACATCTATAATCATTTTTAAGTATTCTTTCCCTATAAAATGAAAAAGTAGGCTTTTTGCCATCAAATGCAATGTTATATTTTAACATATAACAATCTTTTGTTAGGTATGGTTTTTGCTTTAATAAATAGTTTAACGTTGATTTTGGCACAACATCATCGGCATCAAGCCACATAACATAATCACCACTGGCCTTGCTTATTGCAAAGTTTCTTGCCTTTGAAAAATCATCACACCAAACAAAATCAAAAATAAGATTAGTAAAATTTTTTGCAAGTTGTTTTGTTTTGTCAGTTGAACCGGTATCAACAATTATGATTTCGTCAACAAAACGGCAAATACTTTTTAAGCATCTTTCAATCACTTCTTCTTCATTTTTAACAATCATACATAAACTAATTTTTGGCATATTTGTATTTATGATTTTAATCAGACTTTTGACACTAGTATATAATTGACAAAAATATAAAAAAGTTATAAACTTATGCTAGTTTTATTACCTAATTGGAGAGCAAAAAATGAAAGAAATTGAACTAAAAAACCTTAAAGGCACAACCGATTTTCCACCAGAAGAACAAGCGTTAAGGAACAAGATTATAGACAACTTAAAGCGCACTTTTGAAAAATATGGATATATGCCTCTTGAAACACCAATGCTTAATAGTTTTGATTTGCTAAAATATAAATATGATGATGATGCGGAAATATTAAATGAAGTTTATAAAATGAAAGACCAAGGCGACCGAGATATTGGGCTTAGATTTGATTTGACAGTGCCATTTTGCAAATTTATTGGGCTTAATCACGACCTTGTTATGCCATTTAGAAGATATGAGATTGGCAAAGTCTTTCGTGATGGTCCAGTAAAACTTGGAAGAGCAAGAGAGTTCTATCAATGCGATGTTGATGTTGTTGGACTTGACGGAAGATACATTGAAATTGAACAAATGCAAATGGTTGTAAATGTTTTCAATTCTCTTGGCATTGATATTGTAATCAAATGGAATAACCGAAAACTAATGAGTGGGCTTATTTCTTCACTTGGAATAAGTGAAGATAAAATTGCCGACACAATTGCTCTTATTGATAGGCTTGAAAAAATTTCAAAACAAGAACTTGACTATGAATTTGAAAAAATTGGCATAAACTCAAACAAAGTAGATGAATTACTTAAATTGTTCAGTTTGTCACTTGACGAATATACAAAAAAATATTCAAACACAAATAATGAACTTTTAAAACAAGGTCTTACCGAATGTCAAGATATTGCAAATTTAATTAAAGAATTACATCTTGAAAATAACACACAATTCTCCCCTACTCTTGCTCGTGGATTAAGCATTTATACAGGTACAATTTTTGAATTTTTTGACAAACAAAAAAGAATAACATCATCACTTGGCGGTGGTGGAAGATATGATAAAATTATAACTGACTTTATGAACAATGGTATATCATACCCTGCCTGTGGACTTACTTTTGGTCTTGAACCAATTTATGCAATATTGAAAAATGATAACAAAGAACAATTTATTGATGTTTTGATTATTCCAATGGGCACAGAAATAAAATGCCTTGAAATTGCAAACAAGTTAAGAGATGTTAATGCAAACGTTGTAACCGATTTAACCGGCAAAAAGATTAAAAAATCTTTTGAATATGCAAACAAATTGAATATAAAGTATGTTATGGTAATTGGCGAAAATGAAATTAACTCCAACAAATACTCACTAAAAGATATGGAAAAAGGCGAACAAATTGAAGTTGATGAAGTAACTTTAATAAATACAATAAAAAACTATAAACTTAAAAAATAGAGTTGACTAAATAACTGTGTTATGTTAAAATAACACAGCATATGGTGGTTATAGCGTAGCTGGTCTAACGCGCAAGATTGTGGCTCTTGAGACCGTGGGTTCAAATCCCACTAATCACCCCATAAAAAAGGAACTTCAGTGAAGTTCCTTTTTTGTTTTCATTTCAATCTTTTAGATAATTATCGTACAAATATTGTCCGTATGATGTTTTCTTTAATCTTTCATAATTTTTTTGCAATTGTTCTTTTGTAATAAATCCTTTTTGATAAGCAATTTCGTCAATGCACCCAATTTGTTTTTTGGTTTTCTTTATTGTCTTACAAACAAAATTGCTTGCCTTGAGTAGTGTTTCACTTGCTCCTGCATCAAGCCAAAAATCTTTCTTTGGGACTTTGCAGAGTTTGAGTTCTTGCTTGTTTAGATACATATTGTTTAGGTCAGTGACTTCGTATTCGCCCCTTTCTGAAAGTTCAACTTTTTGTGCAAAGTCATAACATTTTTCATCATATACATATATGCCTGTAACACACATATTACTTTCTGGATTTTGTGGCTTTTCAACCAGTTTTGTAACATTGCCTTGTTTGTCAAAACTTGCAACACCAAACGCTTTTGGGTTCTTTACTGGATAACCAAAAACATATGCACCATTTGGATTATTTACAGCATTTTCAAGTTGTTTTTCAAATTCTTTGCCATAAAAGAAATTGTCCCCCAAAACAAAACAAACTTTTTGACCTTTCACATATTCCAAGCATTTACAAAATGCGCCAATTGTGCCCTTTATATCTTTATCCAAAACAATATTTATATTTATTCCCCAGTCTTTGCCATCACCAAGTTGCTTTTGATATAAATCAAAATTTTCGCTGTTTACAACAATATATATGTCCTTTATCCCAACTTTCATAAGCATTGAAATTGGATAATAAATTAGTGGTTTGTCATAAAGTGGCAAAAGTTGCTTACTCAAAAAGTTTGTGCAAGGCATAAGCCTTGTGCTTTTGCCTGCACAAGCAATTATTCCAATCATACATTACTCCCGATTTTCTAATTTGAATTTTGCAAATGAAATAAATTCTTCAATTTTCATTTCTTTTGATTCATTTGTTCCACGAACACGAACCGAAACAGTCCCATTATTTATTTCATTTTCACCCATCACTAATATATATGGTATTTTTTGGGAAATTGCACTTCTTATTTTGTAACCTATTTTTTCATTTCTTTCATCAAGTTCAACCCTAAACCCTTGTTTTTTTAGTTCCATTTCAACATCTTTGCATTTGTCAATAAATTTATCACTGATTGGCAAAATTTCCATTTGAACAGGAGCAAGCCAAAGTGGGAGAACTCCTTTTGTTTCTTCAAGCAAAAATGCAACAAATCTATCAAGAGAACCAAGAATTGCTCTGTGAATAACAACGGGTCTTACCCTTTCATTGTTTTCGTCAATATATTCTAGTTCAAATTTTTCAGGAAGTTGATAATCAAGTTGAACAGTTGAAAGCGTTACATCGTGACCAAGTGCACTTCTAACTTGAACGTCAATTTTTGGCCCATAGAATGCTGCTTCACCCTTTGCTTCATAAAATTCAGCGCCACTATCTTGCAAAATTTTCCTTAATGCACTTTCGCTTTTTTCCCAAAGTTCGTCATTGCCAAAATACTTTTCGGCATTGTTTTTATCTCTAAGAGAAAGCCTAAAACTATACTTTTCGAAACCAAAATCTTTGTATACATCAAGAATAAGTTTTATAACATTGTCAACTTCGCTTTCAATTTGGTCAGGTCTGCAGAAAATGTGCGAGTCATTTTGTGTGAATGCTCTTGTTCTTTCTATCCCACAAAGTGAACCACTGCCTTCAAATCTAAAATCGTTTGCAATTTCGGCAATACGAAGTGGCAAATCTTTGTATGAATGCATAAAGTTTTTGTATATCATCATATGGTGTGGGCAGTTCATTGGACGAAGAACATACTCTTCATCATCGTCTTCTCTTTTCATTGATGGGAACATATCTTCATGATAATGATCCCAGTGACCTGATGTTTTATATAGGTCAACTGTTGCCAAACTTGGTGTCATAACGTGTTTATAACCAAGTGCAATTTCTTTGTCCATAATATAATCGCTTAAAGCTCTGCGAACAATAAACCCATTTGGAAGCCACATAGGAAGTCCACGTCCAACAAGGTCGGAAAACATAAATATTCCAAGGTCTTTGCCAAGTTTTCTGTGGTCCCTTTCTTGAGCTTCTTTAACAAGTGCCAAATGTTCTTTTAGGTCTTGTTTGTCCAAGAAGCCATAAACATAGATTCTTTGCATCATCTTATTTTTTTCGCTTCCACGCCAATATGCACCACTAACACGATTTATTTTAAATGCAAAATTTCTTAACATTTTTGTATTTTCAACATGAGGTCCTTTGCAAAGGTCTGTAAAAACATCACCAAGTTTGTAAATTGAAATTTCTTCGCCTTCTGGTAAGTCATTGATAAGTTCAACTTTGTATGGTTGATTTTTAAACATTTCAAGTGCTTGTTTTTTTGAAATAACTTCCTTTGTCATATCAAGATTTTGATTGATTATTTCGTGCATTTTTGTTTCAATCTTTTCAAAATCTTCCGGGGTCAAACTCTTTTCCATATCAAAGTCATAATAAAACCCATCTTCAATTGCAGGTCCAATTCCAAACTTTACATCTTCCCCATACAAACTTTTGATTGCACCAGCAAGAACGTGACTTGCAGTATGTCTTGCCTTGTGTTGTAATTCTTCTTTTTCTTTATCCATTTTTGCTCCTTTTAATAAAAAAAGTCCATAAGAGATAATCTCTTAAGGACGATAATTTGTACCGTGTTTCCACCTTAATTGCAAAATAACTTTGCCACTTAATTTCTAACTATGGTAGTTAGTAACCTTACCTTAAAAGTGGTTTCATACAAAAGTGTTTTTAAACAGTTTTCAGCCACGACTGTTATTCTCTACAAAAACATAAGTTTTGACTACTTGTCTTTTATTCGGTAAATTCAAATTACATTTGTATGTTAATACAAATAAAAAATAATGTCAACATTTTTGTAAGAAAATTATCATTTTTAATGTATTTTTTACCTTTATAATATGCTTTTTGTTTGCAATAAAAATATTAAAATTGTATAATAATAAAAAAGGAAAAAAGATGGCTTTTAAAAAACAAGATAAATTTATATTTGAAGATGTTACAATAAATCAAAACACAAGTGACGTGATTTCTGTTCCACTTGTTATTGTTAAGGGTACAAACAAATATCAAGGTTTTGTGCCAGGTTTTGTTATGAAAGATATTGTGAGTGAAGATCTTGAAGACTGTAAACAAAAACTTATTGAGCACACAAAAAACCTTATCAAAACAAGAATAAAAAACAATCAGGGATTTCCTTTCTTCCCTACAAATGAAGAAATAAAACAAGACTTTAAGAATGTTGTGCTAATAAAAAGAATGAATGTGAAAGTTAGATAAATCGGAAGAGATTTCTCCAAGGTCAGTCGCTGTAATCTGTAGGCAAAATGACATAAATATATAAAAAATCATTTCAAGTGTGACATCTTTGAATCCGAAAGCAAGAAATTTAATCTGCTTTTATGCAAATAAAAAAATGTGAGATTTTTCTCACATTTTTTGTTATTGTAAAACTCCATTGTTTGTTGCATCATATAATAATGTTCCATTTGTACATTTTACGGTTATTGTGCTACTTTCACCATTTTCCTTATACCAAGTATCCGCCAATAAAATATTTTTCCATTGTTCAACTGTTCCTGTATAGTTTATGACTGCTCTATTCAATTTAAAGAATGCCCTTGCTTGAATACTCTTTACTGACGTATCAATTGTTACACTTTGAAGATTTTGTAAACCTTGGAATGCATATAACCCTATTGTTCTACATCCAGTCAACTTAACATCTGCTAAAGAACCACACGACACAAATATACTTTCGCCAAGTTCAAAATTTGTCCCTTTTATCTCAATATTTTCAATTGCGGTACCAGTAAATACACCATAGCCAGTATATGTTAATGAATCTCCTTCAAAAGTTACACTTTTTAAACTTTTACAATCATAAAATGCATATGATTCAATTCTTTTAACAGAACTTGGAATAACAACACTTTCTATACTTGAGCATCTAAATGATGATTGGCCAATAATTTCAACACTGCCGTCAGTTGGGATTGTTGAGCCCTTGCATCCAAACACCAAAGTCTTTGACTGTTTTTCTATTAAGCAATTGTTTGTAACAATATATTTATCATTGCCACTTTCAATTGTCAAACTTGAAATGTTTATACCAGTCGACAAATATTGTTCCGTTATTTTTTGTAGTGTGTTTGGCAATTCCAACGATGTCATTTTGCTTGTTATACAATTTGACAAAATAAATCTAACACCAATGAGCATATCTTTTGTTACACTTGTTACTGTGCAATTTTGATTGGTCGATACCCAAATTTTATAATTTGAATCATCATATGCAGATAAAAACACAAAACCATTTGAATCTGTTGTTGAATTTGAAACACTAGGAATACTACTACTTGTAGATATGTCCACCAAGGATGATGGGAATTCAAATTTCACTTTTTTACTACCATTTGTTATTGCTGCATATCCCAACTTTTTTACACCTTGTGGAATTTTAATTTCTTCAAGTTTTTCACAATTACAAAAAGCCCTGTCAGGTATCTCATCAATTTTTATACCATTTGCAAATGTTACTTTTGTCACATTGCTTTCTTCAAATGCTGCCTTGCCTATCTTTTTTATTGTTTTTGGTAGTGATATTGTAAATTGGGTACAACTTTCTTCCACTGTGTTACCATCTTCGTCAGTAATATTCCCGCAATATGAGAACCCATTTCCATCATAATACACAGAATTTCCCGATTTTATCTCAGTTATAGGCAACAATTCTCCGTCAAAATCAAAAGTTTCTGGGATAACAATATCTCCACTCAAATCTTGCTTTCCGGCAGAAACAGAGAGTTCTTTACCACCGTTTATTTTTACAAATTTTAATGTTTTATCATCATTATATTTTACATTTGTTAATTCAAAGGATAATGTCACATCCACAGGAGATAAAGTTTTATAACCACATATTACACCAATAGAAAGACCTTGTGAAAAATCAATGCCTTTTTCACCGTCAACAATTGTTACTTTCTTATTGCTTGTTACAGTTTCATTATCCATTAAACTATTATAATAGCTATCAATTACAATTGGACCACTTTCCTGCACTTGCAAAATATTAACGGCATCGTTGCAATTTTCCTTTGCAATTACTAATGACATTTGGTCTTGAATATTATTTACAACATTTATTTCCAAAGTGTTATATTCTTGACTAATGTTGACTATTTTATAGTTGTACGCCCATGCATAAAACTCCATTCCAATTGCCGCTAATGCAGTGTTTTTCCCTATGTAATATGGGTCAGTATCTTTTCCGTCTTGTTTTTTAGAAACTTGATATGTTCCATCAGCAAAGTCAAGTTCTGTTGTTGTTTGCAAATTCTTATCTACAAAACTCAACAAAGTACCTGCTTTTTCTTTATAATTACCTTTTGCAATTTCCATTTCGTATGCAAAAGTAATTCCACCATCAATTGATGTTTTTGGGTCACTTAATGAGTATGCAATTACTATATTTTTGCCAACATTTTCTCCCGTTGTTGGTTTTGTTATTTCATTTTGGAAATTAGTTTTGTAAGTATTACTATTTATTTTGCTTTCATCTTGTGTAACATTTGTTATTGCAATGTGGTACATTGCATCACTTGTTAGACTTTTTACATTTATAACAATAAAATATGTTTTGAAATTATTATAATTTATCGCTATATCTTCTTTTGTGTATGTTTTCTTTGTAAGGTCTGCTAAAGTATTAAAACTATCAATTTCTTCATATTCGCCATATATGCTTGTATCAATACTATCAAGACTCACATTCTCTATATCCCTTGCCTTTGCTCTCAAGTCGGTTTGAGATAATTGCTCACTTTTTTTATACAGTCTTGTTGTTACTTCAACCATTACATCATCAATTTGATAGGATATGCTCCCACCGATATTGTATGTAATATTTGTTGCCGAATAAACGCCAAAACACAGTACCATAATTGCGAGGCACATTGTTGCAATTGACATCACTAGTTTTAATTTTTTCATATGTTTACTCCCTTGTTTTAGTATGGACAAATGCCACACTCTTATTCAATTATAGTATAGCCCCCCTAGAATAAAGTCAAGTAAATAACAAAAGTTATGTGAAATTTATTTGTTTTTTAGTGATTGATATTTCTCCAAGGTCAGTCGCTGTGGTCGCAGTCAAAATGACAAATTGGAAGAGATTGCTCCACGATAGTCTACGAAGTAAATATTGAAACGACCATATTAAAAAAATGTGAGCTTTTTCTCACATTTTTTGTTTTATTAAAATTGACTGTTATAAAGGTCTGCATACACTCCACCTTTTGCCAAAAGTTCTTTGTGCGTGCCTTGTTCAACAATATTTCCGTCCTTCATAACAAGTATTTGGTCGGCATTTTTAATTGTTGAAAGTCTGTGAGCAATAACAAAACTTGTTCTACCTTTTGTTAGTGTATCCATTGCCTTTTGAATTTGTTGTTCTGTTCTTGTATCAACAGAAGAAGTTGCTTCATCAAGAATAAGCATTGGGGCATTGTTTACCATTGCTCTTGCAATTGTAAGTAATTGTCTTTGACCTTGGCTTATGTTTGCTGTTTCATCAAGCACCATATCATATCCACCCGGAAGCGAACGAATAAAGTGGTCAATGTGAGCAAAACTACAAGCGTGCTCAATTTGTTCATTTGTTAGCCCTTTTGTACCAAAGGAAACATTTTCTCTTATTGTTCCATCAAATATCCAAGTGTCTTGAAGAACCATTCCAAACAAACTTCTTACATATTCTCTTGACATATCTTTTGTTGAAACGCCATCAATTGTAATTTCCCCAGAATCTATCTCATAAAAACGCATAAGCAAGTTGACCAATGTTGTTTTCCCTGCACCGGTTGGCCCTACAATTGCAACCTTTTGCCCGGGAAGTATTTTTGCTGAAAAGTTTTTGATTATTTGTTTGTCTTTTGTATAGCCAAATGATACATTTTTAAATTCAACCAAACCATTTACATTTTCAAGTGTAACCTTGTCACCAGTTTCTATCGGTTGCTCTTCTTCACTCAAAAATTCAATAACTCTTTCAGTTGCGGCAGCACCACTTTGAAGTGTGGAACTGATTTGAGAAATTTGACTTATTTGTTGATTAAATATTCTCATATATTCAACAAATGCAACAACAGTAACTGCAAACAACGGGTCACTTATTGCCATAATTCCACCAACAACACAAACAATTGTATATGCCAAATTATTGATAAAGTTCATTGTTGGATACATTGTTCCAGATATAAATTGTGACATAAACGCAGAAGTTTTTAGTTCTTTGTTTACTTTTTCAAAGTCATTTTGTGCTTTTTGTTCTGCATTGAATGTTTTTACAATATTGTGTGCAGAGTAATTTTCTTCAACAATACCATTAAGTTCACCAAGAGATTTTTGTTGCTTTACAAAGTATTTTTGAGAAAACTTTACCAAAATCAAAACAAGTCCCATACTAATTGGCAATGCACACAAAGTGATTAGTGTTAGTTGCCACGAGTTTACAAACATCATAACAAGTGAACCAACAAACATTGTCACACAGGTTATAACATTTGATATACTTTCGTTAAGTGTTTGACCAATTGTTGAAACATCGTTTGTCACCCTACTCAAAATATCACCATAACTTGAGTTATCAAAATATTTTAGTGGTAGTTTGTTTATTTTTTCAGAAATAAGTGTTCTATATCTTTGTGTGATTTTTGCAGTCACTCCACTCATTATAAAACCTTGGAAGTAACTAAACACACTTGACACTGTGCACATAATTAACAGCCATATGCAAAGTGATGTAACTTTTTGCAAGTTGATAGGAAGCCCACGTGTCGAAACAAATATCTCTTTCCCAACATCTTTTAAAAGATTTGGAAGTATAAGTGCAATGACTGTTCCAATGATTGCAAATAACAATGCAACAACCACAGCCCAACGATAAGGTTTTAGTGATTTTATTAACAGTAATAATGATTTTTTACCATTTTTGGGTTTTTGGAAATTATTTTTATTGTTTCTTGCCATTTTATAACTCCTCCTTATCCAATTGTGATAATGCGATTTCTTTGTACACATCGCAAGTGTTCAACAACTCTTTGTGAGTGCCAATGCCAACGATTTTGCCTTCTGAAAGAACAACAATTTGGTCAGCATCCATAATTGTTCCAACTCTTTGTGCAACAATTATTTTTGTTGCATCTTTTGTGTATTGCGACAATTCCTTTCTAAGTGTCTTGTCTGTTTTGTAGTCAAGAGCAGAAAAACTATCATCAAATATATAAAATTCAGGGTTTTTGATTATTGCTCTTGCAATGCTTAATCTTTGTCTTTGTCCACCGGAAACATTTGTTCCACCTTGAGCGATTTCGGCATTTACTCCTCCTTCAAGATTTTTTACAAAGTCGCTTTGACTGATTTCAAGAGCTTTTTCAATTTGTTCATCAGTTGCATTTTCGTTTCCATAAAGCAAGTTGGACTTTACTGTCCCCGAGAACAAATAACCCTGTTGTGGAACATAACCAATTTTGTTGTTTAGGTCACTTATTTTATAATTTTTGATATTTTCGCCATCAATTAAAATCTCACCAAAACTTGCATCATAAAATCTTGTGATAAGGTTTACAAGTGTACTTTTCCCACTTCCTGTTGATCCAATAAATGCAATAGTTTGACCTTTGTTTACTTTAAATGAAATGTTTTCCAATGTATTCATTTCGGCATCAGGATATCTAAATGACACATTTCTAAATTCAATTTCGCCAACCACCGTGTTATCTTGAGTACCCTTGCCGTCTTTAACTTTTGAAACTGTTTCAAGAACTTCGTTAATTCTTCTTCCAGAAACAACACCTCTTGGAATTACAACAAACAGCATTGCGATAAACATAAAGCTCATAACAACGTGCATTGAATATGAAACAAACACAACAAGGTCAGAATAAACAAGGCTTCCACCATCAATTAAGAATGCACCAATAAAGTAAATTGCAACACTTAATGCATTCATAATAAGGTCCATACCCGGCCACATTAGTGCCATTGTCCTGTTTACAAAAAGTTGAGTTTTTGTTAAATCTTTGTTTACATTTTCAAACTTTTGTTCTTGTTCCTTTTCTGCATCATACGCACGAACAACTCTTATCCCTGTCAAGTTTTCACGAGTTACATTGTTAATTCTATCTGTTTTCTTTTGAATTTGAGAAAACTTTGGGACAGCAACAAAAAATAGTAACATAACCAATGCCAAAAGTGCCAAAACAGCACCTGCTGTTGTCCAAGTTAATGTTACTGATGAGTTTACAATTTTTGAAATTGCATAAGCACCCATAACCGGAGCAGTTATTGCCATACGAAGCATAACAAAAACAGTTTGCTCAACTTGTTTAACATCGTTGGTTGTTCTTGTAATTAAACTTGCAACAGAAAACTTGTTCATTTCTTCCATAGAAAATGAGTTTACCTTTTTAAACACATTTGTTCTTAATGTTTGTGCAAAATTTGAAGATATTGTTGATGCCAATAAATTTACAAGAACAACACTTGCACAAATTCCAAGTGCAATAAGTATCATCTTTATTCCAATATCCCAAAACATTGAACTTGTAACTGTTGCAGTTGCAGTATTTCGAATTAGGGAAATTAGGGAAATTATATCTCCCATTTTGGCAATAAGTTCCATTTCAAGATTAACTTGAAACACAATTATTCCAACAACCAAGGCACACAAAACCCATGTGTACCACTTGAAAAATCTAAGTAATTTGAACATACTTTTCCTTCCTTTTATATTAAATTAAATAACCATATGGATTGTATTATATGCACAAAATTTTAAATTGTCAACATTTTATTGCCACAAAAAAACACAAAAAAAATCTCAAGCATACACTTGAGATTTTTTGCTGTAAAACCTATTTTGAATATCTTGCAATAAAGTGTGTATTCATATGAATTTCTGCACTTTCGCCTGCTTGGTATATCTTTCCATCATAGGTGTTATACCAGCCAACAAAGTTTTCACTATTGTTTGCTTCTGGCAATGTGAACATATCTTTGTATTTCACTGTTTTATCCAAAGTTCTGTCACTCATTGTAATTTTTAGTTTTTCATTGGTGCTTCTTAAACTTTCGATATATCCATCTTTAAAGTATTCGTTAACAACTTGTATTGCCTTGTTGTATACAACATCTTTGCCATACTTTTGTGCAATTGCATAGTATGGTGAACTTGGGTCATTTATCCAGCAGTCAGCCATATTCCTTATTTCAGAAAGTCTGTATGCCACATAAACTTCTTCAGTTATTTTGCTTTTGTCATATACATCGTAAGCAAATTGTGTTCCTGTTTTCCAATCGGTTGTTCCCGATTTACATCTTTCAAGTTCGGTTTTGTTGTGTACAATATTGCCATTGCTGTCTTTTTCAAAATGGTAAAGATTTGCAATTCCAGTTGCACCCAAGAACCCATTTGAGAAGAAGTTAAATGATTGTGCTGTTACCATGTTGTAGTATTTTACTGTTTCATCAATTCTTTCAATATTTGTGCAAGTTACAGAAATAAATTTTGGTTTTCCATTTTCATCAATAACTTGTTTTACAAATTCTTTTCCAATATTTGAATATGTTGCATCAATAGATTTTTCAAAATCCATATCTGTTAATGTGAACAACCTGTGAGATAATACTATATTTACATAACTATTATCACTAAATGTCATTTTGTAATAATGGTTATATTCTCCAACTTTTGCAATCCAAATAGGATATGAAACACTAAACTCGCCTCTATCAAAATCGTATACCATAAGCAAATCATCGTATGTTACATCCTTGATTTGTTTTGTTGACCCATCAGCAAGCGTTACAAGTGTTTCACCAGTAAAGCATTGAACATTCTCCATAATCTCAAACTTGATTATAAGTTTTAATGAGTCGCCACTCTTTACTTTTGATGCATCAGTTGTGCTATATTCAACTGTTACAGGAACTTCTGAATGATTAAAATATGTTTCATCAGTTGGTGTTCCAAATAATTTTGTGTTATCTGTTGTTCTTTGCAATGCAATTTGTTCTTGAATATGATCAATACCAAGGGTGTGATTGCTTTCGCCTAGTCCTATAAGTGGAAGTGCATTAATGTATGCAGAAAGAGTTGCAGCTACATCACTTGCTCCTTGGTTAAATATAATCTTTCTTGTATAAGATAGAGTGTTATCATAGTTGTAACTAAATTCATAAGTTGCAGCACCAATTGTGAGTTTGTAAATAACATTTTGTGTCCCACCCTCATTCATATTTGCCGGTGATGGTTTATTATTATTTGATCTACTAATTCTAAAGTCAAGGTCAACTGAAATATTGCCTTCATTAGATGACATTATCCTGTTTAATGTTGCATCAACATTTGATGTAACTACCATTGTTGGAAGAATGTTATTTACACCAAAATATTCAAGAGTGATGTTATCCAAAGTAAGCATTTTTAAATTTGTGCAACCTTTGAATGCATTATCTCCTATTTTCTTTATTGTTGTAGGCAAAATTATGTCTGTGAGATTTGTAAAGTCTTGGAATGCGCTTTCTTTTATTCCAACAACAGTTTGTCCATTATATGTTTCTGGAACATATATTTTTGTTAGGGTATTATCACTTGCGCCTGATACAACATATCCATTTTGTTCCAAGTCAAAGTTCAGTCCACTTATGTTATCTTTATATTTTACTGTAATATTCTTGCCTGAAACAACTTCAAATTGATTTATATCTTTCCAAGTTGTGCCGGCTTTGCCTATTCCTTCAATTTCCAAAATGTCACTATTTTTTAACATTACACCAAAGGAGTTATTTGACAAGTATGCTGAACTTACATAAAGTTTGTCAATGCCTGTAAATTCAAGAGCTGTTTCATCAAATTGTGTCAAACCATTAACATCTATCGTCAATTCTTTAAGATTTTTACAATTATATAATGCATATCTGCCAACAAGTTTTATTTCTTGTGGAACACTATATTCTGTTGCTTCATTATCAACTGCATATCTTATCATTTCTTGTGTTGTTGAATTTATAAGAGCATTATTTTTTACATATGCACTTGAATTATTTGAAATAATTGTCTTTGCATTCCAAATGTTAATTTTGAATTTGTTTACATCAACATTTACATTTAAAACATTTGCATAATATCCTTTATCAAATACCATACCATTTATGTTATATGTATATGTATCGCCCGGAACTATGTATATGGTTCTATATTCTCTTGATGTAATTTGTGCATCTTCTCCTAGCAAATCTTGCATATTTAATTTACAGGTTGTAAGATAGTAATTTAAAAGATTTACGAATATTTCTTCAAGACTTGAGTCCTTGTTAATATTTATAGCATTTAATGCTTCTGTTTCTACTCCACCATCAGCAAAGTAATTGTATATAGTGTTAGCATATATAGATACAACCCCTTGTGTCATGGCTCCTTCTGTATATTCATAACCTGCTTTTTCAAATTCATCAACATATTCTGACATACCAAATAAATAAACTATAAGGTATATTCCCAGATCATCTGTTGAACCCGAAGAAGTCTGTTGAATAATATACT
The DNA here is from genome assembly GCA_945919375.1 of uncultured Clostridia bacterium. GTDB lineage: Bacteria > Bacillota > Clostridia > Christensenellales > UBA1242 > UBA5893. Next base: position 137,065 of record CAMEJD010000002.1, read on the forward strand.
CATTGCAAAGTGGAACAATGCATTTCCCATCAACGACTTCAATGCAATGTTGCTTTATTTCTGCAATCATATCTTCTGTCATTTGAGATGAACTTGATGATTTGAAATTTATTATACTCTGCAACCAGTTGTCTTGAGTCACTTCAATAACACCATTTTCGGTACTAAGCAAATATGAGTCGTTTGCTTTTGGGATTGGAACAAATCCTAAATCTTGATAAATATTAATCAAATAGACTGCTTGTATAAACAATACTGGACTTGCATAAATTTTATAAATTGATTCTAACATAGATTGTTCATCTGTAAAATCAAGTTTAACATTACTTATATTATCTTTTATTGATACTGAATATTTTATAGTACCATCTATTGTATACTCATCAAAAACTTTGCTTTTTTTATCACCTGCAGCTAGTCTTGCATAAATTGTTTTTTGTTCCCCATTTTCTTCTACGCCAAGGTCATACCTACAATCATAGCCCAACCTTTCTTCCAATGGTTTTGCTTCGCTTCTATTAGCATTTATCTCAATTACAAGTGTGTCTGTAATCCTTTTTGATGAAATTAGTACCAAGGTAAATGACATTTCTTCTTGCGATTTTGCATTAACGAGATTAAGAGAAAGCATTGTTGTGTTTTCCATGTACGATTTTTTTAGTCCAATATTTTCAAATGCCGACATAAGACTATTAACACTTTCATAGACACCAGAAACCAAACCAATCATTTCACATGGGTTTGTTTTGTCTTTTACTCTTATTGCAATATTTGAAAATGTTTTTGCATTTGTTATTGAATAGTTGTATGCATAATAATATGTGTATGTTGTTTCCTTAGTTTCTGAATCTTCAGTTGAGTCTGTGTAAATAATATCTTCATCTTTTGTTGTAAAATTATATGTTATTTTTGTTTCATTAAATCTTTGTTGAACCTTTGCGTCAAATCCATCCTCAATATCAACAGTATTTAATATTGCAGAATTCTTTTCAAAAGTTGAACCTTCTTCAACATTAAGGTTTGTTGAAACGTTAAATCCTGTTTCTATATCTGCTTCACTTAAAACCAAAAAGCAATAATCAATTGAGTTCTCGCCTGTATTTTTTGTTAAGTTTAATGTAAACGATGCATCCGATTCACTAGGAGATTCACTTTCTAGTCCAGATGAGTTCATTGCTTCTGCAAGTTCATCATAACTTGCATAATTTCCCCTAACAAGCAAAGAATTTAGACCACTAAAACTTCCTGCACCACTTGTTGCAGATATGTCTATAGATTGAATATTCTCTGCCATATCAGAAACTTTATAGTTGTAAATGTATAGTCGTCCATTAATAATCCCGTCTGCATTAAGTATGGACTTATGACTATCATCTGGGACTATGTTTTGTGTTAATGTTTGTTCTTCAAAATCACTAACTTTGTTAACTTCTGTATTTTTGTAATAATCAAGAAGGTTTAATGTTGGAACTGGCAATTCTTGTGGAATTACGTTGATATTGTATGTAAAATTAACATCTTTAACTTCTGCATTTTTATCTTTTAAAGACAATGCCATAACAATATTACGTGATGTGCCAACTTCAATATTTTCTTGACTTGCTGTGTTATAAGAAAAACTATTTAGACTTTCAATGTTTTCTCCCACATATTGACTGTTTGCATCTATCTTTCTATCTTCAGTGTTCACATTTTTTATATTTGTAACAATATAATATGTGTATCCAACATTTGCATAGTCAATTTTTATATCCTTATCCTCAAATGTGGAATTGTCAAGGTTTGAAGCTGTATGGGTTTCAAATTCTTGCACTGGGTCGCCCAAAAGTGCTGTAATTTCATCAAAAGTTTTACTTTCAAAACTTTGGGCATTTGTTGTTAAATCTTGTAACATTGTTTGGTCTTTGCTTGCATAGACTTTTGTTACAATTTCACTACTACTTATTGAATATGTAATCTTTCCAAGTGCTGTTTGCTTCTTTTGACTCAAAAGTGGAGCAAGAACACATGCAAGGGTTATTGCCACACCTAAAACAAGTGCAACAATACAAGAAATGGTAATAATAAATATTTTTGGTTTCTTTCCCATATTATCTCCTTATCTATTTTGTAAATTTTTTAACAAAACTTACTTTTTGATTGTATTTTAATCCTTGATTATATTTTTGTCAAATAAATAAGCATTTATGCAAAAAAATCTCAAGCATACACTTGAGATTTTTTGCTGTAAAACCTATTTTGAATATCTTGCAATAAAGTGTGTATTCATATGAATTTCTGCACTTTCGCCTGCTTGGTATATCTTTCCATCATAGGTGTTATACCAGCCAACAAAGTTTTCACTATTGTTTGCTTCTGGCAATGTGAACATATCTTTGTATTTCACTGTTTTATCCAAAGTTCTGTCACTCATTGTAATTTTTAGTTTTTCATTGGTGCTTCTTAAACTTTCGATATATCCATCTTTAAAGTATTCGTTAACAACTTGTATTGCCTTGTTGTATACAACATCTTTGCCATACTTTTGTGCAATTGCATAGTATGGTGAACTTGGGTCATTTATCCAGCAGTCAGCCATATTCCTTATTTCAGAAAGTCTGTATGCCACATAAACTTCTTCAGTTATTTTGCTTTTGTCATATACATCGTAAGCAAATTGTGTTCCTGTTTTCCAATCGGTTGTTCCCGATTTACATCTTTCAAGTTCGGTTTTGTTGTGTACAATATTGCCATTGCTGTCTTTTTCAAAATGGTAAAGATTTGCAATTCCAGTTGCACCCAAGAACCCATTTGAGAAGAAGTTAAATGATTGTGCTGTTACCATGTTGTAGTATTTTACTGTTTCATCAATTCTTTCAATATTTGTGCAAGTTACAGAAATAAATTTTGGTTTTCCATTTTCATCAATAACTTGTTTTACAAATTCTTTTCCAATATTTGAATATGTTGCATCAATAGATTTTTCAAAATCCATATCTGTTAATGTGAACAACCTGTGAGATAATACTATATTTACATAACTATTATCACTAAATGTCATTTTGTAATAATGGTTATATTCTCCAACTTTTGCAATCCAAATAGGATATGAAACACTAAACTCGCCTCTATCAAAATCGTATACCATAAGCAAATCATCGTATGTTACATCCTTGATTTGTTTTGTTGACCCATCAGCAAGCGTTACAAGTGTTTCACCAGTAAAGCATTGAACATTCTCCATAATCTCAAACTTGATTATAAGTTTTAATGAGTCGCCAACATTTGCCTTTTGACCGTCTCTTGTTTCATAATTAACCGATGCACTAGCACCCGAATGATTATAGTATGTTTCATCAGTTGCAGTTCCAAACAATTTTGTATTATCTGATGTTCTTTGCAATGCAATTTGTTCTTGGATATGGTCAATATTCCCCATTGATTCAGTATTGTTCGCTGATAGGCTGGCATCAAGTTTTACATTAATATCTGATTGTGATGTTGGGTTAAACAATACATGCCCTGTGTAACTTAATGTTTCATAAAAACTATGACTAAATGTATATGGAACACCATCAACGGTCAAAACATATTCAACATTTCCCATTCCATCTCCACCAGAACCGCCATATTGACCACTTTGACCCCTTGCTATTTGAAAATCTAAGTCTACATCTATAGCATTTGTGTATGAACTTTTTATTAAATTTAATGTTGTTTGATTTTTTGTTACAATAACCATTGATGACAGCAAGTTGTTAACACCAAAAGAATTTAGTTCAATGTTATTTAATTCAAGTGTTTTTATGCTTGTGCAACCCTTTAATGCATTGTCGCCAATTGTTTTTATTGTGTTTGGCAGTACCAATTTAATCAATGTATTATTATCTAGAAATGCATTTTCCTTTATTCCAATAACATTTTGATTATTGTATGTTTCTGGAACAACAATATCGGTTAAAGTCTTATCAGTTTGTCCAGAAACAAGATATCCATTAGCTGTTTGTTCAAATGTTAATTTACTTAAATTATCTGAATATGTAACAGTTACATTCTTTTTTGTTGAAAAATTAAAGTCTTCAATCTCGTTCCATGTAAGGGCAGTTTTTCCATATGCGCCAATATCTTGGATGTCCGAAAATTTAATAACAGATTTAAACGAATCAGAGTTATTGTTTTGAATGTATGCTGAATGAAGGTTTATTTTTCCAATTTTTGTCTCTGTTAACGCATTTTTATCAAAAGAAGTGATTGTTTCGTTTGGAATATTTAATGTTCCCAAATTTTTACAATTGTAAAATGCACCATAGCCTACTTTCTTTATTGTGCTTGGTAATGTATATTCATTATTTTCACTTAAATTAGCATATCTGATAAGTTCTTTGGTTTGAGAATTTACAAGCAAATTTCCATCAACTATGGCACTACTATCGTTTGATATTATCTTTTTTGCATTCCATAGGTTGATATTAATTTTGTTCATATCGCCATTGATGTTCATAACATTTGTGGAATATGTCTCTGGGAATGATAGCCCTGTTAGAAAATCTATTGTATAGTCATTACCCGGTATAAGAAATTTTACAGTAAACTTTGCAGTTCCATTTATCTCTGAATAATTATTAAATTCACTATTCAAGCTACTTGCACCATTTTGGTTTACGTAAGTGACTACTGCTTTGAATAAGGCTCCCCAACTTGATGTCTTTGTAACACCTAAATTTTTAAACACATCAGGAATGTCTGTTTGAGTGGTCACAATATTATAAAGGAAATCTGTGTATGTACATAGCTGACCTTGTATAATTGACGCACCGGTTCCTGTGAGTGTGGGAATATCTAAAGAATTTGCGTGTGGTGTCAAAAATGTATACATTATTGCCACAGTAAACCAATCATTGCTTGACGTGTCTATTTTTGAAAGGTCAATGCTAGTTGCAAACGGAATAACAACAGATGTGGATGAAGCATCAAATTCCATACTATTTTCTTTTACATATGCCTTTTGTTCATCTGTAAGTGAATCATATTTATCAATATAATCGTTCCAATTTGATTTTGAAACATCGTAAGTTACATTATTTATTGTTAATTGATAAGAATCTGCAGGAATTGGCAAAAATCCATTTGACTGGTAAAAATTAGCTAGTCTATATGCTTGGAAAAATAATGCGGGATTATCTGCATATTCATAACAGAATTCGCTACCTTTGGAAATATCAACTTCTATTTCAAAATAGTCACCCTTTGGTTCAAAAACTGAATATGAAAGTTCACTAGACAAATTGTAAGTATCAAATACTTTTTGTTTTTCTTTCCCTGGGTGTATCCCCGCGATTATTTTATCATTCGGAGTTATAGCAATCCCATATTTATAGTCATATGGCAATTCAACTTTTTGTTCAATAGTTTCCGATATTTCGATCATTGTGTCAAAAGTTAATTCGTTAAACTCTATGCTTGTTGGAACACCTACAACCATTGCACATTTTGTTTCCCCTGATGTTGCAATTTTTGTTGTTATTGCTTTTGGCGTTGTGGATATATCATTTGGTGTTATTTTTCCACTACTTGCCAAAGTGTTTATGTCGGCAATAGACGCAACATTTGCATTTTTAATGCTAATATACTGCAAATTATCATTTTCTTTATTATCAAGTTTTGCATCCACAATATTCATTCTGGCTGTAAGTGAATCTGCAAAATTACTAATATTAAAATTCACATATGCCAATTTTAAGCCTAGGTCAGAAAATTCATCCATTGACTCTTTCTGGACTGTGTTGTTTATTGTTGTGATATCGTTTACTTGCGAAATTGTATTATATTGTTGGTCGAATCTGTAATTGCCATTTGCAACATTCATATTAAGAGTTCCGGTTTGAACAAAACTATCTTTTGATGCAAGATTAAATGAAAGTCCAAAATCATATGTATATGAAAGTGTGTTATATGAATCAGAAAGCCCCATTGCAATGATTATGTCTTTTGTTCCTTCACTATTTGTAATACAATATTGCTTTGGAGTGTAGCACCAAATATGCTCTGTGTTTGAAAAGTTACTTGTAACATCAACAGTTATATTTTTATCTTTGTTGTATGCCTTCACGCTTACAACAATAAAGAACGCATAGCATTTTTCAAACTTTAAATCCAATTTTTGTTGTACATTTTCCAAATCGTCAAATGCACCCGAAGTTGCATCATAGGTCTTGAAAGAAAAACTTGCATTTTCAACCTTTTCAAATGTCTTGCATTTTACAAACATTTTTTGTGCATCTTCTTGTGAAATTAACCCATTAGTATACTTGTATACATTTGTGTTTACATCCAAGAAACAATCATTTACTTCGTAAGAGATTGTTCCTCCAACATTGTAAGACACTTGTGTTGCTGCAAAAACTCCAAAGCAAATCACTGCCAATGAAATGCACACAACAAAAATTGATGTAAATAATCTTAGTTTTTTCATAAGTACTCCTATTATTTATATTGTATTTAATAACCATTATTATGCATTTTATTATACCATCCCCCATACCTGTTGTAAAGCATTTTAAAAATTTTATATTATTAAAAAGATAATAATCAAAACATTTTCAATTTTGCAAAATACGGTTGTTTTTTTACAAAAAAAACTATAAGCGAACATCGCTCATAGTTTAAGTTCTATTTTTCAATTTGTTTTTGGTTTTCGAATTCTTTGTCTTCAATTTTTGGCAAATCGTTTTGCGATAACAATTTTTGTTCTGCCTTTTGTTTCCTTTTTTCTTCTTGCGCTTGTTTGTTCTTTCTTCTAACATCATCAATTCGCTTTACAAGTTTTGGAATAAATATATGCAGTGGAATTGATATTAAAATAAATCCAAGGAGTAACAAAATTACTTTTAATGTAAAGGCTGTCATTCCAAAGAAATCGCCCATAACACAAATTGCCAAAATTATAAAGGACAATGAAAGTGACAAACATCCTATTCTGATTTTTGTTAATGGCAAGCATAGGAAGAATAAATTTACATAGCCTGTAAAAATTAAGACAAGAGTTGCAAGTGTATAATATTCTTCTGCATTCAGCAACCCAAATCTCATAAGAACGATAACTGCAAACACATTCATAAACATAAGCAAGCCACTTGGGATACTACGTTTTAGAACAACGGGAATAAAATCCCCCTGAATAAGTTTTGTGTTTGGTTGAAGTGCAAGGATTACCGACGGAATTCCAATTACAAACAATTCAAGTATAAACAAGTTTTTTGGTGAAAATGGATATTGCGACAAAGTTACAATTGAGAACAAAGATAATAGAATTGTGAACAATGTTTTCATCAAAAACAATGTTGATGATTGTTGAACATTGTTGATAACTTGCCTTCCTTCTTTTACAACGGCAGGAAGCGAAGAAAATTTTGAATCCATAAGAACAAGGTTGCTAAGCCCCCTTGCGACATCACTACCATCCGCCATCGCAATTGAACAATCTGCTTCTTTTAGTGCCAAAGTGTCATTAACACCATCACCCGTCATTGCAACAACATTCCCTTGTTTTTTCAATGCCTTTACCAAAATAAGTTTTTGCTCTGGGCTAACCCTTCCAAAAACCGTAAACATTGTGGCATATTGTTCCACTTGTTGATTTGGTATCCCTTCAAGTGACACAAAGTTTTCGGCATTTTCAACACCAACTCTTTGAGCAATCTTGCTGACCGTTACCGGATTATCACCAGATATAATTTTTATTTGAACATTGTTTTGCTTAAACCACTCAATTGTTTCCATTGCATCTTCCCTTATATGGTCTTCAATTGCAATAAGTAGCAGTGGCTCACAATTTTTTGGTGCTTCTTCCTTTTCGTTTAACATTGATTTTGAGTGAGCAAGAAGAAGTACTCTTTGACCTTTTGATGTATGTTCAAAAATCTTTTCTTTGAGTTCGTCATTTATCTTGCTATTTGTAAACTCAGGTGCACCCAAAACAAAAGTCCCCAAATCTTCAAAAGATGTTAATATGCATTTTCTTTTTGAAGAAAACTCTATGTTATATGTCAAATACAAATCGTTATTTTTCCCAAATTCAATAAGCATTGCATTGCTTGTTGCATTTGATGTTGTTTGATTATACAAAATGTTTGCAACAATGTTTTTGTTGTCAACATTTTTTAGTTTGCCAATTTCCTCAACTTCGCAAACACGCATTGTCCCGTCCGTTATTGTGCCTGTTTTGTCTAGGCAAATGACATTACTTCTTGCAAGCATTTCAATTGAAAATAGGTCTTTTACCAAGGTTTTTTTTCTGCTTAACTTTATTACCCCAACAGCAAGAGCAATTGTTACCAAAAGGAACATTCCGGCAGGTACCATACCGGTAAGTGCCCCACAAGTTTTTATCACTGTCATTGTAAGGTTATGGTCATATGAATAATAGTTGCTGGCAAACATAATCCCACCAACGGGGATAATCCCAATGCCAATGTATTTTATTATTGAGTTAAGGTCTTTGTATAGGCTTGAGTTCGGGCTTTTGAATTGTTTGGCTTGTTGAGCAATGGACTGAATATAGTTATCTTTTCCAATCTTGTCAACTCTTGCTTTGCAACTACCCGAAATTATAAAACTGCCTGCATAAATTGTGTCGCCATCATTCTTTTTTACTGCATCGCTTTCACCAGTTAGCAAACTTTCGTTCACTTCCATTTTCCCTTCAATAACAACTGCATCGGCAGGAATTGAATTCCCAATTTCAAGCAAAATTATATCGTCCAAAACAAGTTTGTCTGCATTAACTTCCAATTCTTCACCATTTCTTATAATCCTAACCTTTGGTGTTGTTACAAGCGAAAGTTTTTGAACAACCATCTTTGCTTTACATTCTTGAATTATGGAAATCAATGTATTTAAAAAGATTACAACAATAAACAAAAGGTCACTATAACTTTGAACAGCAACAAGTGCCGAAAAAATAATTAACCAAATGAGATTAAAAAACGTAAAAATATTTCCACATATAATACTTAAATATGATTTTCCAGTGCTTTGTTTTGTTTTATTAAAGAGTTTTTCTTTTACCCTTTCTTCATACTGTGTGTTCGTTAAACCTTGCGTTACACTTGGATTATATCTTGTTATTTCTTGTTGCTTTTTTATTAGTTTCATTATTACCTTTATATTATTATCCTTTTCTATTTTATCATTTTATAGAAAGATAAGTCAACATTTTATGTGTGAAAAAAACCACCAAAAAAATGGTGGCTAAAAATTACCTAGATATTTCATCTTCTTTGTTTTGAATGTTTACAATTTCACTTTTATAAACAACTTTGTCTTGATTTAACACACTTATTGATGAAGTGTTTGTGTCTGCATTTATTCTTATTTTTGTTCCTTTTGGCATAATTTCTTCAAGACCTTTACCCAAATATCCCAAAATTATGCAATCAAGATTAATAAAGATATTATCTTTATCATCTTCCTTTGGAAATTCATTAAATGTTGCATTAAATTTCCCATTTGTGCAAAGCATAAAAGCAAATTCATCTGTGAGTCTTGGTTCCAAATCATATGTGTTTGCATTAAATTCTTTTAATAATTCTCTTTTTTGTTCAACTGTTAAATTATTATTTGCTCTCAAATTTTTAACATATTGTTCTCTTATAACTGATATAAAACTTCCTGTTATATCTTCAATGTAACTTGCTACAATTTCCATTATTTTTCTCCTTATCTTACCATAGTGTCATCATTTGTTAAATCTTTGTTTTCAATTTTTCTGCAAACAACAGATTCAAACCCACGAGAAACACCAATATTTGTTCTTCTGTTATTACCTATCATAGTTATGCTTAATCCACCTTGAAGTAAATCTGTCATATCTATTTTTGCACCCTCTAATAATGTTGTGTAAATATCCATTGCCAAACTGCTATCATAGTTATAGAACAAATCATTAAAGTCAAGATGTATTCCACCATTATTCAATGCGCTTGAAAACATATCATTGATAAATCCAGAAATGTCTATCATTCTATTATCAAAACTTTCAAGTTTTTTGAAAAATTCATTTTTTGCTTCTTCATCTAATGGTCTAAGTGCATTATCTGTTTCTTTGTCTATGTAAAGTTGTCTTACAATATCACAAAATTCTTCTGTTATTTTTTCTACATATATTTTATTGTCCATTTTTACTCTCCTTATTTTTGAAATTCATTTTCTTTGTTTTCTATTTTCTTTGAAAATTCATTCCCGTCACCTATGATAAGTTTTATCTCTGACATACAATTATTCCCATTTATCTTTATCTTGCTGTTTTTTGGCAAAACTTGAACTGGACTCATTCCAATATAGTCAGAAAAAATTGATTCAAACTCTTTGTTTAGCGATGCTGAGTTTTCTGTGTTTGCAGACATACTATCAATAACAAATTTGCCATTATTTTTTAGTTTTGAAGAAATACACATACTGATTTCTTCAAGCATATTGTCAATTCCTTTGTCAAATTCTGTCAATTGATTGTCATAATATTTTTTAAACTTTTTAATGTCAAGATTTGGATATTTTTGATTTAGTTGTTCAACAAAATACCGTCTATATACCGAAAGCATATTTTTTGTAATTTCATTTGCATATTTTTTATTTTGCATTCTTTTTAGTCCTTTACTGACTTATTATAACACCTATATATTTTATTTTCAATACCCAAAGATGTGTCAAATATAACTATTTTTTCGTAATATATCATACAAGGAGAAATTATGTGTGGCATTATTGGATATATAAGCAGTACCAAAGATTTTATCACAAAACAAATGATAAACTCGCTAAAAAAACTTGAATATCGTGGTTATGATAGTTCGGGCATATGTCTTTTGTGCGATGACCAATTCAAAGTGTACAAAAGTCTTGGCGAAATAAAAAACTTGGAGCAAGTTGCAAACAATAATATTTTATCACATATGGCAATTGCACACACAAGATGGGCAACTCATGGCAAAGTTTGTTTTGAGAACATTCACCCACACACTTCGCAAAAAGGAAATTGGGCGCTTGTTCACAACGGAATAATTGAAAACTACTTGGAATTAAAATCAACCTACTTAAAAGATGTTGATTTTTATGGAGAAACCGATACCGAAGTTTTGCCAAATCTAATGGAAAAATTTGGTTTTTTTGAAACTTTAAAATTGCTTAAAGGCAGTTTTGGAATTTGTGCCATAAACAAAAACGAACCAAACAAAATGTATATTGCAAGACAGCATAGTCCACTTTATGTTGCAACAAATAATTACGAAAGTATGGTTGCAAGCGACCCTATTGTTTTTGCCGACAAGTTTGAATATTACACACCGCTAATAGAGTCTAGTTATGCAATTGTTGAATTTGACAAAGTATCCTATTTTGATTTTGACAACAATCAAATATTTCCACAAAAACACAAACTTGGGATTTTTGAAAAGTCAGCACAAAAAGGAAACTACCCATATTTTGCGGAAAAAGAAATAAAGGAAATTCCAAAGGTTTTGGAAAATGTTATTGAAAATTATGAGCAAACGCCATATCTTGAAAAAATTGATTATAACTTTTTAAAGAATATTGAAAAGATATACCTAATTGGTTGTGGCACTGCTTATCATGCATGTCTTATGGGAGAAAAGTATATTGAGAAAAATGCAAAAATTCCTTGCAAGTCATTTTATGCAAGCGAGTTTAGATATTTTCCACCAATAATAAACGAAAAAACTCTATGCATTTTTGCAAGTCAAAGTGGAGAAACTGCCGACACACTTATGTCACTTAATCTTGCAAAAGAAAAAGGTGCAAAAACGGTTGCCCTAGTAAATGTGCCATATTCCAGCATTGCAAAAAATTGTGATATTATTTTGCCAATTTGTGCAGGTATGGAAATTGCCGTTATTTCCACAAAAGCATTTTCTTCTATGTTATTTGTTTTCTACTTACTTGCAAAACATTTGGAAAATATAATAAATAATAAAAAATATGACAAAAAAATAATAAATAATTTAAAAATACTAAAAAAATGTAATTTCCTAAAAAATATAAATAAAATAAATAAATTTGTTAATTTAATAAATAATAATGAAAAAATATTTTTTATAGGAAAAGATGAAGATTTTATCATAAGTATGGAAGCAAGTTTAAAACTAAAAGAAATAACATATATAAACTGTATAAGCATTCCAAGTGGCGAACTTAAACATGGGACTTTGGCTCTTGTTGACGACAAAAGTTTGGTATTTGTTACTGCAACAAACAAAAATGTTTTGGACAAAAATCTTGCAAGTGCAAGTGAGATAAAATCAAGACTTGGCAAAATTGTTTTGGTAACAAATCTCACACTAAAAAAACAAGATTTAAAAAATGTGGATTATTTGTTCACTTTTGACTCTTGCCCGCAAGAATTATCAAGTATGCTTGCAATAACTTTTTATCAATATCTTGCATACAAAACTTGCGTGTCAAAAAAACTTAATCCCGACAAGCCCCGTAACCTTGCAAAAAGCGTAACGGTGGAATAACATTTCCATAATAAATGCAAACCCAAAAGGTTTGCATTTTTGTTTGTTTTGCTTAAATAGATTTTTTCAAAGTCAGCCGCTAATGTCGGCAGTCGAAATTATATAGAATATTTTTAAATTGCATTTCGCCTTCTTACTTCCTTGATAGACAAACGAGAAATCCTAACTGTTTAAATTGTTTTTTAATATACCTTTGCAACCAAAATTGTCATATCATCAAGTGCAATCCCATGGTTATTTTCAACTGCTTTGTCCATAAGTTTGTCTGCTACTTCTTGTGGACTATATGAGTTTATATTGTTTATATAATTCGCCATTTCTTCATCGCTTGCAAAACTATCTGTAACACCATCAGTTGTAATAATAATCATATCACCGCTATATAGCATTGAACTTTTTATTGTAGGAACAATGTTAGACACAATACCAAGTGGAAGTGCATTGCAAGAAATTGTGGAAATTGTGTCTTTGTGCTTTATATATCCATTTGTTGCGCCCAACTTAATAAAATCTACCCCGCCTGTTTTTAGGTCAATTATTGACATATCCAAGCAAGAGAATATATTGTCATTACCAAGTGCCAAAAACTTATTTACAATAGATAATATAACTTCATTTTCAAAACCAGCTTTGTAAAAATTTTCAATAAGTCCAATTGCTGTTTCACTTGCCTTTTGTGCTTTTTCGCCACTGCCCATGCCATCGCAAAGTGCCATCAATATTTTGCCGTCTTCCATTTTTATAATAGAATAACAATCCCCACTTTTTGATGATGAAGATTTTGTCATTGCGCTTGTTCCAAAAATCACATTATATTTTGGTGCTGGTTTGAGATTCAAAATTTTCCAACCGGCATGTTCACTAACATTTTCTGTTTCAACTTCCATCTTTGTATTGCAAACTTTTGACACAACTTGCACAATTTTTGATTTTAGGCTATCTTCGTTCTTCACTTCCAAAACTGCATCCACATAATTTGTGTCGTGATATACAATGGCATCACTGCAAAGAATGTCGTTATACAAGAGTTCATCGATTATTTCTTTTTCCATCCCCTTGTCAAAGTCAACATTTTTGCCTATGTCTTGTGCCAAGTTTTTCATAACTGTGCTAATTCCGTATAGTTGCTCACTAATTAGTATTTTGCTAGAATCCAAACTATTTACCATTTGTGCATAACTTTTGTATTGTTCAAGTAGGTTGTTTATTTCATATACCATTTGGTTTACTTTAAAACATCTGCTTGTAAGAACACTTGGTATATCCAATAATGTTACCCTGCCCTTTTCGTATCCAACGTTTATTAGGTTGGCAAGAATTTTGTTTGTTTCTTCGCTATATTGTTTCAAACATTTTGATTTGTTTTCACAGTCACTGCAAAGCATACCTTTTGTTTCGGTCAGCATTAAAGTCTTTAGGTCACTTTCGCTTGTCTTGTCTTTTATCATTGACCGATAAATTTTGTCCATTTCGGCAAATATTTGACTTAAATTATTAAGTTTTTTGTATATTGCTTTTCTATTCCGGTTGATAAGAGTTTCGGTGCTTCTTTTACAAAAACTTGAATTATATTTTTCAACCATTGTTGTGTAGCATTTTTTTGGTATGCACAAACATATCAAAAACGTGACAAAACTTGGAATTAAAGTTAAGTATGAATTTGTGTAGTATAGATTAAAATAGTAATTGCAAATCACATCACATATCACAAGAGCAAGCCCCGGAAAAACCCTATGCTTTCCACGAAAACAATTTACCCCAAGCCAAATAAATAGTGTTGGTGCAACAAGAAATGGGTTGTTGTCATATAACACTGTGCCCAAACTAAAGAACGTGCACAGTAGCAAACTATCAAACATTGGCAAAACAAGTGAAGAAAATAATACGCAAAAAACAAGTGCAAATTTGATAAGCGAAAATTCGCTAAAATTAAAACTACACAACCCGCACGAAATACTTACCAAAAACATTGAAAGACAAATTACTTGTGACATTGTTAGTCTTTTTGAGAATCCACGAACAACAACACTCTCAAAAATTTTCATACACGAAAACATATATAAAAGACCAAACACAAGTTCAACAAAAACAATCCACACTTCTTGCCCACTGTAAATTTTTAAAAATACATTTAAAAAAGAACAAACAAGAGCATACACAAGCATAAGCATAGGTTTTATCGGTTTTTTTAGTTTGTAATGTATGCCATAAATAATGCACATAATCGCACACATAAAAATTGCAGAATATAAATCGAATAGATAAAAATTGCTTAAATAACTTGCCCCAATATATAACGGCGAAAGCAATAAAATATTTTGATTACACCAAATAAGTGCAAAATATACTCCAAATGTAAATGGATTTATTGTGCTATTTATTTTTGCCTTAAATGCTATGTAAAAAATAACAAAATAAATTATATATTGTGCCAATTTTAGCCACTTGTTTTGTTTCATAAAATCCTCCATATTCGCTTACAAAAAAATAATAAAATAAATTAAGGAAATTTTGAAACAATAAATATGGAATATTTTTTAAATAAATGTCATTTTTTTACCAAATATATGTCATTTTTTGTCAATAAATTTATTATTTATTTTTCGACAATTTTTGTGCCTTTAAATTAAAAAGACTTTCCAAGTCGCTAAATAAATTTACTTTATTTGATGAATGTAAAAAATAAAAAAACACAAAAAAATACGAGTCTATCTTATAGTACTAAAAACTAAAAGATAACAGCATATCAAAGGCTCGACAAATTCGCCAGCCTTGATAGAAATAAAAATGAAAAAAGAGCACAAAATTCGAGGCTCGCTCGGTATTTGCACGCAGGAGTTTGCTAACGCAAATGACTGTGTGCTGGATGCTCACCAGTAAACAAAGTTATTGGGAGTTCTTTTTCATTTTTTTATATAGACGGGTATCTTAAATCGAAATATACATACATCCACAACATCAAATAACCACATAAAAGTTTGAATTCCTGTTATCAACATTAGTAATGTTTTTATTGATGTTGGTGTTATGCTTTTTATGCTTAAGTAACATGCAATAATTGAAACTAATCCAAATGCCAACATTAAAAATGCCTTTTTATATCTTCCAACATAAAAGCAATGTGCACCAAAAAATCCTAGGAAAATTGTATATAAAATCAAACTGGAACGTTTTAGGTCGCTGGGCGTATCTTTAATGTACACAACATCTTTACCATTCCCTTCCTTTATTGCAATTTTTGCATCTTTGTTTGTTGCAAGTTTAAGACGTTCAAAAATTAGCCCACAACCTGTGCACCTTACATCATGTTCCAAATGTTTTGTCCCACATCGTGGACATTTTTGTCTCATATTTATCATTCTTTCCTAGTTGCTCCGCAAGATGGACATTTGTTTAGCGAACTATCGTACATACTGCCACAATAGTTGCATGTAATTTTCTCAAAGCCATTTACATCGGTTGGTGAAACGGCAATTTCATTGATTTTTTTGCAAATAAACTTTGCGTCTTTTATATCATTAAATACAATTGAATTGTCACCATTTGACAAAATTGTTATATCGGCGACTCTTGCAAGTCTACCAGACAAGGCTTGGTTTACATTGCAAGACTTGATGTCGTTTAGATTTATGCTATTAGACACAAACATATCTTTTCCATCAATAACCATTATTCTTTTGTTTGTTATAACATATTTTAGGTTTTTGACTTTTGCATATGCTTTTACGATTGATGCAATATACGCCCAAACCGGTGCCAAATGCAAGGCAAAAAATGGAACGATAAACCATAGGAAAGACAAATCTTTCATTGTTGTTACAAAAGTGACAATAATACCAACATCAATCAATAACCATATAAATGCAACGGGCAAAAATTTTATTGTTCTTTGCATAACAAAATTGCTCTTTTTTGGAGTTTGTTGCCACAACAATTTTTCATCCTTTACCAAAATATCATCAACTGACGATTTTTTATTTTGATTGTCATTTACAAAAAATTGTTCATCTATCTGTTTCATATATTATATATATATCAAAAAGTAACAAAAAAATCAATCCAATTTACTTGAATTGATTTTTTTCATACAAATCTCTATATATGTTAAAATTACTTAAGTTCTACAACTGCGCCAGCTTCTTTAAGTTTTGCTTCAATAGCTTTTGCTTCTTCTGCTGGAACATTTTCTTTAACATTTGCAGGAGCACCATCAACAAGTGCTTTTGCTTCGCCAAGACCAAGTCCTGTGATTTCTCTAACTGCTTTGATTGCAGCGATTTTGTTTGCACCAGCTTCTTTAAGAACAACTGTAAATTCAGTTTTTTCTTCAGCTGCTGCTGCAGGAGCTGCTCCACCAGCAACTACTGCTGCTGCGGCGCTAACACCAAATTCTTCTTCTAATTTTTTAACAAGGTCGTTTAATTCTACGACTGTCATTCCTTTAACTTCTTCAACAAATTTATTAAGATCTGCCATTTTTTTATACTTCCTTTTTTTATATTTTTATAATTTTTTATTGTTTGTCTGCAATAGCTTTAAGGCATACTGCCAAGCCACGCATTGGTGATGAAAGCATACCAACAAGTTGAGCAAGTAATACTTCTCTTGATGGGATACTTGCAAGTTTTTTAACTTCATTTGCGTCAATTACTGAACCGTTGTAAATACCAAACTTGATTGGGAATTCGCAGTTTTCTGCTTTTGCGCCAACAACAAGTTTTGCAGGAGCAACTTCGTCTTCATATCCGAAAGCGATTGCATTTGTTCCTTCCAAGAAACTTTCACATCCAGTGTATCCAAGTTCGTTTAATGCACGAAGAACAAGTCTGTTTTTGTAAACTCTATATTCTGCACCATTTTTTCTAAACTCAGCACGAAGTTTTGTGTCTTGTTCAACAGTAACTCCACGATAGTCAGCAACAACAACTGTTTTTGCTTTTTGAAGTTTTTGTTTAATTTCTTCGACTAATGCTTGTTTTGCATCTAAATTTGCACTCATTATTTGCCTCCTTTATAGATTTGTATGTTAAAAATTAAAAAAACCTTTCGTGCCGATTAAAAGCAGAAAGGTTAAATATTTTAGCCATTCAAATCTTTACCTCGGCAAGCACATAAATGTTTACGATAATAATATCACTTGCTGTCTATGGACAAAGGATTTATTCAATTTTCGTGGGTGATTATACCACTATTTATTTTTTTTGTCAACAATTTTTTATAGTTCTCTTCCGTCTTTTTCTATAATAGTTTTTGGCTTTGAATATTCTTCCACAATTGACCTTGGTTCAATTCTTGTCAAATCTCTAAAAAACATAAAGTCTTTTCTGGACAAGTGATCAACCCCAGTCGTGTCAAGATAATTCTTTATTCCATCAACTGTCCAACCACGCTTTACTATCCAAGTTTTGTGTCTGTCAAACAAAGAATTGTCAAGTTCAAGCGTTCCATTTTGCCTGTTATAGAATGCAATTTTTTGTTTTTCTTTATATTTCTTTTTGTTTTTTACAAGACCAACAAAAGGCATATATGTCAATGTGTTATCAATTGCAAAAGCATTTGCGTTGTCAATTTTTTGTTGAAGTTTTGCTTCGGGCATGGAAAACAAGTCACTATTCCTGCTATAAATAAAACTCTTATCAAAGCATCTTGAAATAATATTTGAAGCATGAAGATTTGGCCCATGGTGATCACTCCCACCGGTTAGATATAGGTCATACTTTTTGGCAATATCATAAAGAACTTTACTCTTTGCACCACTAAGGTTAAGCTTGTTAAAAATTTCAAAACCAAAATCGTTATCCTTTCGTATTCTTATAACATTTTTAACAAAATCTTCAATATTTATTCCAAAAGTAAACGAAACATACATTTGATATATTTCTTCAGCCGAGTAATGTTTGTTATATAATGTGTTTATTGCAGTAACCTTTGACAAAATAACATTCTTATCAATAAAAGTCATATTCCTAAATGTTTCAAAGGCATTGTCTTTTGTTGTTAAAACAAGTGCATCAACAAACATATTGTTGTAAGCAAGTTCTTCCGATTCCGTCATTTTTCGTTTTATACTGTATGGATGTGCAATTGAGAAATAGCCACCAGCATTTTTAATTGCTTCCATATATTCGTCAAGTTCCCACTTTGAACCACTTATTGCACTTTGGTTACCCATATTTGAGAATACGAAACATTCTTCAATTTGGTTCATCTTTCTAAAATTGATATTTGGATATTTTTCCTTTAGATAACTAAAAAACTTATTTTTGGCATGCAAACAAGATTTTGTATTTTTTGTAATAAAAGCAAGGTCGCTGATTGGGATTTTTTTACCTGTGATATCATCAACACGTTTTTTTGCCCACAAAATCATTTTCCCAATCTCTATATCATTTTGACTTGTTTCTGTGTCGTTTATTTGCCTTAATGAAAAGTTGTACAAATTTGAATAAGCAATAAATGTTGGGTCATTTACATCGTAACCATATGCAAGAGCATGACACTTTTTGAATGTAGAGTACCCTTCTTCGTTTATT
This sequence comes from uncultured Clostridia bacterium, assembly GCA_945919375.1. GTDB lineage: Bacteria > Bacillota > Clostridia > Christensenellales > UBA1242 > UBA5893. The sequence goes on from CAMEJD010000002.1 coordinate 156,107, forward strand.
CCCATACATCTAAGCCCTGCATTTACTTCTATGCCCGGAATAAAATCGATTAGATTATATTTTTGTGAATGTTCTTTTATCAACTTTAATGCTTCTTTTGAACCTTTAATATTTTGGTGGTCAGTTATTGATATACAGCATTTTGTGTTGTTTAAAATATAATCTTTTAAAGTTTGGACTTTGTTATTTGCCCCAATGATAATATTTTGTATATGCTCTTGATCTTCCCTTTTATCCGCAAAATATGATGAATATTCTTTTATTAGGTTATCAAACTCTTCTTTGTTTCCACTTTGTTCAACTTCGTCAACTCTTTCCATCATTGCGTTTTGAACCTTTTTTGCAGTTGTTAATGCGTTATCCAAAATATCTTCTGGCGTGGAATCACAATCCGTTTCAAACGAATGTACACTATGAATATGAAGGTCGATAAACAAATAATTTCTCATAAGTTTTCCTTTTATCTTTTTTGTTCAAGTTTTGATTTTGTATAGTCAATCAAAGTTTCATCAATATCAAGTTTTTTAAGTTCTTCAAACTCTTTTTGGGATTGTTCTTTTTCTCCAAGGTTGTTTAATGTTATTATATACATAACTTTTACGTAAGTGTTGTCATTTGGTTTGTACATTTCAACAATGCCTTTTTGATTTCTTAAAATGCTTTTTTTCATACATTCAATAAAAATGTCAATTCGATTTCTATCTTCAATTTCATCATCGTCATAGTCCTCAAGCTTGTTGTTTTCCATAACTTTTATTGTTGCAAGTTTTAACTCAACTGCTCTATACAAATATCTTATGCTTTCTTCATAATTTTTTTGATTTGCCATATAGTATGAATAGCATTCATAAATGTTTGGGGCATACCTTTCAATTTCATAAGTGTCAACCTTGTCAAGATTTTTGATATATCTATAATTATATAAATAATCAAACTTTTCTGTTTTTGAAATCTCATCAAAGTTATTTGGTTTGTCGCTTGTGATATCTTGGGCAATATACCCACAATGTGGACAAACAGACAATCCAATGTTTTTATAAAAATTAAAACTTGTTAAATCGTTTTCCGTATAAATAACATCGGCATTAACATCAACTGCAATGTCTACATTTTTTTTACAATTTTGACAAGTTCCTTTAATATATTTTATTTTCATTTTCATCTCCATTTTAGCATAATATTAATTAGTTTTCAATACCTAACTTAAAACAATAAAAAATGCAACATCAAAAGATATTGCATTTTTCTTTTTATTACTTGTTTTCTTCTTGTGCCTTATCTTCTTTTGGTTGTTCTTCTTTGTAATTCTTGTCTGAAAGAATTGCTGGTATAAAACATAACAAGAATAATGCAAACAATATTATTTGTGGCAAGAAATATGCCAAGAATGAAACATTGACAAACATAAATACTGTTCCAAGAATCATTTCAACAATAAAGTACATTACACTCATTGTCCCCACAGGAAGTCCAACAACTTGCTTTTTTACACTGTCGTGACTTTCATACATAAGTGAAAAGTCCATAAATAAATATGCAAGTGTTACAAATCCAAATGAAATCCAAAAACCTTGTGGGAAAGTTTTTGAAACCAAAAATACTACCAAACAATAAGTTGCATAAAATATAAGCAAAGTTATTGGTAGAATAAGTCTACTTTTTTTCATAATTTTCCTCCAATGTAATTAGAGTATATCATAAAAATTTATGAAATAAAAACAAATATTGTAACTTTTAAAGTTTTATTGACAAAAAGCACACAGGCGGATGCCTGTGTGCTAAATTTTATTGTTTCGTATATGTTCCCGCTTTGAATAGTGATAATACAGTTGTTGCAGTTCCACCACCTGTTGGAGTAAACAACCAACTACCAAAATGATAACTTTCTGTTTCCAAATCACCAAGCAAAATAATTTCTTCTATACTATTAGACCCAGAATTTAATCCTTGCACATTTAACCCTTTTACCGATTGGGGTATTGTTATACTATTTATATTTGTCCCATCAAGTGCATTGAGCCCAAAATTAAATTCACTTACATTTGATGCCATTCCGTTAGAGAATATTATTGATGAAAGTGATGTACATCCGTTGAATGTATCTTCTCCTAATCCTCTAAAATTCGCATTCCCAGGAATTGTTATTGATACCAAACTTTCACAGTCTTGAAATACGAAATCTCCAATATATTCCAATGAATTTGGTAAATTGATTGTAGTCAATTTTGAGCAATTCAAAAATGTTCCTGTGAGTGTTTGAATTTTTGATGTGCCAGTAAATTCAACTTCCACAAGATTTTTACATCCGTCAAAAGCATAATCACCAATCACTTCTATGCTATCTGGAATAATTACCTTCGTGATATTGTTACAAACATTAAAACTCTTTTTGTGTTCTTGTAAATTTAGTATGCCACAAAGGTCAAGCATTCCAGCAGAAATTTCTTTTACTGGCATATTTTTGTAAGTTGATGGAATTGTCAAAGTTCCGTTGTTGCCACTTATATTCCCATCTTTTGCAGATATTTTCCAAGCGGTACCTTTATCTATTTTTGTATACTTAAAATCTCCATTAACTTCGCTATTCCCCAATGTAATTTGAATGCTTGATTCTCTAATTTTTATACCACTTTCTTCTTCCGCAATTGGAATGAGTAGACAAAATTTATTATTTGCATCTGCCAAATCAATTTCGGAAGAAATAGTATCCCCATTCATCGAGGCATCAGCAATGTCACTAAGAAAATCGTAAACTGTTAATGTATCGGATGTGATATGTTTTTCGTAAAACATGACATCAGGCGATACTCCACCTTCTGCCAAGCCATCAACATAATCTATTTGAATGGAATTATATTTCAAAGGATTGACACCTTCTATTTCAAAATTATATACATTAGCATAGTATTGTGATTCTTGAGCTTCCATTGTCATATATACAGTCTTATCCATATTTATTTGAGTAGACAGCGTTCCCCCATAGATATCGTAACTTTGACCATTTGTTAAACATTTAAGTGTCCCTGTTAAAGGTTCACCTTCCCCATTATTGATTGTTACAACATATTCAAAGTTAACATCACTCATTCCAAGTGTTATATCATCAAGCATAAATGTCATTACTATTTTTTGTTTATTGGATTTTGAAAGGCTTGTTATTGGGTTTGTTTTTACAAAGGTCGTATTTGCATTTTCACCAAGTGTTCCAGTTACACTTGCACTTATTATATTGTCACCATTATTTATTATGGAAATCACAACAAAATATGTTCTTTGGTTTGTTGTGTTATATGCAATTTTTATTCCACCTTCGGTATTCCCATCCATTTTTGTTGTGTTGCTATAACTTTCACTTTCGGCACCTGTTGTTGTAAAGTCATATTTATATTCTGTTTGTGTTGCATTTTCAACAGTGTCACTTGTTAAAAACTTTTCGGCTTCAGTTTTTAGATTTGTTGCATTGTTAAAACTGCTTGTGTACACATCTGTTTCTACTGTTGCAAAAACATCGTTTACTTCATAACTAATGCTACCACCAATTGTGTATGTAATATTTGTTGCCGAGAATACACCAAAGCAAAGCACTGCCAAGGCTAGGCACATTGTTGCAACTGTCATTGTTAGTTTAAATTTTTTCATATGTACTCCTTTTTGTTTAGTATGAGAAAAATCAATACTATTACTCAATTTTAGTATACCCTCCCCCCTAGGGTAAATGTCAAATGAATAGCAAAGATTTTTCATTTTTTAGTGGTTGAGATTTCTCCAAGGGCACACTTGAAGTGTGACGAAATGACATAGTATATTTTTTAATCGCCATTTATACCCATAGGGTGTTGTACAGAAATTTGACCTCTGTAATTTGCCGTTCTCACTTAAACTCTTGGTAAATAATTTAACATAAAAAAATAAGATATAAATATTAAATTATTTACATCTTAAAGTATACTTGTAATTTAGTGAATATTAACTTAATTTTCTTTTTTATTAAACATATGGCGTACTTTATCTATTCGATTATT
>CAMEJD010000003.1 GCA_945919375.1 uncultured Clostridia bacterium
TGGAGCGGGTGAAGGGAATCGGACCCTCGCAACCAGCTTGGAAGGCTGGGGCTCTACCACTGAGCTACACCCGCATATCAAAATGCTTTTATATATTATCATAATAATGCTTGTATGTCAACAAAAAAATATATTTAGGTAAAAAAATTTTGCAATTTTAGTAGAATATGCTATCATAAAAATATGGAAAGATTATTTACAAAAAAAGATGATGAATTTGTATGCCAAAATTGTGGATACAATGTTCCAAAGTTAAAGTATACATCAAGGGACCATTGCCCAAAATGTTTGTGTAGTTTGCATATTGATATCAATCCGGGGGATAGAGCAAATGATTGTAAGGGTTTGCTTGTTCCTCATTCTTGCACACCTTCTGCCAAAAAAGGTTATGTTATCACATACAAATGCACAAAGTGTGGCAAATTTCATAACAACAAGTCTGCCGACGATGACAGCAAGGAAGCGTTGTTCAAGGTTATGAATGGTAGTTATAACGAAAATAACTATAAGAAATAATAAAAAAAATATATTGCAGTGTTTGCAATATATTTTTTTGTTTAACTATTTATTCTTGTTTTGTTTTTGTTGCAACTTTGCTTGTTTTTTCTCTTCTTTGAGTTTTTTATTTTGAGCATCTTTTGCAAGTTTTTCTTTCTTTACTTTTTCAAGAATAATATTTCTTTGAACACCAAGCAAATATTCTGGCATTTTGTAACCTTCAATTTTTTGTTTTAGTGATTCAACTTGATTTTCAAGGGCAGTATGACGTTTTGCATATGCCTTAAAATCTCTTTCTTGAGCCAATGAAACTTGACTGGTTGTTGTTCTTTGAGCTTTTGCATTTTCTTTGTGAACTTCCTCAATTCTTGCAATTTCTTTTTCAACATCCTCAATTTGTTTTTCAACTTCTTTTATTTTTTCATCTCTAACTTTTTCAGCATCTTTTCTAATTACATCACGATATAAAGTTGAATTTCTATCATATTCATTTGCCTTTTTCTTTTCCCATTTTTTTATTGTTACTTTTTTCATAAAGTATGCAGTAATTGCAATAATCAATGCAACAGCCAAGAGTAGGGAAGGTATCAAGTACCAAATTACAAGGTCATTGTTTTCGTTGTCTGTTTTGTTATCATTTTTGTTGTCATCATTGTCAGCTGTTTTTGTGTCATCTTTTGAAATAACCAAAATTGTTTTGTCATTCTTAGCAATTTCTGTTGCTTGTGTGTATTCTAATTTTTCAATTTTTTCAAATTTAAAATTATCAAAGGCAGCAACACCTGTTATATTATTTGAGTTACTCATTAACCCAAATTTTAAGCTAACATCTTTTGCTTCGGCAGGGCATACATATATTGTGTAAGCGGTCCATTCATCATTTGTTACAACTTCTGTAAAGTATTTATCAATTCCGTCAAGAGCAAAAATTGCACCAAATTTTGCTTTGTCCTCATCTTTTACATTTTCTTGCTTTGTGTCACCACTAAATGCAGTGTAAACTTCAACATAGAATTTGTAGTATGTGTCGGCAGACAAACTTAATTTATCTTTGTTTGTAAGAGTGTAGGTTGCCTTTCCATTAACTCTAATGGCTGGCATATATTTTAGTGAGTTTTTATTGTTTTTTGAGTTTGTAATAGAATATTGATTTTGAATTTTTTCATCGTCAACTTTCCCATCAATAATTCCACCATATGCAACAGGTGAGCCAATTTCTGAGTTTGTGCCACTTTCAAGTTTTTGTGTGTATTTGTATGGAGTGTACATTCCAAATCCATATTTTTGTTCATTCTTAAAGAATCCAAAGTTTGCAACAGTAAAGTCAATTGTTTTGTGAGATTTGACAAATTCTGCATATGTTTCATCATTCATTGAACTATCTTGTTCAAATTTTACATTGTCAACAAATAGATATCCTCTTACTGTTTCGCTTTCGTTTCCAAGTGAAATCATAAGTTTGATAGAATTTGAATATTCAGATGCTTTGATTGTTACTGAGTAGTTAGCCCAAACACTTGAATACAAGCCTTCATCTGAGTAAATAACATTATTGTCGCCATCCAAAACATAAACACTCATCAATTTTCTGTTTGTTGTTTGTTCAACAGTTTTGTAATCAAAAGAAATCTTTTGATAGGTTTGTTTTGAAACGGTTAGTGTATCACTTGTAACGCTTTGATATGTTGCAAGTTTGTTATAAATCATCAAAACATTGTTTGCATCAACATCAACACCAGATGCTGAACTTGGATTTTGAGGATTGCTCAAATTGCCATAAGTTGCTTTGTTTGCATCATAGAAAGGTGAGTATGTGTTAATGATTCCAACAATACCTTTGTTTTCTTCTTCTTGTTTAACTGTCCAATCTGCAGGAGCAACAGGGTATTTTACATCTTTTTCAACTTTTGAACCAACATTAAATGCACCATTTTTTACTGATGGGTCATTTTTAATTGTAGTGAGTTTTAATGTTGCACTGTTTGAAGATTCTGCATTATCAAATTGATTCCAAGAAATCTTTTCAAATGTAATATCATCAAAAACAACTGCACCAGTGGAATTGTTATCTTTGCTACCAAACCATAACTCAAGTTGTAAATCGGTTTCATAAAGTTCATAACCTTTAACATAGAAATAGTAAGGTGTGTAATCATTTGTTAATTTGTTTTCTGTGTTAGAAGAAATTGTAATTGTTGAAGTATTTGCTTCGTGTTCTGTTGTGAAGTTTTTAACATTATCATCTTGTTCAACAAGTTTGGCATATGCATTTCCGCTAAAGTTTGAAGAAAGTTTTGCCCAAACTGTTATTTTGTATGTTTCATAAGGTTTAACCTTAAATGTTGTACTTTTGTAACCAAAGTGTGTTTTTTTGCTCGCATACATAAGCAATGAGTAGTTATTATCATTTGATGACATATCACTGCCAAGATAGTCAAGACCTTTTGATTGCATACTTTCTGGGTTGTTAATGCTAATAACATATGCATTTGCACTTGTTGGCAAGGCATCAACAGATTTCCATCCTTGCATTGAACCTGTTTCAAAATCTGCATTTTCAATAACGCCAGTTTTTGTTTCTCTCAAATCAATAATTTTCAAATTCCTATCACGAGAAGTAATATCGTTACCAAAATAACTTCCGGACAGTTTGTTCATTGTAACATGGTCAAAGAAAACCGCATCCAAAGAGTCTTTTGTTTTTGAACCAAGCCAAAGTTCAATGTTTATTGTTTGTTTGTTAATTCCCGTTGCGATATAAAAACTATATTCGTCCCAAACACCACTTGAAAAATACTCAAAAGAAGTGTTTGCTGTTTTGTCATCAAGTCCAGAAATATAAATTGAAGCTCTTGCATTGTTTTGGGTTAGGGCATAAACATTAACCTTGTAAAATGAGTAAGCATTCAATGTTAATGAATTAGATTTGTAACCAATGTGGTTTTGTTCATTTTTTGAATCAACTTTCGATTTCGCATTCAGCATAAGAACATGCTTATCAAAATCCCAATATGTTGAAGGGTTTTGTGTTGAAGAAAGGGCATAATCACTTGTCCTAAATGGGCTAGTTTTTACATCAATAATACCATTTTTACCTGTGCTTGAGCCTTGAACAGACCAGCCATTTGGTGTTGATTGTAATTGTGATGTACTAGAATCGTCAAAATCTCCATTTGTTACAGTCACTTGTTCAAATTGCATTTCAACACTTGCATTTGCACTGTTTAACATAACTGGCAATTGTGTTACAAGTGTAAAACATAAAACAAGGGCAATTGTAAATACAATCTTTTTTAGTAAATTAAATTTTTTTGTCGTAATCATAATCTCACCTTTTAATATTTAACTTTGTTAGTATATAACAAGTAGAATTATTTTGCAAATATTTTTTGTGTATTTGTAAACAATATTTTTATGAAAAAAAGCAGTGGCAAACCAAGTTGGTGGAAAGTTGCTCTTTGTGGCGCAATAATTGGCTTTATAAATGGTATATTTGGTGGAGGTGGCGGAATGCTTTGTGTACCATTTTTGGAAAATGTTTTAAAGATGGAAACAAAGTATGCCCATGCAACAACTTTGTGCGTAATTTTTCCGTTAAGTGTGGCAAGTTCAATAGTTTATATCGGCAGAAATAACATCGAAATTCAAACACTGATAATAATAACAATCTCGGCACTTTTGGGTGGTATAATCGGGGCATTTTTACTTAAAAAACTAGGCTCAAAATGGGTAAGGATTATCTTTTTGATTTTGATGTTTTGTGCAGGGTTAAAAATGGTGATATAATGTGGTATTTATATCTAATTTTTGGGATTTTATCGGGGATAATAGGTGGAATGGGAATGGGTGGAGGAACACTTCTTATTCCACTTTTAACCATATTTTGTGAAATAAGCCAAATTATTGCTCAAATGTATAATTTGCTTGCATTTTTGCCTATGAGTATTATTGCCATATTTATTCATTATAAAAACAAATTGATAAAAATAAATTGTTTGCCAATTTTAATAATTTTTGGTATAGCATTTTCGGTTTTGGGAAGTTTTGTTGCAAATTTAATGGACAAACAAATCCTAAAAATCCTTTTTGGTGTATTTTTAATGATATTAAGTATTGTAGAATTTGTTAAAATACTACTAATAAAGGCCGATAACAAGTAAAATGTTGTTGCCAAATAAAGTTTTGTATGCTAAAATAACTTGACAAACAAAGGAGATTACATGTAATGGTAGACCCAAAAAAATGTATTGGATGTGGCACTTGCGTATCAATGTGCCCAGTGGAAGCGATTTCATTTGATGAAAATGGTAGAGCAAAAATTAACAAAGATATTTGCATAAAATGTGGGACTTGTGAAGCAGTTTGCCCAGTTGGTGCAATAAAGATAGAAAGATAAAAGGGAATAGTATGGATAAAATCGCAATTATTGAATTGAATGAATTAGGTTTAAAACTATCTATATTGGAAGTTTGTGATGGCGGGTATTATAATGTTTTGGACAAAATTTCAGAAAATATAAAACTTGGTAGCAGTGTGCAAAATGAAAATATTATACAGAGTGCAAAAATTAACGAAACAATAACAATATTAAAATTGTTCCGTAAAATTTGTGTAACATACAATGTTTCAAAAATTTATGCTTTTGCAAAAAGTTTTATAAAAGATGCAAAGAACCAAATAAGTTTCTTTGATGAAATATACAACAACACAAGTGTGTCTTTTACAATTCTTAATGTTGAAGATGAAGTTAAAGCAATTTATTCTGGTGTCATCAATTTTGTTGATGTTCCAAAAGGAATTATTATTGATGTTGAAGCAAACAAAACACATATTATTCAATATAACCGCAGAACAATGGTAAATGTAAAAACTTTACCATATGGAGCAGTAAGCCTGGCAGACCAAAAAATTGACTATTCAGGCATAATTGATATGGTAAAAAAAGACATAAAAAATGTTGAATTTTTGCATAATTCGGAAGAAGAAGTTATGTTTGTTGGCACAGGTTCAACAATGTTAAGCATTGGAAAACTTGCCAAAAAAGTTTCACATTATCCACTTGATATAGATAATAACTATGTTGTTCAAAATGAAGTGTTTGATGCAGTTTTTGACAAAGTGAAAGACCTTGAACTTGACAAAACAAAAAAACTTAAAGGAATAAGTGAAGATAGAGCAGATAGTTTGGTATCTGGAATGGCAATCGTAAAAGGCATAAGTGATGCAGTAAAAATTGAGCAATTTTCAATTTCGTCAGGAAGTTTTGAACAAGGGTTAATTCATGCATTTGTCCTCCCAGAAGCAAATGATAAGCCACTTTGCGATATGCTCACACAAAGCCTAGACACAATAAGATTGTTCTATGATGGAGCAAACTCAAACACAAAAAATGTATACAATTTGGCTATTATATTGTTTAAGCAATTAAAAGTAATTCACAAACTTCCAAGAGTGTATATAAAAGCATTAAGAATTGCTTCATCAATGTATGATTGTGGCAAAAGAATAAATTATGATAACTACTCAAATTATAGTCTTGATGTTATAATCAATTCAAACTTAAAGGGTGTGTCACACAAAGACCTTTTGCTTGCAGGTTTTGCTTGCAAATATCAAAATTTGGACAATATTGACCTTGCAGAATGGGTAAAATACAAAGATATTTTAACAGAAGAAGATTTGGATGCCGTAAGAAAACTTGGTGTAATTGTTCGTTTGGCAGCAGCACTTGATAGGTCAAAGAGTGGCAATATAACCGATGTTAGTTGCGATATTTTGGGTGATTCAATTATTATGAAGACCATTGTAAAAGAAGATGCAACATTTGATATAAGGCAGGGTATGAAAGTTGCAAATGACTTTAAACGTGTTCTAAAGAAAAGCCTACAAATTATCTAATAGAAAAAGTAAAAGGACATCAAATATTTATTTGATGTTTTTTCTTAACCAATTTGACAATATAATATGCTTTTGTTATGATGTAAAAGGAGAAAAAATGGCAGAAACAGTACTTGGAATTGATTTTGGATGTTCAAATATAACAATTCAAAATAAAAATGGACTTTTGTTAAAACAGCCAAATGTAATGGCAGTAAAAAAGATTGGTGAAGATATTGAGTTTATCACTGCAGGCGAAAGAGCAAAAACAATGCTTGGCAAAGCAACCGATAATGTTTATGTTTTTTATCCTGTAAATGCCGGTGAGATTGTTAGTGTAAACTATGCAATCTTGGAATTGAAAAAAATCTTTAAATCATTAGGCTTAAAATTTGGCTTTTTTTCACGCCTAAAAGTAATAGCACCAATTCCATCAGGAATAAGTTTTGAAGAACAAACAAAATATACAAAGTTATTCAAAGGTGTTGGGGCAAGGGAAGTAATTTGCATTCCAAAACTTTTCTTAACTGCACTTGGCGAAAATATTAACATTGGTGCAAATAGTGCAAAACTTATTGTTGATATTGGTGGTGGAAATGTTGAATGCGGTGTCATTAACCTAAACACTTTAATTTGTTCATCAAGTTTGGGTATTGGCGGAAGGACTCTTGACCTTACAATAATAGATTATATTAAGCAAAAATATCAAATTATTATTGGTGAAAACACAGCACAAACATTAAAGGAGCAAATTTTCAGTCTGTATGCATCTGACACTGCAAAAATGGACGTAAACGGGGTTAGCAGTGTAGACAATTCGCCAGTTGCTATAACAGTTTTTGCAAAAGATATTTTTGAAGCAACTCATTCCTTTTATGATGAAATCATAAAGATTATAAGAACAACAATAAGTTCGCTAAGTCCGGAGATATCAAGCGATGTTGTAAGAAACGGTATATATGTTTGTGGGGGACTATCAAAAGTTCCGGGACTTGACAAGTATTTTAAACAAAAACTTGGCATAAATGTGTTTATATCATACGAATCTGAAAATTCAAACATAAAAGGTATGTCAACACTATTATCTCATAGTGATATATTGGACAATATACTAAAAAACTTATAAAACAAAAAATTAGCAACAAAGGGACATAATTTAACAAAATGTCCCTTTGTTTTTTTATGCAAAAATAATAAACTTTTTTTGAGGTCAAAATGGCAAGAAAAATAGTTTTTACAAGTGGAAAGGGTGGCGTTGGAAAAACAACGGTTTGTGCAAATTTGGGGGCAACCCTTTCAAATCTTGGGTTTAGAGTTGTAATTCTTGATGTTGATATTGGACTAAATAACCTTGATGTTGTTATGGGGGTAGAATCAAAGGTCGTTTTTGATTTAATTGATGTAATAGAAGGCAGATGCAGGGCAACGCAAGCCTTGGTTCAAGACAGAAATTTTGAAAATCTTTATATCTTGCCATCCTCACACTCCTATCGTGGAGAAGAAATTTCGGCAAATGATATAAAGAATGTTGTTCAAAGTTTGGAATTTAGTTTTGATTATATATTTATCGATTGCCCAGCAGGTGTGGAACAAGGTTTCAAAAGAGCAGTGTCTTGTGCAAATGAAGCAGTAATTGTTGTAACTCCACATATCTCTAGCATAAGAGATGCCGATAAAGTTTTGTCAATTTTGTCGTCATATAATCTTGACGAAAAATATTTGGTCGTAAATCGTGTTCGTGGAGATTTGATGATGAATGGGGAAATGATTGATGTTGACGAAATAATAAAATTCTTGCATATTCCAATACTTGGTGTAATTCCAGAAGATGATGATATAACGGCACTTTCAAGCATTGGTGCAATGGGTGGAAGTAATTCCAACAGGGCATGGGTATTGCTTGCAGAAAACCTACATAACGGCACAAAAAAGGTATATGATTGCACTCAAAAATATAGGGGATTTTTTGGAAGTATAAGAAGAAATATAAAAAGGAGAATGTGATGAAATTTTCAATTGCACAAATAGGCGAAAATAGACTAAAAAAAGTACTTGTTCAAGATAAAGAGCAAAATCCGGAAAAATTAAAAGATGTCCTAAAAGCCGATATCCAAAATGTTGCAGTTTGCTATATGGACGATGTTTCAACAAATGTTGATGTTTTGCCGAGTGATGACGGGGTAATTTTTAATGTTGTAATAAAGTGTAAAAGAGTTAAAAGTATAGGTGTTTTGGCATAAAATACGACATATTTCGCATATGCTTTTATATGGATAACTTTGGCAAAAATGTTGAAATCGTAAAAATGCAAAAGGTTGACAAACTAACCTTAAAACATAAAATAAATGGCATAATATTTTTTGATGCTGTGTTTTATATGGGGCTTTTTACACTTTCCATTTTTTGCTTTTATAATATTTTTAGTAACATAGGGGTGGTGTAATGAGAAAATTTAGATTACACCCACTTTTTATTCTATACCTTGTATTTTTACTAGTTTTTGGCAATTATGAGAGTTTGTTTGTGTATATGATTGTTGTAATATTGCACGAACTTGCACATAGTTTTGTTGCACAAAAACTCGGTTACAAACTTGACAAAATGGTGCTGATGCCATATGGAATTTGTCTAAATTACAAAGTCAATAATTTTTGTGATAACGATGAAATTTTGATAGCAATGGCAGGGCCATTATTCAATGCAATTCTTGCAATTTGCACTATTGCAAGTTGGTGGTTATTTCCAAGCATAATGCCGGCAAGTTATTTATTTTGTTTATCAAATGTTATAATGTTTTTGTATAATTTATTGCCATGTTATCCACTTGATGGTGGACGAATTTTGAGTGCGATTCTTTCAAAAAAATACGATAAAAAATGGTCAATAAAATTATGTTTATTTTTTAATATTTGTTTTTCTTTTATTTTGATTTTAACTTTTTTTATTGGCCTGTTTTTTAAGGTAATAAATACAAATTTAATAATCATTTCAATATTCTTAATTGTTGGAATAATTGAGCCAAATAAGTATTCATCATACAATTTTCTATCGTATAAAATAATTGATGAATGCTATATAAATAAAGAGAAAGCGGTTAAATTTACTTTGATAAATTCAAATATAAAAATATATAAATTGTTTGCAAAATTAAACAAAAATAAATTCAATATTTTTTATGTTATGATGCCAAATGGAAAAATAAAAATATTGAGTGAAATAATGTTAAAAAAATTTGCAATAAAATATAATGCAAGCATAAGTTTGTGCCAAATTCCTGAAATGTATTTATAAAAAATTATTGCACAAAATAGTTTTATGAAACAAACATTAAAATACATTTATGAAAGGCTTTTTGAAGACCTAAAATATGCCGAAACAAAACATAGTATAACAATGACAATTGCATCTGCGGTTATTGCATTTGCTAGTACATTTTTTAGCAACAATTACGTACTAAATATATTGTCAAGTGCATGCATAATGTTGGCACTAATTTCAATTATCTATAGTTTTGTTGCACTGCTTTCAAGAAATGTCCACATATCGCACAAAGAAAAAATTGTAAACAAAAATAATTTGATGCTTTATAAAACAATAAAGGACTATAGCGATATAAGTTATTGCAAAAAGGTAAAAGCAAATTACAAGTTGCCAAAAGATTATAAAATTGACGAAATGGATTTGGATCTTGCAAGGCAAGTTATAACAACGGCAAAACTTGTAAATCTTAAATTTTCATATTTTAACTTTTCACTTATTTTTCTGTTTTTGAGCATACTTTGTGGAATTGTTGTTGTTTGCATTAGAGGAAATATCTTATGACCGAAGATTTGAAATTTTGGCTTGAACAAATTGTTGAAGATGACCCAATTCCATACGAAATAAAATATATTATTTTCAGTTATACATTTGATGGTGTAATAACCTTGTGTATGGGTGGAACTGAACAAAAACCAACGCAAAATAATATGTTTGACTTTTTTCCGCTTGAAGCACAATTTTTTGATTGTAAGGAACTTGCAAGAATAAACGATAGAAGTTTTTTTGAACGCTTGTTTGAAAACTCACTAGATGAGTGCTTTTGTGATAAATATCTAAAAAATCAGTTCAAAGGTAAAAAAATATATCTCTATAACGGCATAAATATGCCAAAATATCTATTTTGTTTGTAAAAACCTTTTGATTTTTTCGTCTGTTTTGTTAAAATATACAAAAGAGAGAAAAAATGGAAGTTTTAAGAAGTTATACACAATTAGTAAATCAAACCAAAAAGGTGTTAGATTATGACATAAGCGAAACACCAATATTGGACAAAATGAGTGAAGAAGATTTGGAAGATATTGCATCAAAAAGCAAAATGTGTGAAGATATAAAAGAAGTGTCGCACCTAAGCGAACTTGTTTTTCAATTAAACAACTTTAGTAATGCACTTGTAAATTACACAACAATATTTTTGGCAATGGAAAAGTATGAAGAAGTAAAAGAGTTTATTTCCAAAATGTATGCCTCACACGTTGACACACAAAACTATGTTAGCAAGTTAAAAGAATATAATATGGAAGAACGTTTGTTTGATAGATTTATTGAAACAGTAATGCTCGGCAAAATAGGAAGTAAACTATACTTGCCACTTGTGTTAAAATCAATTTTTGATAACAAATCAAAATTATATATTTGGCATGATATTGCAATGGAATATATGCAAAACTATATGCGTGAAAATCATGATTTGGAAGATATTTTCTCGCAAAACGAAACTTTGGAACTTGAATACTTGTCATTGCTCCTTGAATTTAACACTCAAAAGGCAATAAGTATTTTGTTCAACGACCTTGCAAGAGAAAAAATTAGCGAAGAACATGCTGAACAATTCTTAAAAGCATACATAAACGACACTTTGGCATACTTTGATAAAAATTTGCCAAGCGATGATGAAAAGCGTTTCCATTATATCAAAGTGTTGTCAGCAATAAAAAATAATTCAAATATCGAAACAAGACTTGAAACAATCTATGAAACAGAAAAAAATGAAGAAATAAAGTCATTTTTGTCACAACGCCTTGGAATAACAGAGACTTTGAATTTTGGAACATACAAGCATTTTAAAATTCTTGCACAAAAAAAAGTGATAGATGTTCAAGAACGTTCACTTGGTGTTGCTTTTGAAAATTTACCACTTGCATTTATTGATGACACTTTTGCAAATAATCAAGAAAAAACATATCTAATCAATATTTTCAAAGAAGAAAATAATTTGCTAAATTTGGTTAGTCTTAATTCACTTTATCAAATTTTCAAAAAAGAAAGTTTAAACAAATTTGCAGAAAAGTTATTTGATAAATTATCAAATAAGGAAGATATAAACTCGGCAAAATGGTGTGTAAGAATGTTTTCTCTATTTTGTGACGATATGTTTGAACGCAAAGTGTATGAGTTTTTGTACACGCTATATAGATTGAATAGGAAAAAAGAAGCAATGTATCTAACAAAATGCTTGATATATAGCAAAAAACCAAAATTCTTGGAAATGATTACAAGATTGCAAGCCTTTGACTTATTTATGGAACATTATAGCGATTTTGTAAAAGCATATGCCCAGGTGATGAATAGACCTTGCGAGGAGATAAAAGACTTGTCTTTGCCATATAGCATAAGTGAAGAGCGTGTTGAACAAGAAAAGGCAAGGCTTTATCAAAACTTTATTAGTGGCAGAAAATACTCTAAACAAACATTCAAGTCACTGTTTATTGACCATCCAGTCTTTAATGATTTTGCTCAAAGATTAGTGTTTGGTGAATATAAACAAAATAAACTTTATTCAGTTTTTTTGGTACATGGCAAAGAAACAGAATATGTTTATGGCAACAATTTGGGGAACGCAAGTAACGATGTATATATTTCACTTGTACATTCTCTTGACCTTGATGATAGATTTGAAAAGGTTGATTTAAGACTCAATAATCCACTTTTTGAACAATTCAGCATAAGCAAATTTGATGTAAAAAATTTTAATAGGGCAAATTTGTCTGTTTCAAATTTCTATGGAACAATTGTCGAAGGTGAAAAATTTGTATGTAGCCTAAAAAATAAGGGTTTTTATCCAAATCTTAATGATGGCGAAGTATTGTTTGATAGTTTCATTGGCAAGAATGAAATACTAAATCTTTTGGTGGAAATTGAACTTCAAAAACCGGTTTCGGTAATATCCCCAACAATGGTTCTCGGTAATATTCGTTTTTATAGACTAAATGATGTAATGATGGACAAACAAAAGTATATAACAAACAAATCTCAAAGTTTAAGTTTGGCAGGTATAAACAATAGGTACTTTGATTATGTTATGAGTGCAATAAGGTAAATTTACCAAAAATATTATCAAAAAAAGCATAGTAGAAAATACTATGTATTTTTTATTAACATAACACTTGATTTTTTTATAAAAATTTGTAATAATATTTGTGCTGTGTTGTAGCAATTTTTTTGCTATATAGTTTGAGGGATAAAATGAAAATAGTAATTGATGCTTTTGGTGGGGATAATGCTCCAAATTGTAATATTGACGGGGCAGTGCTCGCACTTGATAAATTTAAAGATATAACAATTGTTCTTGTTGGTGATGTTGACAAACTTAATCCAATTCTTGCAACAAAAAAATATGACAAAACAAGACTTGAACTTGTTGATGCAAAAGATGTAATCACAAATGACGATGTGCCAACTGTTGCCATAAGAACAAAAAAAGAATCATCACTTGTAAAGGCACTTGACTATCTAAAAACAAATGATGATTGCCTTGGGCTTGTAAGTGCCGGTTCAACAGGTGCAGTTCTTACTGGTGGATTTTTGAAAATTGGAAGAATGAAAGGTGTTTCACGTCCAGCACTCGCACCACTTTTACCAACAAAAACCGGTGGACAAGTTGTACTTATTGATTGTGGGGCAAATGTTGATTGCAAACCAATAAATTTATGTCATTTTGCACTTATGGGCTCAGAATACTTTAAGGCTATGTTTGGTGTTCAAAACCCAAGAGTTGCACTCCTTAGCAATGGGGTTGAAGACAAAAAAGGTAATGAACTTGTAAAAGAAACATTCCCAATGTTAAAACAACTCCCAATAAATTTTGTTGGAAATATGGAAGCAAGAGATGCATTGATTGGCGATTATGATGTTATAGTTACTGATGGTTTTGCAGGAAATGTCCTACTAAAAAGTGTAGAAGGCACGGCAAAGTTTACAACAAGTATGATAAAAGAAGCAATGATGTCAAGTTTTTGGGGAAAAATCGGTGGACTCCTTGCAAAAAAATCATTAAAACAGGTAAAAAGCAAGTTGGACTATAACAAATATGGCGGGTCAAACTTTGTTGGTTGCAAAAAAACAATAATCAAATCTCATGGTTCAAGCATTGGAGTAACAATTTGTGCAGCAGTTGAACAAATTGTAAAACTTGAGCAAAACAAGGTGAATGAGAGAATAGAAAAAGCAATTGAAAATATCCCTGAATTTGCTGAATCAAAAAGCGAGGCAAAAAATGATTAGTATTGGGGGATACACTTTTCGTGATGAACAAAATATCACAAAAGCATTAACACACAGTTCTTTTAGCCCTGACAATTATGAACGCTTGGAGTATTTGGGTGATAGCATACTGGATTTTTTGGTCGGCAAACACTTTTTTGTTGATAAGTCATTAAATGAAGGTATGCTAACAAAACTTCGTGCACATTATGTCAGCGAAGAGAATTTAAGCAAGGTTTTTGACAAACTTAATGTAGAAAAATATGTCAAACTTGGCAAAAGTTGCAAAGTGCTTACAAAGTCAATAAAATGTGATATGTTTGAGGCAATCACAGCAAGTGTGTATTTGGATTCAAATATAGATAGATGCGAACAATTTATTGAAGAAAACATTTATATTCAAAAGGTACAAGATATTGAAATAATTGACAATAAATCTCTTCTTCAAGAAATTGCACAAAAACATGGACAAAAAGTTGAATATATTTTGCTTGAAAAATTGGGGCAGTCACATAATCCAACTTTTGTGGTTGAAGCAAAACTTGGAGAACTTACTGCAAAAGCAGAAAGTTCAAGCAAGCAAGATGCCGAACAAAAATCAGCAAAAATTATACTAGATCAACTAGGAGAAAATCAATGAATTTTAAGGAAATAGAACTATCTGGGTTCAAGTCGTTTGCAGACAAAACGGATATTAAATTTGATTCTGGAATAACGGCTATTGTTGGACCAAATGGTTGCGGGAAAAGCAATGTTAGTGATGCCATTCGTTGGGTACTTGGTGAGCAAAGTAGTAAATTGCTTCGTGGTTCAAGTATGCAAGATGTCATTTTTAATGGAACAGAAAAGCGTAAGAGTTTGTCTTATTGTGAAGTTACACTAATTTTTGACAATTCTGATAGATATTTTAACTATGATAACGATGAAATTGCAATAACAAGAAAACTTTATAGAAGTGGTGAAAGTGCTTATCTTATCAATCGTACCCCAGTAAGACTAAAAGATATCTATAACCTTTTGTACGATAGCGGAATTGGGCGTGATGGTTATTCCATTATTGGGCAAGGTAAAGTTGAAGAAATCATTTCTTCAAAGCCAGAAAATAGAAGAACAATTTTTGAAGATGCAGCAGGTATTGCAAAGTTTAAGTCAAGAAAAGTTGACGCAGAAAGAAAGTTGGAAAGAACAAGAGATAACCTAACTCGTGCCAATGATATAATTAGCGAACTTGAAAGGCAAATGGGACCACTTAAAAAACAAGCAGAAAATGCAAAAAAGTGGTTGGAATTACGCAATCGCTTGCAAGATTTGGAAGTCAATGCTTATGTTTATAGATATAACAACGCAAACATAGTAAAAGCCCAAATAAACACAAAATTGCAGGCAATTGGTGAAGAAATAAATAACAGACAAAGTGAACTTGACAAAACAACAAACGATTATGACGAATCTATGAAGCAAGTAAGCAGTATTGATGAGGATATTGCATTAACCCATGATAGTATTCTTAACTTGTCAGTTGAACTTGAAAAGCAATCCGGTGAAGCAAATGTTATTCGTGAAAGAATTGCAAATATGAATGACACAAAATCAAAGATTACAGTAGATTTGCTTAATGCCAAAAATACAGTTGAAAAAGACAATGCGGAACTTGGTTTCAAAAAACAAAAATATAATGAAGTTGTTTCAAAATTGCATACACTAAACCTTTCATATGACGAAGTTAGCAATGACTATCTAAAAATTGTTGATGAACTCAGTTTACATGAAGATCAAACACAAGACAGTCAACAAAAAATGTTTGATGCCTTGGATAAATTGACCGACATAAAAGCAAATTTCAGCAAATATCAAGCAGAAAGAGATATGCTTCGCACAAATCTTGCCGAAATGGAACAAAAATTAGGCAACTTGAACAAAACTGTGCAAGAAAAGCAAACATCAAAAGATGAATTGGAAACTTTGGTTGAAAAACTAAAACAAGACAAACAAAGCGCAGAAAATGCTCTTGCAAATGCAAAACTAAAGCAAGATAGTTTGACAAATGAGATAAAAGAAGCACAGGAAGATAGATATCGCACAAATTCAAAAATTCAAGTTTATGAAAATAGAAAAAATATGCTTGAAGAAATGCAAAAAGAGTATGACGGCTACCAATATGCAGTAAAAAAATTGCTCAAAGAAAGCGAAAGAAATTCCAATGTAAAATCAAAAATGGTTGGGGTTTTGGCATCTTTAATTAAAGTTCCGGAAAAGTATGAAACGGCAATAGAGATTGCTCTTGGCAATGCCGTTCAAAACATAGTTACCTTTGATGAACAAAACGCAAAAGAACTTATCAATTACCTAAAAGTCAATGATTTTGGTCGTGCAACATTCTTGCCAATAAACAAAATTAGACCAAGGGGAATTGCTCCAGAAGATGCAAAAGCATTAACTTTCGCCGGATGTTTTGGGCTTGCAAGTGATTTAATCTCTTATCCAAGTAATGTAAAAGATGTTATATCAAACTTGCTTGGTGCAACAATTATTGTTGATAATCTTGACACTGCAATTGCAATTTCAAACAAAACAAAACTGAGTTACAAAATTGTCACTTTGGATGGCGATGTAATAAACCCACAAGGCTCAATGACAGGTGGTTCAAAAAAGAAAGATGCTGCCAACTTGATTAGTCGTGACAGAGAGATTCAAACCTTGGCAAAAGAACTAGAAAACCTAAAAAATAATTTGACATCTCTTACAACAAAAATCACAAACCTTCAAAAAGAATATGATGCAACAAAGTTTGCAATCAACCAACTTTTTGATGATAGAAATACTGCAGATATTAACTATGCAAAGGAAAATGAACGCTTGACATCTTTTGTTAATTCATTAAACGAAGCAAAAGCCGAACAAGAAACAATGAATAATCAGTACAATAGCACAAAAATTCGTATTGATAACATAACAAAAGAACTTGAAAGCATTGATGAACTTGAAAATACAGCAATGCAAAACAAAACAAGTGCAAACAAGTTTATTGCCGAACGTCAAGAAAAATTTGCAAAGTTAAAAGAGCAAAGAGATAACATAAATGAAACTTTAACAAAAATTAAAGTTGAAATAGCTTCACTTGAAGCACAAAAATCATCTTTTGAAGCAGATTTTGAAAGACTTAATGAAGAAATCAATGTAAATACCCTAAAAGCAAATTCTTTTGAAAATGATGTTGAAAAAATAGACAAAACAATAAAAGAAGCTGAAGGTATAATAAGACAACAAATAGAAACCGAAGCAAACCAAGAAGCAAAAGCAAAACTTGAAAGTTTGAGAAAAAGTTTGGCTGGTTATGAACAAGAAAAACAAACTTTGCAAGACAAAATTCGTAGACTTAACGATGCAAAAATGCAAATTATGGATGCACTTACAAAGTTGAATGATAGAAAAAATGCAAGCGAAAATCAACTTGAAAAAGTTGACACCGAAATTGAACAAATGCAAGAACGCATATATGAAGAATATTCTCTTACATATGCAACTTGTCAAGAATTTGTTAGGGCAGACTTTAATATTGATGAAGCAATGCCAGAAATTAGTGATATAAAGAAAGAAATATCAAAATTAGGATATGTAAATGTCCACGCAATTGATGATGTTAAACTTTTAATGGAAAGATATGATGGTCTAAAACTTCAAACCGATGACTTAACAAAAGCCGAAGAAAACTTGACAAAGGTAATAGAAGAGCTTTCAACTGAAATGATGTCAAGATTTGAAACCGAATTTAACAAAATTAACGAAAACTTTAAAGTTACATTCAGGGAATTATTTGGTGGCGGGAATGCTCGTTTGGAACTTACTGACCCAAATAACTTGCTAGAAAGCGGTGTTGATATTGTTGCAGAACCACCAGGTAAAAAACTTCAAAACATAACTCTTTTGTCAGGTGGAGAAAAGGCATTGACAGCCATTGCAATTTT
Organism: uncultured Clostridia bacterium; assembly: GCA_945919375.1. Taxonomy (GTDB): domain Bacteria; phylum Bacillota; class Clostridia; order Christensenellales; family UBA1242; genus UBA5893. Next base: position 17,862 of record CAMEJD010000003.1, read on the forward strand.
GTTTGCAATCTTAAAGTTAAGACCAATGCCATTCTGTTTGCTTGATGAAATTGAAGCCGCTCTTGATGACTCAAACGTTGGCAGATTTGCTGAATATTTAAGAAGATTCTCAAAGGTGACACAATTTATTGTAATCACTCACCGTAAACCAACAATGGAACTTGCGGATTGCTTGTATGGTGTTACAATGGAAGAAAAAGGTGTAAGTAAAATGGTAAGTGTAAAACTAGCTGATGCACTTAAAAATGTGGAGGTAAAATAATGGGTTTTTTTAAGAAAATTGGTGATGCCTTAAAACGCACAAAAGAAGCTTTTTCAAGAAAACTTGATAGCCTTTTTAGCGGTGGAGAAATCAATGATGATTTTTATGAAGAATTAACAGATATTTTAGTTTCTAGTGATGTTGGTTTCACAACAAGTGAAGAAATTGTCGATAGACTTCGCATTTATGCAAGAAAAAACAAGATAAGAAAGGCAGAAGAAGTAAAAAAGGCATTAAAGACAATACTCGCAGAAATGATGGAAGAAGTTGAACCTATCAAAATTGAATATCCAGCAATAATAACTGTTGTTGGAGTTAATGGTGTTGGCAAAACAACAACAATAGGAAAGCTTGCAGGCTACTTTAAAGATAACAAAAAAGATGTAACTCTTGTTGCGGGAGATACCTTTCGTGCTGCAGCAAGCGACCAATTAACCGAATGGGCAAACAGAAATAAAGTAAGAATTGTAAAACATAGTGAAGGTGCAGATGCTGCCGCAGTTGTATTTGATGGTATACAAAGTGCCAAAGCAAAGAAAACTGATGTGCTTATTATAGATACAGCAGGCAGACTTCAAACAAAAACAAATCTTATGGAAGAACTTAAAAAGATTGATAAGGTTATAATAAGAGAGTATCCAGAAGCAAATAGATATAATCTAATTGTTCTTGATGCCACAACAGGTCAAAATGCTTTAAGCCAAATTGAACACTTTAACGAATATATCAAACTTGATGGAATTGTACTTACAAAACTTGATGGAACGGCAAAGGGTGGTGTTGTATTTAGCATTGCACAAGACTATAATTTGCCAGTTGTGTTTGTAGGGACAGGTGAAGCATTAGGAGATATTGAAACTTTTGATGCAAAAGAGTTTGTTGATAATTTATACTAATTTTTAAAAAGTAAATTTTAAAGATTTTAAATTAAAATAAAAAATAAAAACCAAGCAAATTTTTGCTTGGTTTTTTGTTTTGTTATTGTTGTATAAATTCATTTAAAAGTGAGCTATTTGGAATAATATTTTTATTCAATTTTTCACATTTAGATAATATATTTGCAAGTTCTTGCGCTTTTGGTAGTGTTGACTTTTCTAATTTGTCTTTAAGGTCAAAAGCATAAACAAGTGGTTCATACATATGTGTTGAGTCAACTTTATAGTCAACAGTATTTTTGAAAGGGTCAATATAAAGTTCTTCTCCGTCACGAACTTCTTGCCAGCCATTTATAGTTTCGTCAATTGTTCTCCCACGAGTATAAAAATCTCTAATACATCTACGCATAAGTCTTAAGTCTGTGTAATTTAAAAGCAATTTATCTTCAAAACAGAAATTTGAAAGAACACAAATGTAAATTTTAAACAACTTTTCTTGTGGTTGGTCAAGTAACATTGGATTCAATGCATGCAAACCTTCAATTATAATGTATGTGTCGTCATCGCATTCTATTGGTTTTTTTTCTTTGTTTTTTCTGCCTTCAATAAAGTTATATGTTGGCATATAGCCAATATGTTTTTCAAACAAGTCAGAAATAAACTCATTAAACAACTTTAAATCAATTGCAGTGATATTTTCATAATCATAGTTACCATTAGGTAAGTGTGGTGTTTGGTCCCTATCCAAAAAGAAATCGTCAAGAGAAACGGTTATACACTTTTTGTTTCTTCTCTTTAATTCCTTTTTAAGGAGCAAACTTGTTGTTGTTTTTCCAGAAGATGATGGGCCTGCAAGCAAAAATATACGCACCGTATGTTTTTTTAGTGCCAAGTCTACCATATCCGTTATTTGTTCGTGATACATTTCTTCACTCATTTTTACGAGCAAATTTTTGTCACTCTTTGCCAAATTGTTTACTTCTTCCAAATAAAATGCATTGTCGTTTGTTTCCATAAAATTCCCCTAAATATATTTCCCCAAATTAAAGCGGGTTATCAGTATATCAAAAAATTGAAGCATTTTCAATAGCAATATATAATTTTTTTGAAAAAATAAAAAAGTAATTTTTTGACTATTTTTGCCTTTACGTAAATATTATAAATTTGTGTACTAATATATATATGCAAAAAGACAAAGGAAGGTTAAAAAATGAGACTTAAAGAATTACTTAATAATGTTATAGTAAAAAACGATATAACCAAGTTTGAAGATGTGCAAATTGACAGCATTTCACTCAATGCCCAAAATAAAATGGAGAATGGCTTGTTCTTTTGTTTTTCGGGTAAAAATGACGGATATAAACTATCAGACAAGGCAGTGCAAAATGGTGCAGTTGTTATTGTATGTGAACATATATTTAACACAAAAAATTCTGCAAAAATTGTTGTAGTTGAAGATATTAGAAAAACAATTGCCATTGTGAGTCAAAACTTTTACAAAACAAAAAATGCAAAAGTAATTGGTATAACTGGAACAAATGGGAAAACAACAACGTCATTTATTATCAAAAACATATTGGAGCAAGCAGGCAAAAGGGTGGGGGTTATTGGTACAAATGGCATATATTTTCAAAATGAATTTATTGAAGCGACTCTAACTACTCCAGACCCAGTAGACTTACACCATATTTTTTCAATCATGATGCAGGGAAAGGTTGATTATATCATTATGGAGGTTTCGGCACATTCTATTGCTCTAAAAAAGATTTATGGCATTAACTTTATATGTAAGGTTTTTACAAATTTAAGCCAAGACCATTTGGACTATTTTAAAACAATGGAATACTATTCAAGTGTAAAGGAAAGTTTTTTCAATAATGACGATATGATGGTTGTAAATATTGATGACAATTTGGGACAAAAAATCGCAAACAAGTATGAAACAGCAATAACATATGGACTTAAAAATCCATGTGATGCCTTTTGTGTTGAAATAAACCAAAATTGCACAAAGTATACAATGAATATATGCGACAATGTTATAGATATATCATCAAATCTATATGGAATGTTTAATGTATATAATACCCTTGCAAGTGCTGTGTGTTGTTACTTTTTGGGTGTAAGTGTAGAAAATATAAAAAAGGGAATAGAAAGCATAAAAAAGATAGATGGAAGATTTAATGTTATCGAGTACAATGAAAGAAAGATAATAATAGATTTTGCACATACTCCGGATGGACTTGAAAATGTTTTAAAAACAGCAAGAAAAATAACTGATGGCAGATTATTTTCTTTGTTTGGCTGTGGTGGAAATAGGGATAAAAAGAAACGAAAAATAATGGGAGCTATCAGCAATAAGTATGCAAACTTTACATTTATTACATCAGATAACCCAAGATATGAAAATCCAAACGACATAATAGACGAAATTGCAAAAGGATTCAATGATAAAAGTTATTACAAAGTGGAAGATAGAAAGAATGCAATAAAGATGGCGATTATGTCATTAAAAGAAGGTGACACATTGCTCATATGTGGAAAAGGTGCAGAAAATTATATAGAAATTGCAGGCAAAAAAATGCCATACAGTGATTATGAAATCGTAAAAAAAGTGTTGGGAGAACTAAAATGACAATGACTGTAAGATATTTGATTTCATTCTTGATTGCCTTTTTGTTCGGTACAATAATATCTCCGCTAATAGTTTTTTTATGTAAAAAGTTAAAGGCAAATCAAACAATATTGTTCTATGTAAAAGAACATGAATCAAAAAATGGTACACCTACAATGGGTGGTATTATATTTATAACTGTACTACTATGTGTTGGGCTATGTTTGTCTTTTACAGATTTTTTACTCTCAATTTTAACAATGACAACAACACTGTTTTATGGTATTCTTGGGTTCTTGGATGATTTTTTAAAAGTTCACTATAAACAAAATTTGGGGTTAAGGGCATATCAAAAAATTATTGGACAAGTTGGTATTGCAGTTATTTTGGCAGTGTTTGTTTATAAATCAGAACTTGTTGGCTCGCAAATTTTTATTCCTTTTACCAAGAAAACAATCGACCTTGGGATATGGATAATTCCATTTGTTATCTTTGTATATTTGGCAGTTGTAAATTCGGTAAATTTGTTGGATGGTCTTGATGGGTTGTGCAGTGGCGTTAGTTTTGTTTATGTCCTATCTTTTGCAACAATCCTTTTAATATACGAAACAGAATTTAGTGCAAAGGGACTAACTGAACTACAAAATATCGAGCAGTTGTGCTTTATTATGAGTGGTGGACTTTTGGCATATTTTGCCTTAAATTGCTTTCCGGCAAGTATTTTTATGGGCGATACCGGTTCTTTGGCTTTGGGCGGATTTATCACAACAATTGCAGTACTAACAAAACTTGAATTATACATTCCAATACTTGGAATTGTGTATGTTGTAACGGCTCTTAGTGACATTATTCAGGTTTTTCATTTCAAAAGGACGCACAAAAGAATTTTCCTTATGGCACCATTGCATCATCATTTTCAGAAAAAAGGTGTGAATGAAAGTAAAATTGTTGCCATATATATAATAACGACATTGATAATTTGTTTGTTAACAATATCATTGTTATTGTATATTGGTGAATAATTTGGAAATTTTGGCAAAAACATTTTTAGTTTATGGAATACAAACAACCGGCAAAAGTGCTGTAAACTTTTTGCTTTCAAGGGGAGCAAAAACTGTTTATATTTATGATGATGGACCTTGCGAACAGGTTAAAGATGCAATTATAATAAAAGACTTTGACCAAGTGAAAAACCTTGGAGTTGATTGCTGTATATTAAGTCCGGGCGTTAATGTTTTGGGGAATAAAAATATTGAACTTTTGGAAAAGTTGGATATACCATATATGAGTGAGTTTTGCTTGGGGCTAACAAATGCTCAAGGCAAAAATGTTTGCATAACTGGGACAAATGGAAAGACTACAACAACAAACTTAATATATGAACTTTTAAGGACACAAAACAAGGAAATCTTTTTGTGTGGTAATAGGGATATTCCTTTAACGCATTTTGTAAATCAAACAACAAAAAATAGTATTCTCGTTTGCGAAGTTTCAAGTTTTGCGTTGGAAAGTGTTTCAAAGGAGTTTAAACCGCAAATAAGTTCAATCTTAAATATAACAACCGACCATATTTCAAGACATAAAACTTTTGAAAACTACAAAAATATAAAATTTAACATAACCAAAAATCAAAATAAAAATGATTATTTTATTTGTGAATATAACTTTAAAGTAAAAACGAATGCAAAAGTATTAACATTCTCGTTGTCAAGCAGTAATGCAAATATTTATTGTAATAAAAATTACATTATTTATGGGAATAAAAGACTGTTAAAAATAAGCAAAATAAAATTGCTTGGCGAAAAAAATTTGGAAAATGTTATGTGTGCAACACTGATTGCAAAACTGTTTGGAATAAGCAATAGAAACATAAAAAAAGTTCTTTTTTCGTTCAAAGCACCAAGTCATAGAATGGAAGAAGTGTGCAATATAAACGGCATAAAATTTATTGATGACAGCAAAGCGACAAACCCAGATGCAACAATCTGTGCCTTAAAGAGTTTTAAAAAGAATGTTATTTTGCTTTTGGGTGGAAGTGATAAAGGTTATTGTTATGATGAAATTTTTTCTTACACTCAAAATGTAAAAAACATAATAACATTTGGCAAAATGAGTGAAAAAATTTATTTGTGTGCAAAAAAGCATAATTTTGATTTTGTTGTAAAGTACGACAAATTTTTTGATGCCGTATGTTTTGCAAAAAAAATTTCAAAAAAAGGCGATGTTGTATTGTTATCTCCGGCTTGTGCAAGTTTTGACGAATTTTCATCATACAAACAAAGGGGAGATGAATTTAAAAAAATCATAAAGGGCGAAAATGAAAAAACTAAAAATTGACAAAACTATCATAACTATTTTTGTTTGTATGGTTGTTTTATGTACTATCGGCTGTGTTATGGTGTATAGTGCAAGTTCTTACTCAGCAGAGAAAAATTTTAATAACAGTACATATTTTTTGACAAAACAAATCATAGGTTCGTGCTTGGGGTTTGTGTGCTTTGTATTTTTTAGTTTATTTGACTATAAAAAATTAAAAAAATTCAAGTGGATACTTTTTATTGTTGCAGTAATTTTACTTTGTTTGGTGTTCGTTCCAAAAATAGGTGTATCAAATTATGGTGCAAAAAGATGGATAAACTTGTTTGGACTATCTTTTCAACCAAGCGAAATTGCCAAGTTTTCTTTGGTACTATTTTGTGCTTGTCATTTTTCTAGTCACAAAGAAAATGCAAGAAGTTTCAAAACCTTGCTTCCGGTGTTGTTTGTTGGTGGCGTGTTTTGTGTTCTTGTGATATTAGAACCAAATATGAGCATAACAATGTGCCTTGGCATAACAATGATTTGCATGATGATTTTTGGCGGGCTAAGACTAAAATATCTTGCAATGATTTTAATTCCGGCAATATGTCTAGTACCGGTTTTAATTATCATTGAACCATATAGACTCCAAAGGTTAATAGCATTTATTAACCCATGGGCATCGCCACAAGGCGAGGGTTTTCAACTTATTCAATCACTATATAGTTTGGGAAATGGTGGTTTGTTTGGCGTAGGATTATTTTCTTCAAGACAAAAGTATTTGTATTTACCATTTGCAGAAAGTGATTTCATTTTTTCTATTATTTGTGAAGAATTAGGTTTTTTTGGTGCAACCATTGTTCTCACTATATTTGCAATTCTAATATTTTCAATAATAAAAATCGCACAAAACAGCAAAGATGTTTTTGGAAGTTTGCTTACGGCAGGCATTGCTTGTATTATTGCAACTCAGGTTACATTAAATATTCTTGTTATTTCGGCAAGTATGCCACCAACAGGACTTCCGTTACCATTCATAAGTGCAGGAAGCACATCGCTAATCGTATTTATGAGTGCGCTTGGCATTTGTGTTAATGTTCATAAACAAAGTATAGAAGAATTATAACTCACAACAAAACAAATATATTCATACTTTATTTTGGGGGAAGTATGGAAAAATTTTATATTTGTGGTGGCAAAAAACTTAATGGAGAACTTGAAATCTCAACTTCAAAAAATGCGGTATTGCCAATACTTGCGGGGTGTGTACTATGTGATGGAGTGATAACTTTGCACAAATTTCCAAAATATGAAGATACAAAAAATATGTTAGAAATCTTGGAACACTTGGGGGCAAGTGTAGTATTCCAAGATGATAGTGTCATTATTGACTGCACAAATATAAATGAATCTACAATTCCTATCGAATTGGCAAATAAAATTCGCTCATCAATTTTTAGTTTAGGCTCAATTCTTTCACGACAAAAGAAAGCAAAGGTTGCATATCCGGGTGGTTGTAATATTGGTGCAAGACCGATAGATTTACACATAAAGGGATTAAAATGTCTTGGTGTGAATATTGTTGAAAGGCATGGTTATATTTATTGCAATGGCGAGAATATGAAAGCAGGAACAATATCTCTTGATTTTCCATCAGTTGGCGCAACGGAAAATATTATGCTTGCATCGGTATTTTTGAAAGGTAGAACAAAAATCATCAATTGTGCCAAAGAACCCGAAATTGTTGACCTTGCTAACTTTTTAAACAAAATGGGTGCAAAAGTTTTTGGGGCAGGAACAAGTACGATTATTATTGAAGGTGTTGAGCGTTTGCATGGTGTTGAATATACTCCAATAGGTGACAGAATAATTGCTGGAACATATGTTATTGCAACTTGTATGTGTGGTGGCAAAGTAACATTGAATAATGTAAACTCTGAACATATATATGCTCTTTTAAACAAACTTGAAAATAGTACTTGCAAAGTACATAGCCATAGTGATAAAATAACAATAAGTGCATTGGGCAAACCAAAGTGCATTTCAAAGATAGAAACAAGACCTTTTCCGGGTTTTGCAACAGACCTTCAACCACAAATTGTTGCAATGCTATCCATTGCGAATGGAACAAGTGTTGTTGTGGAAAATTTGTTTGAATCAAGGTTTAGACATATAAGTGAACTAAAAAAACTTGGCGCAGACATTATAACAAAAGAAAACACTGCAATAATAAAAGGTGTTAGCAAATTATATGGAGCAGAATTAAACGTCTATGATTTGCGTGGTGGTGCTGGTGCAGTGCTTGCTGGACTTGTAAGCGAAGGTTATACAACCATCAGTGATATTTATCACATAGATAGGGGATATTACGAAATGGAAAATGATTTACAAAAGTTAGGAGCAGAAATTGAAAGAATCACTACAAAAGAATAAAAAATTGATAATTTCTCTAAGTGTTGTGCTTGGTGTCGTTTTGCTACTAATAATTTTATATTTCACATTGTTTACACTACAAACGGTTGAAGTTGATTTTAGGAATGAATCACACATATATAGTGAAGAATCAAAAAAGTCAATTGCCGATGACTCAATAATAAAAAGGGGTTCGCCAATATTTTCGTTAAGCAAAAAAACGATATCAAAAACTTTGGAAAAAAATAACCCATATTTAAAGGTAATAAACATAGAAACCATTTTCCCAAATAAAATAATTATTCATTGTGCGGAAAGGGAAGAAACATATGCCGTAAAAGCAAATGAAACAAAATACTTTATTTGCGATTCAGAGTTTAAGGTTTTAAATGTTTCACCAAATTATTATAGTGAGCAGGCAATACTTTTTACCGGACTTGAAAATTTAATAGAAAACACAAACAGAGTCAATGCTGGTGAGTTTTTGGAGTTCTCAAGCGAAAAGGAAGTGTTAAAGAGTATTGGGACAAGCCTTCTTCGTGCAAACAAAACAGTTGCAATGCAAAAGTCATTGATAGAATCTATAGAGTTTACATCGGGAATTAATTACTATACAGCCAAAAATCAACCTTACCTTATTATCAAAGATAAAAATGGATTTAAAACAAATGTTTATGCAATAGACACTTTGCTTGCGGAAAAATTTCAAGCAATGTTCGCAATATGGTCAAATGTAATATATAACCCAACAGTATTTTATAAGGATGAACTAAATTCAACCGACCCAGAAAAGAAGATTGAACTTTCCGATATTCCAGAAAAATATTTTTTAAATTACACTCTAAAAATATATGAAAAGAAAGAAGATGATAATCATAGCAAACTAGATATAGTGATCTCAAAGAATGAAGGTTAAATCACTTAAAAATTATTATCAATTTGTCAAAGTTTTTTATTGACATAATAAATTTAATTGTTTATAATTATAAAAAAATGTTATAATTATGCATAGAATAATTTTTGGCAAAATTATTACATTAAAATATGGATAAAGGAGAAAATTGTGCCACAAAATAAGGTTACAGTAATAGATATTGGGTCAAAAAGTATTAGCGTTTTGATTGGAAGTCGTGGGGCTAATGATTTATTTGCTGTAAGTGGATATGGGGAACAAGAATATGCCGGATACTATGAAGGCGAATTCTTGGAAGAAGACAAACTTTTTGAAACATTTCAAAAGGCAATAAATGATGCTCAAAGTTCAGCAAATCTAATAATTGATAAGGTTTATGTTGGTGTGCCGGCAAGTTTTTGTCAATGTAAAACAAAAACAATAGTTCAATCATTTGGTCAAAGAATAAAATTGAAAGAAGAAGACTTACAAACAATTTACCAAGGGGCAGATGATAATTCAAATGAAAATTTGGTTTTGCTTAGTTGTTCACCAATTATGTTCGTCTTGGATGATGGAAGAAAAGTGTTTGATGCCTGCGGTCAAAGAACTTCAAGAATAAGTGCAACTTTAAGTTTTGTTTATGCAGAAAAACAATTCATTGAAAAAATAAATTCGCTAATAAAACAACTTGGAATCAGTTCGGTTGAGTATCTTTCTTCAACACTTTGTGAAAGTTTATATCTATTGCCAAAGGAAAGAAGAGAAGAAAGGGCGATTTTGATTGATTGTGGATATATAGAAACATCAGTCGCAGTAATAAAAGGTGATGGTCTTTTGGACTTAAAGTCATTCGCTATTGGTGGTGGACATATTTCAGCAGATTTATCTCAGTGCTTGGGAATAACATTTAATGAGGCTGAACAATTAAGAAAACAACTTATATTGTCTGTTGTTCCAAGTGATACTGATTATTATGAACTTGCAAGGAATGGGACAAACTATCCAATTAGTATGAGAAAAGCAAACGAAATCACTTCAGCAAGGCTTGAAATGATGGCGGGACTAATCAAAAAATGTGTTTGCTACGATGGACAAGAGTTGCCAGCTATTCCATATTATATAACAGGTGGAGGAATTTCATACACAAAAGGTGCAAAAGACATTTTGTCGGGCTATTTGGGTGTGAATTTAACTTTGATATATCCAAGAGATATGCAGTTAAGTAAACCACATTACTCATCGCTTTTGGGGCTTATGGATAAAGCATTGAATTTGGAAAACAAAAATAATGGATTTTTCAAAAATCTAATAAGAAAATTAACAGGAAGATAAGGAGAAGAAAATGTATAGTAATATTGATGTAGGACCAGTAGCAAACATAAAAGTCATTGGTGTTGGTGGTGGTGGAAATAACGCCGTAAATAGAATGATTGAGGCAAATATAACAAGTGCCCAATTTATTGCAATCAACACAGATAAGCAAGCATTGCTTTTAAGCAAGGCAGAACACAGACTCCAAATTGGTGAAAAATTGACTCGTGGTCTTGGTGCAGGTGCTGACCCAGATGTTGGACAAAAAGCAGCAGAAGAAAGCAAGGCAAGTATTCAAGAAATCTTAAAAGATTGCGACCTTGTGTTCATCACAGCAGGTATGGGCGGTGGAACAGGAACAGGAGCTGCTCCAGTTGTTGCACAAATCGCAAAAGAAATGGGCATTTTGACAATCGCTGTTGTAACAAAACCTTTTGGATTTGAAGGTAGAAGAAGATTAGAAAATGCCGAAAAAGGGATTGAAAACCTTAGAAAGTATGTTGATACTTTGGTTATTATTCCAAATGATAAATTACTTAAATTAGTGCCTCAAAAAACACCAATTATTGAAGCATTTTTATATGCTGATGATGTTTTAAGACAAGGTATTCAAGGTATTTCTGATTTGATTGTAACACCAAGTTTAATCAACCTTGACTTTGCAGATGTAAGAAGTGTTATGAAAAACACAGGTCTTGCTCATATGGGTATTGGTCACGCAAAAGGTGAAAACAAGACTATTGAAGCAGTTAGACAAGCCGTTTCTTCTCCATTACTTGAAACAACAATTGAAGGTGCAACAGGAGTTATCCTTAATGTAAAGGGTGGACTTGATTTACCTCTTGATGAAGTTTATGAAGCAGCAAACCTTGTAAGAGAAGTTGTTGATCCATCTTGCAATATCATATTTGGTTCAGGAATTGATGAAGGAATGAATGATGAAGTTGAAATTACAATCATTGCAACAGGATTCCAAAACAAATTAACAGACCAAAATAAAGATTCAGCAAAGTTAAAACAAGACGCTCAAGCAGCACATACTTATGGTAGAGAACAAACAACAGGTTCAAGATATGATGGATTCCCAACAACAAAAGCGTTGTTCCCACAAAGAGAACAAGCACAACAAGGTCAAAGAGAGCCACTTCCAAGAGAACCACAAAAAGTGCAAGTAAATACACAAAGTTCAAAAAACAATGGCGAAACTGATAGCTCAAGACTTCATGTTGATGATGCCTATGTTCCACCATTCTTGAGAAAATATAGAGATAATAAATAATTGATAAAAAAATTCAAAGGTACATTCCTTTGAATTTTTTATTTTTTAGTAATAATAATTTGATATAGCAGCACTAGCACCAGCAACAATAATAATTCCCAAAATTACACCAATAGCAAAACAAATTAAAAATGTTGTAAGCCAAGCCTTTATAAATGTTTTTCTTGCAACTGTTCCTTCAGGATAAATTACAATTCCAATAATTAGACCAATAATTCCCAAGAAAAGCCCCATCAAAACGCCCATTCCAGTTTTTGGTTCTCTAAACTTTGGGTCGCTATTTTCTTGTTTTGTAGAACAGCCACATTTTGGGCAAACAACTGCTTCGTTATCGATTTCTTCGCCACATTTTTTGCAAAACATTTCTTCCTCCTTTTAAAATGTAACAAAATGTTACATAAATAAAGTAACAAATTGTTACACTATTGTCAAGGGAATGTTGATGATAGGATTAAAAAAAATTAGGAAGCAGAAAAAACTTAATCAGCAAAAAGTGGCATACGACCTGCATATTTCAAGGGAGTGTTTGTCATATTATGAAAATGGTAAAAGAGAGCCAAGTTTAGATTTGCTTCTTGAAATGTCAAAATACTTCAATGTTTCAATAAACTATTTAATAACTGGGGAAGAATTTCCCAAAATATAAAATATAATAATTTTTAAATTTCGACATATTTATGTATGTCGTTTTTTTTTGCTTAATGTAAAATTAGTATAGGGGAAAAAATGATTGTTTATATAGAAGATACGATAATTGAAAATTTCCTTGTTACATATCTTATTGAAATGATTGTGTATAGTTTTATAAAACAAAAAAAATCAAAAATAAGAATTGTAATTTCTTGTCTGTTTGCAAGTTTAATAGCACTATTATATCCACTATTAAAATTACAAACAGGTTTGTTGTTTTTACTCAAAATTCTTATTGGATTTATAATCAGTATCATTGCATACAAAGGTAAAGACCTAAAAAACCAATTATTTTTTTATGTTATGTTTTTAATTACAACAAGCATATATGGTGGGATAAATTTGTTTATATACTTTGCTATATACGGCAATTTTGAAAGCAGTAAAAAACTTCCAACTGTTTTAATCGTGGCGAGTTTGCTTTTTATTACTTATTTTTTAAAACAATGTCAAAAGAAATTATACGCAAAGAAAAATATCAATAACTTTATGTATGATATAGAAATACAAAACAATAACGAAATAATAAAAACAATTGCATATCTTGATACAGGGAATATTTTACAAGACACAATAACGCACAAACCTGTCGTATTAGTTAATTACAAAATGTTTGAAAAAATAAACAAAGATTTTAAATTGCATAATTTTTTGACAAAAAATTTTAGTGGTCTAAAAAATGCTCATCACATAACGGTAAAAACTGCAACTTCAAATTCGCAATTATTGGCATTTTCGGTTGACGAATTAAAAATATGTGTAGGTGAAAGTGTTAAAACTTTTAATAAGCCAACATTAGCCTTATCAAAAGTGAGAATAACAGGCTTTGACTGTGATGTTATATTAAATTCAAAATTATTAGGAGATTAGTATGTTTTCAAAGTTACTAAAAAAAATAAAAGAAATATTTGGTTTGAGTATATTTGACAATGTGGATAACATTGTTATGTATATTTGTGGCAATGAAAGTTTGCCAAGCCCACTTGAACCAGAAGAAGAGGAAGTATTACTTGAAGAACTTGCAAATAATAATAAGCAGGCAAAGGAAAAACTTATTGAGCATAATCTAAGGCTTGTTGTGTATATTGCCAAAAAGTTTGAAAACAGTGGACTAAATATAGAAGATTTATTTTCCATTGGAGCAATAGGACTTATTAAAGCAGTTCAAACATATGATAACGACAAAAAGATAAAACTTGCAACTTATGCATCAAGATGCATTGAAAATGAAATTTTAATGCAGTTAAGAAAAACAAACAAATTAAAAAACGAGGTGAGTCTTGATGAGCCACTAAATTTGGATAGTGACGGCAATGAACTATTGCTTGAAGACGTACTTTACACCGAAAATGAAAGCGTTTCAAAAGACCTTGAAAAATCAGCAGAAAAACAAATTATTTGGCAAATATTAGAAAAACTAAATAAACGGGAAAAAGAAATTATGGTGCTCAGGTTTGGACTTAATGGAAACGAAGAAAAAACACAAAAAGAAGTCGCCGACCTTATGGGTATAAGCCAAAGTTATATTTCAAGAATAGAGAAAAAAGTATTAGGAAAAATGAAAAAAGATTTGGAAAAAGTAATTTAATTGTTAATTTATAATTATTTTTAATTTATTTTGTTATTTTTTAACATTTATTTTTATTTTTGAATATTTTTATTTTAATTAGGAAAACATATTTTCACAAAGGAGCAATTATGCCAAATAGAGTGGAAATATGCGGAGTCAATACATCACTTTTACCAAAACTAAAAAATGACGAACTAATGGAACTGATGAAAAAGGTTAAGCAAGGTGACGAACTTGCAAGAGAACAATTTGTTGTTGCAAATCTAAGGCTTGTGTTAAGTGTTGTTCAAAGGTTTTCTGGTAAAAAGGAAAAAAGCGATGATATGTTTCAAGTTGGGTGTGTTGGACTTATGAAAGCAATTGACAACTTTGATGTTTCGCTTAATGTAAGATTTTCAACATATGCCGTACCAATGATAATTGGCGAAATTAGAAGGTTTTTGAGAGATAACAATTCTATTCGTGTTTCAAGAAGTTTGAGAGACATTGCATACAAGTCTTTGCAGGCAAGGGAACATCTTTCAAAAAGTTTGGATAGAGAACCTACAAACGAAGAAATCGCAAAAGAAATAGGTATGGATGTAAAAGATGTAAATTTTGCTCTTGATGCAATATCTGACACAATTTCTCTTAATGAACCAGTGTATAGTGACGGTAATGAAGCAATAAGAATTATGGACCAAGTTGTAGATACAAAAAATAGTGATGAAGCATTAACGGAACAAATAGCACTAAAAGATGCAATCAAAAAATTAAACCCAAAAGAAAAACAAATACTTCTTATGCGTTATTATATAGGCAAAACACAAATGGAAGTAAGCGAAGAAATTGGCATAAGTCAAGCTCAAGTTTCAAGGCTAGAAAAAAACGCAATAAAGTCTATGAAACGTAATCTTAATTAACCTTTGCAAAATTGCAAGGGTACATAATAATTTGTTTTTGTAATTCGTTTGACATAACCTCTTATTTTGAATATAATAAAAACAAGGTAAAGTTATGCAGTATCACAAAATTATGTGCCTTGACTATGGCGATGCAAGAATTGGAATTGCATTTACAGATTTTTTGCAAATTACTTGCAATCCTTATCAAACCTATGTTTCACAAGGCAGAGATAAAGATTTAAAGTATTTAACAGATTTGGCACATTCAAACAGTGTAAACCTTATTGTTATTGGAATGCCTTATTCTTTGGAAGGGCAGGAAAATGACAGAACAAAAGTAACACAAGAGTTTGGAACAATGCTGTCAAATTTTGCTGGCATAAAGGTTGTATATGAAGATGAAAGGTTGTCTTCTTATGAAGCAGAAGAAATTTTGCGTCAAAAAAAAGTTAGCCCAAAAGATAGAAAGATGCAACTTGATATGCTATCGGCGGCAATAATTTTGCAAGCCTACTTAAATAATAATCAAAAAGGAGAATAGTATGGAAGAAAAAAAGCAAGAAGAAAAAGAAGCAGTTGACATTGTAGACATTTTATTGGATGAGGATAATGAAGACCCTATAACACTTTATGATGAAAATGATAAGGCTGTAAAATTTGACCAAGTTGCAGTTATTCCACTTAACAATAACTTGTATGCAATTCTAAAACCAATTGATGAAATGGAAGGCGTTGCTGATGATGAAGCTATTGTTTTTGCAGTAAAGCAAGACAAGGACGGAGAATCTGTGCTTGAAATTGAAACAGATGAACCAACAGCAATAAAGGTTTTTGATGAATATTACAACCTTCTTGACAAGGCAGACAAAGAAAAAAAAGAAAAGAAAGATTAGTATTTTTGCCACTGGATAAACTCCGGTGGCTTTTTAACTATGCCAAAAATTTCTTAAAAAATTTGTAAAAAGTTGTTGACATATAAAAAGCGATTTGATATATTATAAGAGCATTAGCAAAAAGGTTGTGGGAGTTTAGCTCAGTTGGCTAGAGCATCTGCCTTACAAGCAGAGGGTCATAGGTTCGAGTCCTATAACTCCCACCAATTTTATTTAATGCACAAATTGAATAAATCAATAATATAATGGGTATGCGGGAGTGGCTCAGTGGTAGAGCGTTGCCTTGCCAAGGCAAATGTCGCGAGTTCGAATCTCGTCTTCCGCTCCAAATTCTATATGCGACATTTGCCATCGTATATGGGGTCCTCAAAAACAGTTGTTGTTTTTGGGGGGCGAAGAAAAGCAACTAAAGAACTGATGTTTTTGCTTTGTTTATAGGCAAAAACGAAGAAGTAAGTTGACTTTTCGGAGCAGTCGCGAGTTTGAATCTCGTCTTCCGCTCCATTTTTTTTAAGTGGTGCCATCGCCAAGTGGTAAGGCCAAGGTCTGCAAAACCTTTATTCCCCAGTTCAAATCTGGGTGGCACCTCCAATGCCGAAGTGGCGGAATGGTAGACGCAAGGGACTTAAAATCCCTCGGGGGCAACTCCGTGCCGGTTCGAGTCCGGCCTCCGGCACCACAAAACTAACACGAACCTTGAGAAAGACTCAAAGTTCGTGTTATTTTTTAGTAAAGATTGGTTTGGTGTTGAGATGTAAAATATTATATAGTTTATCATATTAAAAATATATTGTTATAAAAAACCAAAAGAATCGAAATCATATTATTTTTTTTGGTTTTTAATTAGTTATCCATCATTTATTTAAATTAAAATTATTAATAAAATTTTTTAATACTCTAATTGTAATTTTACCATAATGTCAAATTGAAAACATCTACCATTTTAAATAAAAATTATTCCATAAAGTTTTCCTATGATATAATACTACATTATAATCAAGTAACACAATTTTGAGCAAGCCTAGAGCACTTTTATTGTTTAATGTATAAAAATTGCCATTATCGGAAATATAGCACACTAATCCGTTTGACATATTTCCGATTTTGGTATATTATATAAAAACACATCATGCCAAAATAGAAAAACGAAAAAATTGTTTAAACGCTATAAAACAAGACAAAGAATCTTTCGGAAGATATGATTATGATTCATTAATTAGTATGCTTAAAGAAAAAGAAAATTATCGTGAAATTATATTATGTTATTTAAAAGAATTATTGATTGATGTGAGTGGTGCTTTAAATTATGCTACTTGGAAAAGAGCCGGGCTTGCTAGAAATATAATCAGAGAATGTAACAGTATTGTATTTACGCCTTATTTACTTAGGACATTTCCGAAATATAGGCAATACTACGAACCAGAAATGATTGATGAAGTGTATACACTTAATTTGCCTATATTCGCTTGCGACAAAGAGAATTTTAAAGATATTGCAGAGATGATGTTCGATGGAACAATGAATGAAGATATATGTAAAATGCATCCATCTAAAATAAGTAAAAATTTAGTTCAAATGAAATTAGGTGACAAATAATAAGGAGAAAAGATATGTCAATATCTAATAAGTACGAAGATATGAGTGCCTTAACGGCATTGAAATACGCAAGAGAAAGAAGTTTAATGCTTCCTGATATTCAAAGAGAATATGTATGGGATATTTCAGAAATTGAAAGATTATTTGAATCTATAGTTGATGAGTATCCAGTGGGTTCTTGTATTTTTTGGAAGACTAATAGAAAAACAATAAATAAAGAAAAGCCAAATCTTTATTATTTTTTGCGTGATTTTAAAAAGGAAGAAATGAAAAATGAAAAAGCCCCTGAGGTAATAAATGAAGAAGGCGATTACTACATCGTTTTAGATGGCCAGCAAAGAATAACATCCATGAATATTGCTCTTTATGGTTCATATACTTACTACAAGGGTGGTCGAGGAAATTCTCGTTCTAATCCAAAGTCTTGGATTAAAAAAGAACTATATTATGATTTAAACTTTTACAACACAAAAGAAGAAGATGACGAAAAACCAAATAAGCGTTTTATTTTCCTGACAGAAGACGAATCAAAATTGGGAAATTTCTACAAAGTAAAAAATTTATTAGCTTATGATTCTGATGATGATTTTGTTGAATTTATGATAAAAGAAAATTTTGGAAAAGGTGCAAGAAAAGAATTATCAACATTGTATAAACGATTACATAATTCTCAAGAAAATGGACTAATACATTATTATTGTATATTTGAAAATTCTTATGATAAAGCCCTTGATATTTTTGTTAGAGTTAATTCAACTGGAAGAAAACTTTCTAAATCAGATTTATTATTTTCCACATTAATTGATGGTTGGAAAGAAGGAAAAGATAATATAGAAGATTTGCTAAAAACAATGAATAGCAAAGGAGATGGTTTTCAGTTTACAAGAGATTATTTAATGAGACTTTGTCTAGTTTTGGTTGATGCCAATACAAATTTGAAAATAAATTCATTAACAAAAGATACAATCCAAAATATTCGTAATAACTGGGGATTAATTAACGCGTCCTTAGATGCAATGTCTACTATTTTATCAGATATAGGAATTTGTAATGAAAATTTAACATCATATAATGCAACAATGCCTATTGCTTATTACCTCTTTAAAGGTGGTAAATTATCTGATTCTAATTCTAAAAAAGAGGTAAGAAAATTTTTATCTGTTTCGCTCGCAAAAAGATTGTTTGGTGTCGCCAGTAATGATGCTTTAAATTCTACACGAAACACTTTAAAAAATTTAGATTGCAAACATAAATCATTCTCATTAGATTTGTTCTCTAATATAACATTAACAGGTGGAAGAACTTTTAGAGTCGAAGAAAAAGATATTGATTATTGGCTAGATACTTATGAAAAGGGACAGAGTACTTTCATACTTTTATCGTTGTTATATCCAAATTTAAAACTTAGCCAAGTTTCATTCCATCAAGATCATTGTCACCCATATATAGGATTTGAAAAGAAAAATATATTGCAATTAGGTTTGCCAGAAGAAAAAATTATGGAATGGCAAAAAAAGCGAAACCTTTTACCAAATCTACAATTTCTAGAAGGAGCTGAAAACGAAAGTAAAAATAAAACCCCATTAAAAAAATGGGTTGATGATGGCAATGATTTCTGTTATCATCCGGAAGGCATTTCTTTGGAATTAATTGATTTTGATATATTTTTTGAAAAAAGGCGAGATCTTATTAAAAAAGAATTAAAGAAAATATTTGAAATATAATACTCAATTTATCAAAAATATTGATATCATAACGAAAAAAATATTAACAATTTAATTATTAAAATATACTGCTATGGTTGGTATTTTAGTCTAAATTGGCATTTAAACGTGCGCTTGTCTTGATACAAGGCTGTCGCTTCGCTCCAGCAGACAAGCACACGCCAGCAAGCAAAAACATTTCACAAAATCAAGTGGGCAAAAAGGCGTTCACATGCTAAAGCAAAAGTGAACCGCCCTTTTTTCTTTGCCCACTTGATACATTTATTGTATGTAAATGATACAAAAAGTTATGGTTTTGTTTATATTTTGTATATGTAAAGTATAGGTTTAGTTCATTGTATTTCCCAAAAAGGTGTATTAACATTTCATTGTAAACTAACATTTTGTCAAATAAATTTAAGCCAAAGCAAAAATGAGTCATCGTTTAGATATGTAATTGTCAAACAATGTCAT
This sequence comes from uncultured Clostridia bacterium, assembly GCA_945919375.1. GTDB lineage: Bacteria > Bacillota > Clostridia > Christensenellales > UBA1242 > UBA5893. The sequence continues at coordinate 37,618 of CAMEJD010000003.1, forward strand.
TCTAAAATTTTAGTGATTATGTTATGTTTACAATGAATTAAAAAGACAACGCAAAAATGTAAATCGAGATTTTGTTTATAGGTTTTGCTTTTAGCCAAAATTAAAAGCCAGTGATTGCATTTTATGGGCGTAGAAAACAATGTTTTTTCTATGTCCTTTTTAATTCCAAATTTTCGTAATAAGGAGTTAAACAATGCAAAAATTAAAAGTTATTTTTACAAATGAAATAGATATTGGTGTGTTTCGAAATGTTTTTGCAAATAAAAAAGTCCAAAACGAACACTTAAAAAAGTATTCGATTTAGACTTATGTTGGTGCACCACAAAAATAATGCTGAATGTCTTTAAAATAAAGATGTTCAGCATTTTTTATAAATTCCTCACGCTCTTCAATAAATGCTAAATTGAATATTCTTAATTAAAAATATAATAGTTGACATGCAAAAAGGTTTTATCAATGAATATAATAAACATCTAATAGATAAAATAAGTAAATATTTAGTATCTAATGAGTTTAAAAACACATTTTTACTCAATATGTAAATCGTAGTCAAAGCTAATATACTGAAATTATAAATTGGAAAGGAATGCTCGAATGCAGTGAACATAAACGAAATGGAAATTTGTGGGACAGATATTGATGCTTTTTGCTTGGTAATTTGTTTTAATCTGTTTGAGAATAATATCAAAACCATATTTATCAAAACCTTATTCAAAACGTCGTAAAGGAACTAAAATATGCAAGGACATGCTTTGTTAATAATAGAAAGATAATTTAGGAAGAGTAGTATTAAATAATTTATTTTATTCAAACAAATTGCTTGCTGGTACACCACAAAAAAGATACACAAACTAATATTTGTGTACCTTTTTTGTTATGTAAAACTATCCCTTAAAGTTGGCTAATGTCAACTTAGCTTATTCACGAGAAGATTTTTTAGCATTTTTGCTGTTGGCTCTTTTTGAAGATTTTCTGTTCATATCAGAACCTGCTTCTGTGTTTGAGTTTGTCTTACTTGAACAATTTCTAGTGTTTGCACAATCTCTTGTGTTTTGTTTGCTAGACTTGTTTCTTCCAAACATATAGTTTTACCTCCTTTGCAAAGCAATATTATGCTTTGACACTTATAGTTTGTGGACTTATTTTTGTTTTATACATTTTTTTATTTGATTTTGTTAATAATTTCGTGTAATGTATATGTGTAAAAACAGGGGGTGATTTTTTTGACAGATTTAGAAATAGCAAATAGTGTAAAATTAAAAAACATTAAAAAAATTGTAAAAAAACTTCACTATAAAGGTGATGCAATTTTTTATGGAAATTACAAAGCAAAATTACCTATAAAGTATGGGAAGAAAAAGGGTAAACTTATTTTAGTTACTGCCATAAATCCAACAAAAATGGGAATAGGTAAAACAACAGTTGCAATAGGACTTGCTGATGCACTTAATAAGTTAAAAAAGAGATGTACACTTGCATTAAGAGAACCATCGCTTGGACCAGTTTTTGGAGTAAAAGGCGGTGCAACCGGTGGTGGATATAGTCAAATTGCTCCAATGGAAGATATTAACTTACATTTTAATGGCGATTTTCACGCGATAACAAGTGCAAATAACTTACTTTGCAGTTTGATAGATAATCATATTTATCAGGGCAATGAACTCAATATTGACCCAAATAGAATACTATTTCATAGATGTATAGACCTTAATGATAGAGCATTAAGAGAAGTAACAGTTGCTCAAGGCAAAAAGAATGGGGTAGAAAGAAAAGATAGTTTCACAATAACGGCAGCAAGCGAAATTATGGCAATCATGTGTCTTGCAACAGATTTTGAAAACCTTAAAGAAAGACTAGGGAATATTGCTGTTGCATATAGCAAAGATAACAAACTAATTTATGCTCGTGATTTAAAGGCTGTTGACAGTATGGCGATACTCTTAAAAGATGCTTTGATTCCCAACTTGGTTCAAACTCTTGGGGAAACACCTGCACTTGTGCATTTGGGACCATTTGCAAATATTGCACATGGTTGCAATAGTATTGTTGCAACAAAAATGGCATTATCTTATAGTAATTATGTCGTGACCGAAGCTGGCTTTGGGGCAGACCTTGGCGCAGAAAAGTTCTTTGATGTAAAATGTAGAGTTGGGAATTTACATCCAAATGCCGTTGTAATCATTGCAACAATAGGTGCACTAAAACTTCATGCAGGGGTAAAGTATGAAGACCTAAAAATTGAAAATATTCAAGCAGTAAAATCAGGAATGGCAAATCTCTATTCTCATATAAATACAATATATAATGAATTCAAATTACCTTTTGTTGTAACACTTAACAAATATGAAACAGATAGTCCAGATGAAATTATGACAGTTGTTAGAGAACTTGAAAAAATGGACATAAAATGCGTAATAAATGATGCTTGGGGGAAGGGTGGCGAAGGTTGCTTGGAACTTGCAAAAGCAGTGTTATTTGCCAGCGAACTTGATAGTTCTCACTTTGATTACATTTACGACCTTGATGAAAAGATTGAAAGTAAAATAAAAAAAATTGCAACTAAAGTATATGGTGCAAGCGGTGTGATTTATACAGATAAAGCAAAAGAACAAATTAAAGAAATAAAAAAACAAAAGTATGACAATTTGCCAATTGTGATAGCAAAAACTCAATATAGTTTGTCGGATGACCCAAAGTTACTAAACAAACCAAAAGGTTTTAAAATTACAATTAGTGACCTTGAATTAAAATCAGGGGCAGGTTTTATTGTTGCAATTGCAGGGAATATGCTTTTGATGCCGGGGCTAGGGAAAACTCCAAATGCGGTAAATATGACAATTGACAAAAATTATAAAATTAGTGGTCTATTTTAACAAAAAATGCTATCAATTGATAGCATTTTTTATTCTTCAGTTGTGTCTGGTTCTTTTTCAACTTTAAATTGCTCAAATATAAATTGTATTTTTGCATAACTTGTTTCGTCTTTCAAACTTTCTGGAATATTAACATCAAAGACCTTTGAAGTGAAGTCGTCATCTTTTAAATCAATTTGAAGTATAGTTTGTGTTTTTATTGTTGTTTGTGTTTCTTCTTCGTCAACAATTGTTGTTAGGGTATAAGACAAGTTTACCACTGCAAAAATCGGTTCTCTATAATTTAATGCTGTAACAATATCGGTTATTTCAAAATCTTTTGTGTCTATTTCTGTTGTTGACAAAATTGTTGATTGTGAGTCATATGTTTGACCAATGCTAACATCAAGATTCATTTCGACAATTGTTGAAACCAAACTGTATTCTTGCTCATATGTGACACCTTTTAATGTAACAAGTTCAAGTTTTGGACAATCAAAAATTGCAACATATGTGCCGGCAGTATCTTTACTTACTTCAAATTTATAAACTGAGTCATAAGATACAACAACATTATCTTTCATCCATGCCAAAAATTCATAGTTTTCTTTTGGTACAGCCTTTATTTCTGCTTCTGACTTTTCTTTGTATGTGTTTGTTCCATAAACTGTTCCATAGTTTGCATACCAAACATTTACAATAACATTGTAATCTTTTAGATTGTCATCACATCCAAACATTGTCAAACTTGCACATATAGCCAAAATTAGGGCAAGCACTTTGCCAAAAAATTTTTTCATAATTTCTCCATAGTTAATTTAACATTATTGCAAATTTATGTCAAATAATGTTTGCACAAAATATGTAATTTTATTACAAAATCTAATTATTTTTTTATGAGTATTTTATATCTTACTGCATAAAATAAATTGACTAAAGGGGATACTATGTGGGAATTTTGCATAAGTGTAGATAAAAATAAACTTGAAATAAAGAATTTTATGTATGAAAAATGTATTGAGTTTATGTGCGAATATTCGGGAGTTGTTACAGTTGACGAAAATCAATTGTCGTATAATATACTTTTGGCTATAAATGAATATGAAAAAAATAGATTAACAGTTTTTTTACGCAACTTGATTGATGAAGTAATATGTTTTTTCTATAAAAAAGTATATTTGTGTGAAAATTTAATAATAAATATTCAAGACGAAATGACAAAGCAAGCCTTTATATTTTCACTTTTGTATTTTGACAAAGAAACTGACAAATTCATTGTCAACAAATACCTAAATTTTGATAAAAAACTAGATTTGGATGGTTTTTATAATTTCAGACTTTCAAGTTTAAAAAACAAGTGGCGAGAACTTATTGATATTGCAAATCAAAACGAAATTTATCTTTATAGCGACGACACTTTTACTGAACTAATAAAATTTTTAATTGATAATTTGGAAATTCAAAGTGATGTAATAAATATTATGCAAAAAGATAATTCATATGCAATTTACGATTCAAATTTTAACCTTGTAAATTTATACAAGTCAACAAGCAAAAATGAAGGGAACATAATGGCAGAGATAATTACTATGTGCCCAAAAAATATCAATATATATTGCAGTGACATTATGCCAAACAAATTAAAAGACTTAATATGTAAATTATTTGAAAAAAGAGTCAAATTTATCTCAAAAATTAACTAAATTGACTATTGACGAAGAGTTAAACATATAGTATAATATACTCGAAAAGGTAGAATTAGGAGATTATTATGAGATATGTTTTAGATGAAGAATATGAAACAATTTTGTCAAATTATGATGATATCTACGATGGGTTAGACATTGTTGATATTTTGCAAGCAGATAGTGACACAATAAAAGATTGGTTTACTCTTGAGTATAGAGATTTGTTCCGACAAGTAAAAAATAAGGCAATAATGCATGGGAAAACTCGTCCGCAAATTTCATATAGTATTTTGAAATTAAGAAGATTGCTTGCCAATATGCAAAGAAGCAAAATAACGAGTGTTACTGGTGGAATAACATATGGAAACAATGACTTTAATGAACAATTTCCAAAATTTAGAGCTCAAAACCCTGATGTTGTTCCAACAATAAAAACTGTGAATAAACTTAGAGTAAAGGCACTTGTTGCGTATGCCAAAATTAACAATACAAAAGATTTAAGGTCATTAAGAGCATCTCTTATTAGGAAGTTAAAATTAAGTGAGTCACAAGCAACTTATTTAACAAAATTATATAGAGAGATGTTTACAAGAAGTGAAATAAATGGTTACTCAGAAAAGGGTGACATGGGAAGAATATTGTAAAAAACAGTTGACAATAAAATGTAATTGTGATATTATCACATCGTAAAAGCAGAAGATTTGACTTCTCACCAACCAAGTTAACTTCGGTTGTGTAAAACATTTATATTTGATGTTTTATTTAAGTGAAAGCAAATTTTGGCTTTCACTTATTTTAATTTAGGAGGATATAACAATTTTTAAGGAACTTCTTATCAACGAACAAATAAACGCAAATGAGGTAAGGCTCATTGGCGCAAATGGCGAACAATTAGGCATTGTTCCAACATCAAAAGCTCGTGAAATGGCAACAAAAGATGGTCTTGACCTTGTTTTAATGTCATCATCAGCAACTCCATATGTTTGCAAAATTATGAACTATGGAAAGTATAAGTTTGACACAATAAAAAAAGAAAAGGAACTCAAAAAAAATCAAAAGGTTATCAATGTAAAAGAAATTCAACTTTCAATGACAATTGATACTCATGACTTGGAAGTAAAAGCAAAGCATGGACTAAGATTTTTGTCGGCAGGTGACAAAGTAAAAGTTGTGCTTCGTATGAAAGGTCGTCAACAAGCATACACAAAAAATGCAATAGAAGTTGTAAAATCATTTTACAATATGCTTTCAGAAGTTGGTACTTATGACAAAGAACCAGAAGTTGTTGGAAGAAATGTAATATTGATTATATCACCAAAAAAGTAATTATAAAGGAGAAGGTTATGCCAAAATTAAAATCACATAGTGGTGCAAAAAAGAGATTCAAAGTTACAAAATCAGGAAATCTCAAATTCGCTAGAGCAAATAGAGGACACTTCCTTGCAAAGAAAGCTCAAGCAAGAAAAAGAAAATTAAGAAAGGGTGGTTATCTTTCAGGAAAGCAAGAAAAAAATGCAAGAAAGATGATTAACGCATAAGGAGCAAAAGTATGAGAATTAAAAGATCAGTTAATGCACTCAAAAAAAGAAGAGCAATATTAAAACAAGCAAAAGGTTACAGAGGAGCAAAATCAAAATTATACAGAATTGCTCGTCAAGCAGTTATGAAAAGTGGTCAATATGCTTATGTTGGCAGAAGACAAAAGAAAAGAAATTTTCGTTCACTTTGGATAACAAGAATAAATGCTGCTTGCAGATTAAACGATATTTCATATAGCAAGTTTATGCATGGTTTAAAGGCAAACAAAGTTGACCTTAACAGAAAAGTTCTTGCTGATATTGCAGTGAATGACCCACAAGGTTTTGCATCATTGGTTGCAACAGCAAAAAAGAGCAAGTAATTGTACAATAAAAAGTTATCAAAACTAAATTGATAACTTTTTTTCTATCACAAACACTTTGATTTTATCAAAAATTTATGTATAATGTTAGTATGATAACTTCGGTTAAAAATGATTTTATAAAAGAATTAAAATTATTAAAACAAGAAAAAAATATTTTGTGTTTAGACAACCCAAAACTTATTAGCGAAGCAATAAAAGAAGGTTGGCAAATTTTGCATATCATAAAAACCGAAAAATATGAAAATAGTTTCTCGGATAATGATATTTTGGTTAGTGAAAATGTGTTAAATATATTCACAAACACAAAAACAAGTCAAGGTGTTGTCGCATTTGTGCAACAAAAAAAATTTGAACTAACTGAACCAAAAGGAGATTTTTTGATACTTGATAATGTTCAAGACCCAGGAAATGTTGGAACACTTATAAGAAGTGCAGTTGGAGCAAACTTTTTAGATATTTATCTTATCAATTGTGCAAGTGTTTGTCTTGACAAAACTGTTCGAAGCACAATGGGGGCTTTGTTCAAGTGTCGAGTGTATGAAGTGAAAGATGATTTTTTGGATATACTGAAGGGTTGGAACAAAAGAATTTTTATAACAACTATGCAGGGGAAAAATATCTATGATGTTCCTTTCCCGAAAAATATCGGTTTAGTAATTGGAAATGAAGGTCATGGGGTAAGTGAAAAATTGCAAAAAATTGCAACGGATAACATTTCACTACCAATGCAAAATAACTTGGAAAGTTTAAATGCTGGAACAAGTGGAAGTATTATGATGTATCAAATAACATATGGAGGGAAAAATGTCAGGTCATAGTAAATGGAATAATATAAAAAGAACAAAAGAAAAAACAGATGCCCAAAGGGGTAAAATATTTACAAAAATAGGTCGTGAAATTGCAGTTATTGTAAAACAAGGTGGAAGTGACCCTAACACAAATTCAAAATTAAAAGATGCTATTGCAAAAGCAAAAGCAAATAATATGCCAAATGACTCTATTGAAAGGTCAATTAAAAAGGCAGCAGGTGAGCTTGGTGGCGTAAATTACGAAGCAATAACATACGAAGGCTATGGTGTAGGTGGCAGTGCAGTTATTGTTGAGTGCTTAACAGACAACAAAAACAGAACAGCAGGAGATGTTCGTCATGCATTTGATAAACATGGTGGAAGTCTTGGTTCAACAGGTTGTGTAAGTTACTTATTCAATAGAAAAGGTCAACTAATTATAGAAAAAGATGCGAATACCGATGTTGATATGGTTATGCTTGATAGTCTTGATTGTGGTGCAGATGATGTTGTTGAATGTGATGATGTTATCGAAGTATACACAACACCAAGTAGTTTTGACAGTGTAAAAGAAGCTTTGGAACAAAAGGGATATTCATTCCTTTCAAGCGAAGTTGCAATGCTTCCAGATAACTATATTGACCTTGATGATGCAAAACTTGAGCAATTCCAAAAGATGCTTGATGCATTAAATGACTTGGATGATGTTCAAGAAGTTTATCACAATGTAAATAATGTGGAAGAATAGCAATGAGGATTTTGGGAATTGACCCTGGCTATGGAATTGTTGGTTGGGGACTTATTGATGCTGATAATGGGATACAGGTAATTGATTATGGGGTTGTTTCAACTCCAAAAGAACTTACACTTCCTGAAAGATTGGAAGTTATTTACAGTTCAATTCAAAGTTTAATAAATTCTTACAAACCAGATGTTATGGCAGTTGAGGAATTGTTCTATTTTAAAAATCAAACAACAGTGATACCGGTTGCTGAAGCAAGAGGGGTTATTCTTCTTTCTGCAAGAATGTGCAAACTCCCAATTTTTGAATACACGCCACTTCAAATCAAACAGGCGTTAACAGGTTTTGGAAGGGCAGAAAAGGCACAAGTACAATATATGGTAAAAACATTGTTGGGTTTAGAAAAAGTTCCAAAACCGGACGATGCTGCCGATGCATTGGCTGTTGCAATTTGTCATAGCCAAATAAACCCAAGACTAAACGATAATTTTGTGTAAGGTGAAAAATGATTAGTTATATAATTGGTAAAGTTACCGAAAAAGAAGAAAATATGATTGTTGTTGAATCAAATGGCATTGGCTATGAAATTCAAGTGTCTTCTTACACAGCAAATTCTATTGAATTTGACAACGAATATGCAAAAATTTTAACATATATGCAAGTAAAAGAAGATGGAATATGTCTTTATGGTTTTATAAGCAAAGAAGAAAAAAATATGTTTTTAAAACTTATATCAGTTAGTGGAATTGGTCCAAAAATGGCAATAGGTATACTTTCTGGTGTAACAATTCCAGAACTTATTAATGCAATATTAAGTCAGGATGTAAAAATGCTTTGCACAATTAAAGGTCTTGGCAAAAAAACGGCAGAAAGATTGCTTGTTGAATTAAAAGACCAAACAATGCCAAATGTTAATGTTGTAAGCAATGATAATTTGAATTATAATGCAATAGACCAAGTTACAGATGCTTTGGTAAGTCTTGGAGTTGGCAAAAATGAAGCATATAGACTTGCAAAAGATAATGCAGAAAATGGTTTAAGCGTGGAAGAAATAATAACAAAATGTTTAAGAGGAATGGGCAACTAATGGCAGAAGAAAACAGATTTATAACAAGCACAAAAAACTCAAGCGATTTGGAAATAGAAAATTCACTTCGCCCAAGAGCAATGGCTGATTATGTTGGTCAGGAAAAAATAAAAAAGACCTTAGATGTTTATATTCAAGCAGCAAAAAAGAGAAATGACACTTTGGACCATATACTTTTGTATGGACCACCAGGACTTGGGAAAACTACTCTTTCGCATATTATTGCAAATGAAATGGGCGCTCAATTAAAAATAACATCTGGACCAGCAATAGAACATGCAGCAGACCTTGCTGCTATTGTTACAAACCTTAATAAAGGTGATGTGCTTTTTATTGATGAAATTCACAGATTGAATAAGTCTGTTGAAGAAATTTTGTACCCTGCAATGGAAGATTTTGCACTTGATTTTATTGTTGGAAAAGGCCCAAGTGCAAAGAATATGCGTTTAAAAATTCAACCTTTTACTCTTATTGGTGCAACAACAAGGGCGGGAATGGTAACGGGCCCGCTTCGTGATAGATTTGGTGTTATTTGCCGTTTGGAGATGTATACTCCAGAAGAACTGCAAATAATCATAAAACGTTCAAGCAAAATCCTTGGTATTGATATTGATGATGATGCAAGTTTGTGCTTGGCAAAAAGAAGTCGTGGAACTCCAAGACTTGCAAATAGAATTTTAAAAAGAGTTCGTGATTTTGCAGAAGTTTTAGGGGAAGGTAAAATAACTCTACAAATTGCCGAACAATCACTTAAACTTATGGAGATTGACGAGTTTGGTCTTGATTTTGTTGATAGACGAATTTTGGAAAGCATAATCAAAAAATTCGGTGGTGGTCCAGTTGGACTTGATACACTTTCAGCATCAACTGGCGAAGATAATGCGACCATTGAAGATGTTTATGAACCTTATTTATTGCAATTAGGCTTTATCGCAAGAACAAATCGTGGTAGAGTTGCACTCCCAAAGGCTTATGAGCATTTAGGTATTCCACTTGATGAAAAGAAAAGAGAAGAATTAAGTATATATGATACAACAAAAAAAGAGTAGTAAATACTCTTTTTTTATGCTTTGAGATATTCTCTAATGTCATTATAGCATTTTTCTTCAAAATTGAGTAAATCTTTACCAAGAGATAAGATATCATCATCAATATCTTTTGTGTTTTTTGCATGCTTATATAGTTTTATTGTACCTCTAACAGTACCAAGTAAAAACAATTCAGCAATATGGGAAGATGATTTGTTAAAAATTGTGTTAAGACTTATTGAAGAAGTGAGAATAACTTTCATAACAAAATTATTATCTTTAAGTTGAACTTCCTTATTTGATGCAAGGTCTTGACATTTGTTTTTAAAATCAAGATATCCTTGTTCTTGCTGTTTCATAAGTTGTTTTAACTTGCTACTCCTAAATTTTGGAAACATATCTTCAATAGATTGTATTGCTGTTTGAATATTCTTGTATATCAAAATTAAATATTGTTCATTGGTCATAAAATACTCCTTTTTTGTTAGTATGACAATTTGTATCAAAAATATGCGTATAAAAATATATAAGTGTAAAGTATATTTTTTTAATTTTAAAACACTTTAAATATATGAAATTAAGCACAAAAATTTATATTGTATTATTTTTAATAACTCTTGTTGGTGGACTTGTTACATCATCGCATTTGTTATCGGCAATTTCGGTTGTTGATGGCGAAATTATTTTTTCAATGAGCACGCTTTCTTGGGTTTGTCTTTGTTTTAATATTGTAAATTTTACATTAGGGAACATTTTGTATTTTAGATTTTTAAAAACAAGAAAATATAATTCGATGTTGTTTTTTGCCACAGCACCACTAATGATAACATTTGGAGGTATAGTATTTGCATTGTCAAGTTTGAATAACTTGTCAGGGAAGGTTGTCAAAATTGTAAAAACGGTATTGAATGTAAAGACAACAAATTACAATAACTACATTTGGATAGGGGTTGCATTGATTGTTCTTTTGATATTACTTTTTGTTACATTTTCATTACTTGCAAAGCCAGTAAAAAGAGTTGAACAGGCAACAAAAAGATTATCTTTTGGAGAAGTAAAAGATAATATCAATATTGGCGGGAATAAGCAGTTTTTGGAAATAGAAAATTCATTAAACAAAATAAATGACACATTCAAGAAGAAAGATGAAATGATAAAACAAACCAATCTTGAATATCAAAAGATTGTACCAAAACAAATACTAAAATTTTTGGGCAAAAAAAGTGCCTTGGAACTCGAATTGGGGAGTCAAGTAAAAAAAGTTGCAACAACAATGTTCTGTAGCATAAAAAACAAAGGTGAGATATCTCAAAGTGTTTCGCTTGAAGAAAACTTTAACTATATAAATTCATATCATAGCATTGTGTCGCCAATAATAAGAAAGTTTGGTGGATTTATTGACAAATATATAAATGATGGCATTTTTGCAGTTTTTGCAACACCAGAGAGTGCTTATTCTTGCTGTTTACAAATAACAAAAACAATAAACCAAAAAAATTTGGAGCAGAACAATAGTATGGCAATAGAACTTTCACTTGCTATTCATACAAGTGAAATAATTTTTGGTGTTGTTGGTGATGAAACTCAAAAATCTCCAACAGTAATTTCGAATAGCATTGATATATTAAACAAAATAAATGATATAAATAATGTTTTTGGTTCAACACTTGTTGTAACAAAAGATTTTTTAAGCAATATGCAATCGTCTTATAAATTTGCTTATAGGTATATCGGTAATGTTACTATTGATGATAGTAAGGATATATTATCAATTTTTGAATGTCTGGACATTTATCCAAGACAAAAGCGTGATAAACTGACAAAATTCCATATTGAATTTGAAAATGGAGTTAGGTATTTTGTTAATGGCAAGTATGAACTCTCAAGAGATGCGTTTGAAAAAGTATATAAAAAAGAAAAGGATGACAAGGTGTGCTATATCTTTTATAATAAATGCTGTGAAAATCTTGATGGCAAATGTATAAATTTGCACGAGTAATCTTTTGCACAAATTTAGCATAAAATAATGCTAGGAAGTGTTATGTTAACAAGTTCATTTTTGGAACTTAGATGCAAAGAAGTTGTAAATGTTGTCGATGGCAGAAAGTTAGGGCATATTGTCGACATTATTTTTGATTTACCAACAGGGCAAATAACCGGTCTTGTTGTGCCGGGAGATAAGAATTTTTGGAATGTTTTTAAGGGTGGAAGTGAAATATTTATTCCATACAACCAAATATGCAAAATAGGTGATGATACAATTTTGGTTGAACTTTATTCAAACACTGGAAGGACAAATAATACAATCACTTTTTCAAATGATACAAAAAAGAATTAAATACTTGTGGACAATTGTATTATTATATTGTATAATACATTATATTGCGATGGAGAAAACAAATGAAGTGTATATATTGTGGTAATGATGAAAGTAAAGTAATTGACTCAAGATTGTCAAATGAAACAAATTCAATAAGAAGAAGGAGAGAATGTCTTGCTTGCAAAAAGCGTTGGACTACATATGAAACTGTTGAAACATCATCAGTCTTGGTTATAAAGAAAAATGGTGCAATTCAGCCATTTGACAAAAATAAACTTATAAACGGAATCCTTAAGGCTTGTGTAAAACGCCCCGTTGGGCTTGTTGAAATTGAAACAATTGCAAACGATATTGAAAAAGACCTAAAAGACAATATGGTTTCAGAAATTGAATCTGTAAAACTTGGGGATATGGTTTTAAGTATGTTAAAACCAATAGATAAAATTAGTTATGTTCGTTTTGCTTCAGTTTTTAAACAATTTGAAGATACAAGCAAATTTATTGAGTTTTTACTTAAAGATTAACATATAAAAATATCAGTCTTCATACATTATTGTATGGAGATTTTTTTAACACTTGATAATGCAAAGTTAAAGAAAGAATACAAAATTGTAAGCCTTTGCAAAAATATTGATATAGGTACAAAAACAAGATTATATGAACTTGGTTTTTTGCCAAATCACAAAGTAAAAGTTGTATCAAAATCAATAAGTCAGGGAGTGCTACTTGTTGAAATAAATTCAGTTGCTTTGTCAATACGAAAAAAAGAAGCAAGTTGTGTGGTGATAAAATGAAAGAAATTTTGTTTGTTGGGAATCCAAATGTTGGCAAAACCACACTTTTTAACACCCTTACATCTTCCAACGCAAAGACTGGAAATTTCCATGGTGTTACTGTTGATGAAAAAGTAAAAAAAGTTAATTTTTATGGCAAAGAATTTGAATGTGTTGACTTGCCGGGGATATATAGTATGACACCAAATTCTTATGAAGAAGAAGTTAGTATAAACTATATTTTGTCACACAAAGATGCTAGTATTGTTGTTGTTTCTCAAAGTAATGCTTTGCAAAAGAATTTGCTTATTTTGTATGAATTATGTGAACTTGAAAGAGACGTAATTCTATTTGTAAACAAAATGCCCAAAGGTGGGGTTTTTGATATAAAAAAACTTGAAAATAACCTTGGAATAAAATTAATTTTTGCAAATGCTAAAAATAAAAATGAAGTTGAGATTTTAAAAGAAAGTATTTTTAAAGATGAATTTAAAAGTAATAAAATAAATATAAAAATATGTCCAAATTTATTATATTTAAAAAATAAAATATCAAAAAATAATTTGTCACAAAATTTGCAAAACTTCTTTATTTATAAAGCATTCAGTGGCTCAAAGTATTATCAGAAAAAATTAAATATAAAAGAAAATGATTTTTGTTTTAATGATGAAAATGATAATTTTTTACAAAATAATTTATTGGAAAAATATAATTATATTAGTAGCATTTTGCAAAAATCAAATTATGTTCAAAAACGGATTGTAGGTCAAAGTAAATTAGACAAAATATTTCTAAACAAATTTTTATGTTTGCCAATTTTTTTGCTTATAATGATTGGCGTTTTTTATCTAACATTTTTCTCACTTGGTGCATTTTTATCAAACTGTTTACGCTTTTTGTTTGTCGAAAAGTTGGGTTGGTTATGTGTTCAAAGTCTAAAAAATTGTTGTCAATTAACATGGCTTGTTGACTTGGTTGATGTTGGCATATTTGGCGGTGTGGGTACAATTATTTCGTTTTTACCGCAAGTTGTTTTGTTGTTTTTGGCATTAGATATTTTGGAGCAAAGTGGATACATTTCAAGGCTTGCATTTATGCTTGATGATACCCTAAAAAAAGTTGGACTTTCTGGAAAGAGTGTATATACACTTTTAATGGGTTTTGGTTGTGGCACATCTGCTTGTATGACAGCAAGAACAATGAGTGATAAAAATGCAAAAATAAAAACTGCAATGCTTGCACCATTTATGAGTTGCAGTGCAAAACTTCCAGTCTATGCAGTAATTGGTGGGGCATTTTTTGGTGCGAACAATATCTGGATAATCGTTTGTTTATACATTTTGGGAATAGTTGTTGCACTTCTTTTGAGTTTATTCTTTGAAAGTACAACTCTAAAAAGTAATAACCAAACTTTTATTATGGAGTTTCCAGATTATCAAAAAGTTGGAATAAAACATATCTTTACAACAATTTTAAGCACAATAAAAACATTTTTGATAAGGATTGGTTCCTTGCTTCTTGTTTTATCTATTATCGTGTGGATTTTGGAAAACTTTAGTTTTGATTTATCCTATGTAAAACTTTCAAGCAAATCTAGTATGATAGAAACTTTGGGAAAGATAATATCCCCAATATTTGTTCCACTAGGCTTTTCTTCTTGGGGTATAACTTCGGCACTGCTTGCTGGTATTGTTGCAAAAGAAATTATAATTTCGTCAATTGCAATATTCAACAATGTTTCCTCTAATAATTCCAATTTTATGCAGTCTGTTTCTAATAGTTTAAAGTTAAGCACAAATGTTGTATATTTCACTCCAGCTAGTGCATTATCTTTTATGGTTTTTTGTTTGCTTTATACACCTTGTGTGTCAACAATGGCAGTCCTTGGCAAGGAAATTGGTAAAAAATGGACAATAATTTGCATTTTGATGCAGTTTGTTATTGCGTATATAACTGCAATGATAACTTTTGGGTTATTTAATCTTATTGCATATCTTGGAATAGTTAATTCCTTGTTTTTAATATTGCTTATAATTTGTATTGTTCATATTTTAAGAAAATTACTAAACAAAAAGAAAAGTAAAATAGTCAATGTTAAATGTATGGGTTGTAATAGATGTAAATAATTTTTTGCTTTTTGCAAAGACTATGCAAAGTAGGTGAATTATGAATTTTTATTTTGTTTTAAACGGCTGTCTATTCTTTTTAATTTTATTTGGAGTCTTTGAACATTTGTTAAAATTTTACAATATCAATAAATGGTTTGCTTGTCTATTTGTATTCTTGTCTTGCGTGTTTAATATGCTCCAAAGTTTTCAAATATTTGGAATAATGATAAACCTAAATTTTGTTTTATATACATTTACTTTCTTTGTATGTTTGTTCAAGTTAAAAGGCTTTAAAAATTACTTTAAAATGATTTTTGTCTCACTTATAATTGTTGCAGTACTTATGTGTTATAGTGCTTTTGATTTTGCCGATTTTGAATATAGTTTTGTTGGAATCTATGTTTATGTTGCCATAATTGCGGGATTTGTTCTTTCATTTATTTTGCCAAATCTAAAAACAACTTTTTGTGGAACAATGCTTGGTGGTGTAATCTACGATTTAATTTATTGGAAGTTCTTTAATGGACTTGATAGCGAAATGTTCACTCTTTTGCAAATAAGCACATTGACATTTGTTTTTGTCACTATTTGTAGTTATTGTATGAGCAATTATTTTGTCTGGCTTTCAAAAACATATAGAAATAAGAAAAAACAAGAAACTACAAACTAAAACCAAAAATCTATTGTCTATTTTGCCTAAATATGATATTATTTTTGCTATATAGGAGAAAAAAATGGCAAAACCTTTAGTTGCAATAGTAGGAAGACCAAATGTTGGCAAAAGTACATTTTTTAATAAGATTTGCGGGAAAAGAATTAGTATAGTTGATGACACACCGGGTGTAACTAGAGATAGGATATACGGCGATGCAGAATGGTGTGGTCATGAATTCCGTTTGGTTGACACAGGTGGAATTGACCCCAGCAGTGATGATGTTTTCCAAACAAATATATGTGAGCAAGCAAAAATTGCAATCGACCTTGCCCAAGTTATTGTTTTTATTGTTGATGGACGAGATGGATTGACCCAAAAAGACCACGAAGTTGCAGATATGCTTCGTAAATGCAATAAACAAATTGTTTTGGTTGTAAACAAACTTGATAATTTTGAAGTTGAAAACTCTTACGAATTTTATGAATTAGGGTTGGGAGAGCCATTCCCAATTTCTTGCGAACAAGCGAAAGGTCTTGGCGAAGTCCTTGACGAAATTGTAAAGAACTTTGACAAATTTGAAACAAATGAAGAACCTGACAGCATAAAAATAGCAATTGTGGGCAGACCAAATGTTGGAAAAAGCAGTATTACTAACAGAATACTTGGTTTTGATAGAGTTGTTGTAAGCGATGTTGCAGGGACAACTCGTGATGCCATTGAAACTGATTTTGTTTACAACAAGCAAAAATATACACTTATTGATACTGCCGGGCTAAGAAGAACAAGGAGTTATGAAAAAGAAAGTGTTGAAGGTTACAGTGTTATTAGAACAATGGAAGCAATTGAAAGAGCAGATGTTGTTTTAATCGTCTTTAATTCAACCGAAGAAATATCGGAGCAAGATGTAAGAATTGCTGGTTTTGTTCATGAAGCAGGCAAACCAAGTGTTGTTGTTATGAATAAATGGGACTTGGTTGAAAAAGATGGACATACAATAAACATATATCAAGACAAATTAAAAGACAGTTTGTCATTTATGGACTACTTTAAATCGGTTTATGTTTCGGCACTAACAGGGCAAAGATTGACAAATGTTATTGATATGGCAAAACAAAGTTATGATAATGCTTCAAAGAGAATAAAAACTGGAATACTTAACGAACTGTTAAGTCAAGCAATTTTGTCAAACGAACCACCATATAGAAATGGTAGAAGACTAAAAATTTCATATATAACTCAATTCAAATCAAACCCACCAACTTTTATTTTGTTCTGCAATGATGCGTCACTTATGCATTTTTCATACCTAAGATATCTTGAAAATAGATTTCGTGAAGCAGTTGATTTTTCGGGGACACCAATAAGGTTTGTAACAAGGTCAAAAGGAGATAAAGAGTAATGCCATTTTATTACTATATCATTCTATGCCTAACTGGCTATCTTATGGGAAATGTTAGTTTTGCAAAAATTATTTCAAAACTAAAGCATGACGATATAACAAAACATGGAAGTGGTAATCCAGGTTCAATGAATATGCTACGTACCTTTGGGCTAAAAATGGGGCTTTTGACTTTGTTCCTTGATGCACTTAAAGGGGCAATACCTGCATTGCTTGGATTTTTTATGTTTGGCGGATATTCTTCTGGTGAACTTGCATATATAGGACTATATGCAGGTGGCATAAGTGCAGTTGTTGGGCATTGCTTTCCAATTGCCTCAAACTTTAAAGGGGGAAAGGGTGTTGCAACGACATTAGGTGTTTTTGCAGTCGCTGAACCATATATTGCACTTGGTGCATTTATTGTATGTTTTTTGTATCTTGTAATTTTTGATTATGGTGCAATTGCTTCATTTATTTTTATTACAGCATTAACATTGTATGAGGGATATAGATTCCATTCAAACCTTACAATTTCAATTATGTTGTTTGTTGTTTATGTTTTGATTTTTTATATGCATAGAAAGAATATAACAAGACTTTTAATTGGCAAAGAGAATAAAGTTAATTTAAAAGATAAATTAAAGAAAATTGGTAAGAAAAAACATGTTGTTACTGATGGCGAACAAGTGCAAACAAGAAAGGAAAGAAGAAAAGAGAAAAAAGAACAAAAGAAACAAGAAATAAAAAGAGAAATCGGTTAATGGTTTTTCTTTTTTTTATGCCATTACTGTCACTTAATATAAACATTCTTTATTAGTAAGGGAGAAATCTTAACAATTTTTGATAAACCATTTTTTAATTAACTATAATTGTGATATAGTATAAGATATGAGAATTGCAGAAGTAATTGTCGATATATCAACAAGCAGTATAGACAAAGTTTTTGATTATGAATGTAATGAAAATATAAAAGTAGGACAAAGAGTTTTTGTTCCTTTTGGCAAGCAAACAATTCAAGGCTTTGTTATTAACATAAAAGATAACACAAATTTTGATTTGGGTAAGTTGAAAAAGGTTATTTCCAGCATTGAAGAAGAAATTGTAATTTTGCCGGAATTGGTTGACCTTATGAAAGATATGCAAAAAAAATTCCATTTGCGGATGGTTGATATTTTAAGACTTTTTATTCCAAGCGAAATGCGAACAAGCAAAGTAAGACCGCTTTTTGAAACTTATGTTCGCCTTAATGACAAAATTAGTTATGAAGATTACAAAAAAACGATTAGAAAAAATGCAAAAAATCAATTGGAACTTTTGGATGTGTTAGATGTCAACAAGAAATACAGTAAGACAATTCTTTGTGAAAAATATTCAAGGTCAGCAGTTCAAAAATTGATTCAAGACAATATTCTTGTTGAAAGTGAAGAAGAAAAAAAGCGAGCGCCAAGTTATATAAAAACTCAAAAAGTTACATTTGAGCATACCCCACTTCAAAAAAGAGCAATAGATACAATTCTTTCGGGCAATGAAACGTATCTTTTGTTTGGTGTAACTGGCAGTGGGAAAACTGAAGTATATATGAGTGTTATTGAAGAAAAAATAAAACAGGGAAAAACTGCAATTATGCTTGTTCCTGAAATTTCATTAACACCGCAAGTTTTGGCAAACTTTAAGGCAAGATTTGGAGAAGAAGTTGCAATACTTCATAGCGGGCTTAGTGTTGGCGAAAGATTTGATGAGTGGCGAAGAATACTTTGTGGTGAGGCAAAAATAGTTGTCGGAGCAAGGTCTGCAATTTTTGCTCCAATAAAAAATGTTGGTGTTATTATTGTTGATGAAGAGCATGAAACAAGTTATATCTCGGAATCAAATCCAAGATACAATTCTATTGATGTTGCAAAATTTAGAAAAAATTATAACAATTGTCCGCTTGTTCTTGCAAGTGCAACGCCAAGTATTGCATCTTACAATAAAGCACTTTTGGGAGAATATAAACTTGTTGAATTGCCTGAAAGGGTAAATGGGATGCCTATGCCAAAAATTCAAATTGTGGATATGCTTTCGGAGATAAGAAATGGCAATACAACAATTTTTTCAAGAGTACTTAGGGACGAACTTGAAAAGTGTGTTAAAGACAAAAAACAAGCAATGTTATTTGTCAATCGTAGGGGATATTCTTCATTTTTAAGATGCACGGATTGTGGCTATGTTGCAAAATGTAGCGATTGCGATGTAACGCTTGTTTATCACAAGGAAGAACAAAAACTCAAATGTCATTATTGTGGTAAAAGATATAGAGTGCTCACAAAATGTCCAGAGTGTGGAAGCAGTGCAATAAGAGAAGGTGCAGTTGGAACGGAGCAAGTTGTTAGTATGCTAAAAGAGTTATACCCAAATGTGGAAATACTTAGAATGGATAACGATACAACTCGGACAAAAAATGCATATCAAGAAATATTAACAAAATTTGGGAAAACAAAGCCTGCATTTTTGGTTGGAACTCAAATGATTGCAAAAGGTCACGATTTTGCCGATGTGACAGTCGTTGGAATTGTCGATGCAGACCAAAGTTTGTATCATAGTGATTATAGAAGCACCGAAAAAACATTTGAACTAATTACACAAATGAGTGGTCGTGCAGGTAGAGCAAAAAGTGAAGGCAAAGTAATTCTTCAAACTTATGTTCCAAGACATTATGCATATAGATTTATTGCGAACTATGATTACAAAAGTTTTTTTGAAAAAGAACTAAATATAAGAAAGGCAACAAACTTTCCACCTTTTACAAAGATAATAAGGTTGCTATTTACTGGGGATAATGAAGAAATTGTAAGAGAATATACAAAATTGTGTTATAGCAAAGTCAAAGAACTTATGAACAACAATTTGCAAGATTTTGTATATCTTGATGCAATGAAAAGTCCTATTTCAAAAATTAAGAAAAAAATTCGTTATCAAATTCTTATGCGAATAAAAGAAAAAAATTGTGATAATATTGTTGAAAAAATATACGAAATATGCGATAATATTGAGCAGAACAAAGTTAGTTTATTTGTGGAAATTGACCCACAAAACTTAAGTTAAAAGGAGAAAAAAATGGCATTAAGAGAAGTTGTGCAAGTAGGGAATGATGTTTTAAGAAAAGTGTCAAAACCTGTCACTGTGTTTGATAGTAAATTGGAAGATTTGATTGATGATATGTGGGAAACTATGTATGCAAACAATGGAATGGGATTTGCTGCCCCACAAGTTGGGGTATTAAAGCGAGTTGTTGTTATGGATGTTAATGGAATGAAGTTGGAGTTAATTAACCCCGAAATTATTGCATCATCCGGCAGTGATATTGAGCAAGAAGGTTGCCTTAGTTGTGGCAAAATTAAAGGAAGGGTTGAAAGACCTATGAATGTGACAGTAAAGGCACAAGATAGATATGGCTATCATTTTACTATTAGTGGTGAAAAGTATTTGGCAAGATGTTTGTGTCATGAAATTGATCACTTGAATGGAATACTTTTTATTGACAAAATGACAAAATATAACAAATAGGAGATTTATGAAAGTAATTTTTTTAGGAACGCCAGACTTTGCAAAGGTCTGTTTGGATGTGCTAATTCACTCAAAACATAAAGTGGTCGCTGTTGTGTGTCAAGAAGACAAACCAAGTGGAAGGGGTAACAAACTCAAAGCTCCGCCAACAAAAATTTTGGCACAAGAATATGGCATACCTGTTTATCAATTCCACAAAATAAGAACAGATGGAGTTGATATACTAAAAAGTCTTGATGCCGATATAATGGTAACAAGTGCATATGGTCAAATTTTAAGTCAAGAGATAATTGATATTTGCCCGCATAAGATTATAAATGTGCATGGCTCTTTGCTCCCAAAGTATCGTGGTGCAAGCCCTATTCAAACTGCAATACTAAATGGCGAAACAAAAACTGGCGTAACAATTATGCAAACAGAGATAGGTATAGATACAGGAGCAATGCTTGAAAGCAAATCTATTGAAATTTTACCAAATGACACCTATGGAACTCTTTCTGAAAAATTATCCTATGTTGGAGCTGAATTGCTTATTGACGCACTTGATAAAATTGAGAGTGGGACAGATGTTTGGACAATGCAAGACGATAGTAAGGCAACATACACAAAGATGATAAAACCTGAACAAGAGTTCTTGGATTTTTCGGACACAATGGAAAACCTCGTAAACAAAGTTAGGGCGTACAATCCAAACCCTGTTGCAAAGTTGAAAGTTAATGGTGAGCAATTTAAAGTTTTTGAACTAAAACGGTTTGAAGGAATAAAATGTGACACTGATGGCGAAGTTATTGAAGCATCGCCAAAGAAAGGACTTGTTATTTCATGCAAAGATGGGGCTGTTGAAGTCGTTGAGTTGCAAGCACCATCATCAAAGAGAATGCTTGCAAAAAGTTATCTAAACGGGAGGAAAATTGAAGTAGGAAAAATTGTAAATGCTTAATTTGTTAGATTATAGTTTTGAAGAAATTGAAAAGTTGGTTCAAGATTTGGGCGAAAAGAAGTTTCGTGCAAGTCAACTTTATTCCGCCTTGTATTCATATAAAAATAGTAATGAAATATCAAATTTATCAAATGATTTTTTGCAAAAATTGAGTGAAACATATAATTTTTGTCCAATACGAATATACAAAAAATTTGAAGGAAAAGATGGAACAATAAAGTTTATATACAAATTGTATGATGGGAATCTCATTGAAGGTGTTTTAATGTCATATAAATATGGCAACACGCTTTGCGTTTCAACTCAAATTGGGTGCAGAATGGGATGCAAGTTTTGTGCGTCAACATTAAATGGACTTATTAGGAATTTGACCGCAGGCGAGATATTGGCACAAGTTTTATGCGTAAATCGTGAACTTGGTGGTGGGTTAAAAGACAAGAGAAAAATTACAAATATTGTGCTTATGGGAAGTGGTGAACCACTTGATAATTATGATAATGTTGTAAAGTTCTTGAAATTAGTTTCAGATGAAAAAGGAATAAATATAAGCCAAAGAAATATTTCGCTGTCAACTTGTGGATTAGTTCCAGAAATAAAAAAACTTGCCGATGAGAATTTGCAAATTACACTTACAATTTCTTTGCATGCTCCAAATGATGAATTAAGGCAAAAAACAATGCCAATTGCAAACAAATATTCTATAAAAGAAATACTTGATGCTGTGAGATATTACTTTAACAAAACAAAAAGGAGAATAGTTTTTGAATATGCTCTAATTGACGGAGTAAATGATACTTTTGAATGTGCTGACGAATTGTCGCATCTTTTAAAAGGTTTAAGTTGTCATGTGAACTTGATTCCACTTAATGAAGTAAAAGAAAGAGGACTTGTTGGGACAAATAGAAAAAGGGCATATGCCTTTATGGATAGGCTAGAAAAACATAATGTGTCTGCAACTGTAAGACGAACAATGGGAGAAGATATCGAGGGGGCATGTGGGCAACTTCGTGCAAAAATAATAAAGGAAGAGAATGAATAGAGAAGGTGTTGTTGTAAAAAAACTCGCAAATGATTTTTGGGTAAAGTGCAATAATAATATTTTTGTTTGTAAGCCAAGGGGGACACTTAAGTCTTCTGGTATTTTTGTTGGCGACAACGTTTCAATAACAATTGATAATACAAACACTATTGACAAAATTTTTGAGAGAAAAAATCTTTTAATTCGCCCACCACTTGCAAACCTTGACCAACTTATAATTGTTATTTCCCCAATCCCAAAGCCAGATTTTATGATTGTTGATAAGTTGATTTTATTTTGTTATTCACATGGTATAAAACCAGTTTTGGTGGTTAACAAACAGGACTTATCTTGTGAATTAAATAACTATGTATTAAGTAACTATTCAACATTTATTGAAACATTGTTTGTAAGTGCAAAAACAAGTGAGAACCTGGCACTTTTGACCAGTGTTTTAAAAGGTCGATTATCGGCATTCGCAGGGCAATCTGCAGTTGGGAAAAGTGCACTTATTAATTCGTTATTCCAAGATAAAAATGTAATAGAAGGTGAACTTAGCAAAAAAATAAATAGGGGGAAAAACACAACAAGGCATTGTGAAATATTTTATAATAAAGACTTTATGATTGCCGACACTGCAGGTTTTACTTCTTTGGATGAAAATTTGCTTTTAATTCCTTATTATGAATTGGCATTCTATTACCCAGATTACAATAAGTATAAGCATGAGTGTAGGTACTCTAGTTGTGCTCATTACAACGAACCTGAAAAAGATTGCAAAATAAAACAACTTGTAAAAGTTGATAAACTTGACCAAGAGAGATATAATAGATATAGAAGATTATACGAAAGTTTGGAACAAAGGTGGGTAAAAACACATGGATAGATTATATGTTGCTCCATCAACTGACCCAATTAAGTCAATTATTGGAATAATAAAATATGCAAAGCAAGTCGAAGACTTTGCAGACTTTTTGCATTGTGATATTATGGATGGCAAGTTTGTGCCAAATAAGACGTATTCATATGTTGCACTAAAGGATATAAAGTCAAATACATTGCTTCCTATTGATGCACATCTTATGATTGAAAAACCAACGAAATTTATTGATAAATTTATAAAAGCCGGTGCAAATATTATAACAGTGCACTATGAATGTTATAAAAATAAAAAACAACTCATAAAGGATTTGCAATACATACATAATAGTGGGAAATTGAGTGGATTAAGTATAAAACCCTTAACAAATGTAACAGAAATTTTAGATTTGCTTGCTTATTGTGATTTGGTACTTGTTATGAGTGTTGAACCTGGGAAAAGCGGTCAAAAATTTTTGGAGAATGCCTATGGTAAGGTTAGTGCATTAAAAAAAATAAAAGATGATAATAATGCTCATTTTAAGATTGAAGTCGATGGGGGAGTTAATCCAGAAATTGCACAAAAATTAAAGGCACTTGGTGCAAATATTGTTGTTAGTGGAAACTACGTTTTTCAAAATGAAAATAGAGAAAATGCAATCAATCTTTTAAGATAAGACTTAAACACCAAATAGTGAATCCTT
Source organism: uncultured Clostridia bacterium (assembly GCA_945919375.1). Lineage (GTDB taxonomy): Bacteria > Bacillota > Clostridia > Christensenellales > UBA1242 > UBA5893. Next base: position 62,009 of record CAMEJD010000003.1, read on the forward strand.
GCATAATATGATGTAAGGAGAGATGTTATGAAAATAATATGTGTAAAAGCCCCAAAGTTTTTATCTTGTTTTTTAAAACTTATTTGCAAAAGGATAATAATTAAATAAACTTACATAAAAAAATCACCAAGAATCTTGGTGAATTTTTTAATGATAAATTGCAATTACGCTTTTTTTGCAGTTTTAATGCATTTTGTACATGCTTTAACTGTTTTTTCTTTGCCATCAACAACCATTGTTGTTTTTTGAAGATTAACTTCATAAGTGCGATTTGATTTTCTATTACTATGGCTTACATTATGTCCACCCATTTTTCCTTTTCCGCAAACTTCACATACTCTGCTCATAATTTCCTCCGTAACTTTTTTATTAACACAAAGATACTAACATTTTTTTTAAAACAAATCAAGAGATTTAATAGAAATTTTGAAAAATTGTAAAAAATACTTGAAGTATTTGTATTTTTATAGTATATTAGTTGTGCGAATTTATCAATTTAGGAGGGAATTATGGCAGTTGAAACAAATAACTTCTATGGAAAGATAACAATTTCAAACGATGCTATTGCGGCAGTCGCTGGTTTTGCTACACTTGATTCCTACGGTGTTGTTGATTTGGTTACCAAAAGTCTTAAAGACGGAATTCGTGAATTACTTGTAAAACAACCTTATTCAAAGGGAATAAGAATTTCAAATATAGATAATAGGATATTTATCGACATATACTGTATCTTAAAATACGGGATCTCTGTCAGTGCAGTTGCTGAAAGTTTAAAAAAGACAATAAAATACAGAGTTGAAGATTTTACTGGAATGATAGTTGATACAGTCAATATTCATGTTGTCGGTGTAAGAGTTTAGGAGAATATATGCAAAAGGCAATAAATGGGGCAACCTTTAGGAAAATGATTATCGGGGGTGTTTCACTTCTCGATCAAAATAAACAATATGTGGATTCACTTAATGTGTTTCCAGTTCCGGATGGGGACACTGGTACAAATATGTTCCTTACAATGAAGTCTGCAGGAAATGAAGTTAATAACTGTCCAGATAACTCAATGGCAAATCTTTGTGAAGCATTTGCAAAGGGTGCACTTCGTGGGGCAAGAGGTAACTCAGGTGTTATCACTTCTCAAATTATAAAGGGTATGACTTCTGTACTTGGTGGTGTTGAAACAATTACAACAAAAAATTTTGCAAAAGCAATGGTAGAAGGAAGCAAAGTCGCTTACAAAGCGGTTACAAAACCAAAGGAAGGAACAATACTTACTGTTATAAGGGTAATGAGTGAGCAAGCAACTGAAATTTCAAAAAAGGTATCTGACCTTGAAGAATTTTTGCGTTTAGTTTTGGAAAAGGGTGAAGATATTCTTCAACAAACTCCAGAAATGTTGCCCGTATTAAAAAAGGCAGGTGTTGTTGATAGTGGTGGAAGAGGACTTATTGTTATCTTTACAGGGTTCTACAAAGCACTTATTGGCGAAGAAAACTTTACAACAGTTTTTGATGATGGACAACCAATTCAAACTGCTGATGATGTAATTGCAGATATTAACAACTTGGCTGATATTGAATTTGGTTATTGCACTGAATATATGATAATCAATATGAACAAAAAGACAACAGAAGCCGATATTGATAAATTAAGAGAAAAACTTATGTCAATTGGTGACAGTGTCCTTTGTATTGGAGATTTACTTTTGGTTAAAGTCCATGTTCACACAAACCAACCAAACTTGGCACTTGGTTATGCTTTGGAACTTGGCGAATTATATAACCTTAAGATAGAAAATATGCGTGAACAAAACAGGGAACTAAAGAAAAAGGCAAATCGCAAAAATGTTGAATTAAAAGAACTTGGAATGGTTAGTGTCGCTCCGGGAAAAGGCATTGCAGACCTTATGAAAGACCTTATGATTGATGAAATAATCCAAGGTGGGCAAACAATGAACCCAAGTGCTGCCGATATTGCTAATGCAGTAGACAAAGTTCCTGCAAAAACAGTTTATGTGTTCCCAAACAACAAAAATATAATTCTTTCTGCCGAACAAGCAAAGGGACTTACAACAAAGAACCTTATTGTTATACCAACAAGAAGCATTCCAGAAGGAATAAATGCATCTTTAGCATTTAATCCTGATGCATCTGTTGAAGAAAATACAGAAAATCTTACGAATGCATTTACAAATGTAAAAAGTGCGTCAGTTACTTATGCCGTAAGGTCAACACATGTTGATGGATTTGATTTGTCTGTTGGTGAAATAATTGGACTTGACGACAAGTCAATTTTGGCAAAAGGCAATTTGGTTAATCCAACAACAGAAGATTTGATCGCGAAAATGATTGATGATAGTGTCATCAATTTAACATTGTTCTATGGCGAAGATGTAAAACAAGAAGATGCAGAAGCTTTGCGTGACACACTTTCACAAAAATATCCAAATTGTGAAGTGACAATCATTGACGGTGGGCAACCAGTTTACTATTATATTATTTCTATGGAATAAATTTTTGATTTTAAAACTCCAAAGACAAACTTTGGAGTTTTTTCTTTTAAATGCTTGATTTATTGCAATATATTATGATATAGTATTATGTCAATTCATTGGCAAATTAACACTCAGTTGAAAATTTATGTTGCCGTTGCCTTAAATTTTGACCAACTAAGGTTGCACATAGAGTTTTAAAACACTGGGGAAGACTAAAAACAAGGAGGATAAAAATTTATGTCAGTTATTTCAATGAAACAACTTCTAGAAGCAGGCGTACATTTTGGTCACCAAACAAGAAAATGGAATCCAAAAATGGCAAAATACATTTTTACTGCAAGAAATGATATTCATATCATCAATCTAGAAGAAACATCTGAACTCATCGACAAGGCTTACGCTTTTGTAAGAGATGTTGTTGCGTCAGGTAAATCGGTATTGTTCGTAGGAACAAAAAAACAAGCTCAAGAAGCAGTTAAGGAAGAAGCAGAAAGATGTGGTATGTACTATGTCAACAACCGTTGGCTTGGTGGTTGTCTTACAAACTTCAAAACAATTAGAAACAGAATTGAAAGATTAAACAAACTTAACCAAATGGAAAAAGTTGGAGAATTTAATCTTCTTCCTAAGAAAGAAGTTGCAATCTTAAAACATGAAAGAGAAAAACTTGAAGCAAACCTTGGCGGAATCAAAGATATGAGAGAAATGCCAGGTGTGATCTTTGTTGTTGATTCAAACAAAGAACATATTTGTGTAAAGGAAGCAAAAGCTCTTGGTATTCCAGTTGTCGGACTTATCGACACAAACTGTGATCCATCAGGCATTGACTATGTAATTCCAGGAAATGACGATGCAATTAGATCAGTAAAACTTATTGCTGGTGCAATCGCAGATGCAGTTATTGAAGCAAGAGAGGGTGTTTCACTTAATAAGGATGAAAATGCTGATGACGAAGAAGCATTTGATATGAATGCTGTTTTGGCAGATGTTAAGGAACCTGAAGTAAAGGAAGAAGACGAAGCGAAACCTGTAAAAAAAGCAAGAGCAAAAAAAGCAAAAACTACAGAATCAAAGGTTGAAAAATCTGAAGAAACAAATGTAGAAGAAAAGACTGAAAAAGAAGGAGAATAATTAGATGTTTACTGCACAAGATGTTGTAAAACTTCGTACAAGCACAGGTGCTGGTATGATGGATTGTAAAAGAGCTCTTGAAGCAAGTGATGGTGACTTTGATAAAGCCGTTATTTGGTTAAGAGAAAAGGGAATCGCAGCTGCTGCAAAGAAGGCAGATAGAATTGCTGGAGAAGGTGCTGTTGGTTCATATATCCATATGGGTGGAAAGATTGGTGTTTTGGTTGAAATTAACTGTGAAACAGACTTTGTTGCAAGAAGTGCTCAATTCCAAACATTATTGAAAGATGTTGCAATGCAAATTGCTGCCGCAAATCCAAAATATGTTACAATTGAAGAAGTTCCTGCAGAAGAAGTTGAAAAAGAAAAAGAAGTTTTGACTGCACAATCTTTGAATGAAGGAAAGCCTGCAAATGTTGTAGAAAAAATGGTTGAAGGAAGAATTCACAAGTTCTACAAAGAAATTTGTTTGCTTGAACAAGATTTTGTAAAAGACCCTTCAAAAACAGTTAAAGAAGTTGTTAATGAAGCAATTTTGGCTATTGGAGAAAAAATCAATATAAGAAGATTTACTCGTTACGAAATGGGTGAAGGTCTTGAAAAAAGAGATTGGACAAAATAGTTTAATAAAAATAGGCTATAAAGAAGTTACTATAATTTCTTTATAGTCTTATTTTTTATTGTTTTTTGTTTGATTTAGTTTTAATTTTATAGTAATATAAAATAGTGTTAAAGGAGAATTTATGCAAGACGTAGAAATGGTAAAAAGTGTTAAAGCCGATTATGAACAAGATTTAAAAAAGGCAATAGACCACTTAATATCTGAATATCAAGTAATAAGAGCAGGCAGAGCAAATCCACATATTTTGGACAAAGTAAGCGTAGAATATTATGGGGTTCCAACTCCATTGAATCAAATGGCAAACATTTCTGTTCAAGAAGCAAGAGTGCTTGCAATCAATGTTTGGGATCAATCTCAACTTAAAGCAGTAACAAAAGCATTGCAAGAAGCCGACCTTGGGGTTAATCCAAGTGATGATGGCAGAGTTATTCGACTTGTTTTTCCTGCACTTACAGAAGAAAGAAGAAAAGAAATTGTAAAACAAGTAAAAAAACTTTGTGAAGAAACAAAAGTTGCTTTAAGAAATGCTCGTAGAGATTGTTTGGATATGTACAAACAAATGAAAAAAGACAACGAAATTAGTGAAGATGAATATGCAAATCTTGAGGAAGAAGTACAAAAAATTCAAGATAAGTATATTGCTATGTGCGATGAAGAAAGTGCAAACAAAGAAAAGGAAGTTATGGAAATCTAATGAAGGACTATATTGGACAAAGGCTTGAAGATGTCGAAAAAGATTTAGATAACCAAAAAATTTCTTATAAAGTTGTTGAAAATAATCATAATGTTGATGGAGATGTAACATTAGTTACAAATCAAACGATATTACAAGACAAAACAGTCCTATTGACTGTAGGGAAATTCTTATTTAAGTTAAAGGACTGATTACTATGCAAAAAAAGATAGACCCCCACAATTTGCCAAAACATATTGCAATAATTATGGATGGGAATGGTAGATGGGCAAAAAAACGATTGTTACCAAGGCTTGCAGGTCACAAAGCGGGCGTTGATGCTTTAAAAAGAGTAACAAAGGCAGGAAGAGAGCTTGGCATAAAAGTTATGTCTTTTTTTGCATTCTCCACAGAGAATTGGCAAAGAGATAAAGAAGAAGTTTATGGTATTTTTGATTTGATACTAAATCATTTAAAAGAAAATTATCAAAGGTTCATTGCTGACAATGTAAGGATTCAAACGATGGGTGATATAAAAAGATTGCCAAAAGAATTATATGAATTGCTTATTGATGTTACCGAAAAAACCAAACATAACACCGATTTTGTTGTAAATATTGGGTTAAGCTATGGTGGAAGGGATGAAATTGCTTATGCCTGTAATAATTTGATAAAAAAGGGCAAAACTTTTGTAACTGCTGATGATATTGCAAGCGAACTATACACAAAAGACTTGCCATATCCCGATTTAATTATAAGAACAAGTGGTGAACAAAGGTTAAGTAATTTTATGCTATTTCAGTCTGCATATAGTGAATTGTATTTTCCAAAAATTCATTGGCCAGATTTTGATAAAAAACAACTTGAAAAGGCAATAATAGAATATCAATCCAGAGATAGACGCTTTGGAAAAATAAAACAGGAGAAAAAATAATGAAACAAAGAATAATAACAGGTGCAATGATTTTGGCAGTGTTAATATTGGTGCTATTTGCAAGAAATATATCAACATATATTTTTGATGCATTTGTTGTGATATTGGCAACTATAGGGGCATATGAAATGACTAATTTGCTGGCAAAATCAAATATGTATAATAATAAATATGTGCCTATATTTTATCCAATTTTTGCATATGCAATTTATATTTTATGCATTAGTTTGGATTTAAAATGGTATATGATACTTTTAATAGAATTGTCAATATTAATCTTAATAGCAGGGTTGCTTGCTTTGTTTGGAATAACATTTACCAAAAGGACTAATAATGAAATCAAAACAAGAAACTTAAAGATAAGGTCAGATACGTTTTCAATTTTCAAGGCATTGCACACACTTTTTGCTTGTCTATATCCAACAGTATTGATTTTTGGGTTAATTCTTATTAACAATTTCGGAACTGCAAGTTACGTGTTTGTAAAATCAAAAGAATACTTAACTCTTTTTGCCACATTTGGTCTTGTTATAACTTTTGTTATACCAATTTTTACTGATACTTTCGCATATCTTACAGGTTCTCTAATAAGAGGGAAAAAATTATGTCCAAACATAAGTCCCAATAAAACAATCTCTGGGGCAATTGGTGGTTTGTTGTGGGGTGGTGCATCTGCAGTGGTAGCATTTTTAATATTCAACTCAGTACCAAAGTATGCGGAAATGTTTGCTGATTTTGGTGCACAATTTTGGCATTTTATTATAATTGGTCTGATTGCTTCGGTTCTATGCCAATTGGGTGATTTGTTTGAAAGCAAATTAAAACGTAACGCAAATGTTAAGGATAGTGGAAATTTACTTCCGGGGCATGGCGGGATTTTGGATAGAATTGATAGCCACTTATTCTGTGCTCCAGCAATATTTTTTGCATTATTGATATTTATAGCATAAATTAAAGGGAGATTTTATGAATATGATTCTTGCTTCTGGAATGGAAGTATTTACAACAATTTTGTATGTAATTTTGGCAATTGCCGTTCTTCTCTTGATGGTTCTAATTCATGAATTTGGACATTACGTTGTTGGAAGAATGTTGGGGTTTAAAATTACTGAGTTTTCTGTTGGTTTTGGAAAGGCAATTTTTCAGCGAAAAAATAAGCGCGGGGAACTTATTTCCTTAAGAATTTTTCCACTTGGCGGTTATTGTGCTTTTGCAGGTGAAGATGATGAAGATGTAGATAGTGGCAATAAAAAAGATGATAACGACCCAAAAAACGAAAAAGAACAAAGCGAGAAAGAAAAGTTAAATGCTCCAAAAACTGATGACAAAAAAGAAAGGGCAATTGAGTTAGACAAAAACAATGAACCTAAAAAAAATACAGATTTATTATTTAATGAACAAAAACCATGGAAAAGGCTTTTAGTTTATGGCGCTGGTGTATTCTTTAACTTTTTAAGTGCAATAATTTTCTCATTTATACTCTTGGTGTCGTTTGGTTATGATATTCCACAAGTAAAAGCGGTTGATAACACAAAAGTAGAATATATTGGAAGTGAGGTATTGCAAGAAGGTGATGTCATTTGGAAAGTAAATGGCGAAAAAATTAGTTTTGCCTTTTCGGGGACTATTTCTCAACTTATCTCAAAACCATTTAATGAAAATAGTGAACTAACTGAAAGTGATATTATCCTTTCTGTTAATCGTGATGGACATATGGTTGATGTAACGATAAAAGTGAAAAAAGTTACAGAACCCATTGATGGGAAAGAAACAACGAAATTGCAAACGGGGTTTGAAACAAAAGCCTATATACATTCGTTTTGGGATGCACTTGGTAGATGTTTTGAACTTGCATTTGGCTTTGGTTGGGTAATACTCAAAGGGTTCTGGCAAATCATCACTGGTCAAGTTGGATTTACTCAACTTGGTGGTCCTATATCAACAATTGGTATGATAACGACAATATCTCAAAGCGGTTGGGTAAATTTCTTTATTTTGCTCCCATTACTCGCTGCAAACCTTGCAGTATTCAATTTCTTACCAATACCATCTCTTGATGGATTTCATGCATTGTTCACATTGCTTGAATGGATTTTTAGAAAACCAATTGTCAGCAGAAAAGTGGAGGGTTATATAAACTTCTATGGACTGCTTGCTTTGCTTTTGCTAGTTGTTGTTGCAGATATTGTTCATATATCGGTCGTAGGGTTTCCAAAACTTTAAGATAAAAAATTATGGAATTTTTAGATGAATTAAACAAACAATTTAATAATAAGTATGATTATTTAAGAGTGTTAAGAGTTGATTATAACACTCTTTTGTCATTTGTTGAAATAGACTTTTTGTATCCTGAAAATGTACAAGATTTAACCGATGAAGATAAAACAAATATTACAAAATTTTTGACAAATTTGTTAAAGTTGAATGCCGAACTAAAATTAAAATTTAGAAAAAGTTATTTGGATGATAATCTAATAAAAAAAGATTTGCAAAATTATCTAAAAACAACATATTCATCAATGATGGTATATTTTTCAACTGAAGATATGTTGATTGCAAGAGTAAATGATACAATATGTGTTAATATTAAATTGCTTAAAAACATTTATGATTACTTTATTTCAAATAATGTAAAGGAGTCTATTCTTGAACACCTAAACAGTGATTTTATTGGCAATTTTACTATCAATTTTGAGCAAAAAAAAGGTCAAGAAATAAATAGTGATGGACTTATTGAAAGAGAAGAAAAATTTATAAACGAACTTCCAAAGCAAAAACCAATTGAAAGATATGAAGTTTTTGAACCTGAGATGTTTATTGGTCATGAAATAACACCTATGCCCGAACCAATAAAAAATCAAAAAGATACAAGGGAATCGGTTATTTTGGCTGGAAAAATATCCAATCTTGTAACCAAGACATATATTTCAAGAAGAGCAAAAGCAATTGGTTCAACTGAACCAAGTTATTATTTTTCTTTTACCTTAACTGACCATACTGGCGATATCAATATGGTATATTTTTCAAACAAAACTACATACAAAAAAGCAGTTAATTTGAAAGATGGAGATAGTATATTGGTAATTGGCAATGTAAAACATGAATATAACAAAACATCAGTCGTTGTTAAAGATATTTCTTTTTGCACTATAATTCCACCAAAAGAAAAACCAAAGTTAAAGGTAAAGGAAGATGAAATGCCAGTTATTGAAGAAAAACACGATTATATTAAAACAATTAAGGATTATAAATGCGTATTTCCAACACCTTATATTGCAGAAACACAAGAAAACTTATTTGATGTTAAGCCAACATATGATGATGAGATATATAAGCATGAATATGTTGTTTTTGACTGTGAAACAACGGGTCTTGATTGCAGACTTAATGAAATAATTGAAATTGGCGCTGTTAAAATTAAAGATGGACTTATAAAGGATCAATTTCAAACATTTATACATCCAACTGAAAGCATTCCGGAAGAAATTACAAGACTTACTTCAATTACAAATGAAATGGTTGAGAATGCACCTTGTTCAAATGATGCAATACTTGATTTTTACAAGTTTTGTGAAGGATGTATCTTGGTTGGATATAATGTTGCGTTTGATATCGGTTTTGTAAAAATGGCAGGGCAAAAGGCAAATGTTTTATTTGACCATGATTCAATTGATGTTATGGTTATGGCAAAAAAACAACTATTTTTGTCAAAATATAGATTATCGAATGTAGTTGATGCATTGAACATAACGCTAAATAATGCACACAGAGCGATTTTTGATGCAACAGCAACAGCATATGCTTTTTTAAAATTAAGCGAAAAGAAGAAAAGTTAATTTAAAAAATTGGTTGCAATTATTATATTTCTATGGTATAATTCAGTTGCTAGATGGGAGTGGGCGAAAGCCCACTCTTACTTGTAGTATGGAGGTTTCTATCTATGGCAAGCAAAGTAGTTCAAATTTGTGAAGAAAAAATAAATCCAATTATCGCAAAATTAGGGTATGAAGTTATTGAAGTAGATTATTCAAAAATGTCAAATGGTATGAATTTAACTTTTTATATTGATAGTCCAAATGGTATTACAATTGACGATTGCGAAAAGGTTAACGATGCAATAACTGATGTTTTGGATGAACTAAATCCAACAAATGATGAATCATACACTTTAAATGTTAGTTCCCCGGGACTAGATCGACCAATAAAAAGTAATAATGACTTTTTAAGGAATAAGGGGAAAATAGTTGAAGTTTGCTTGTATACACAGGTTGACAAAAAGAAAAAATATCAAGGATTATTAGATAATTTAACTGATGACTATGTGTGTTTAATTATAGATAATAAACCAAAAACTTTTGAAAGGAAAAATGTTTCAAAAATTAGTCCGGTTATAGAATTTTAAGGAGAATAAAATGACAAATAAAGATTTTTTTCAAGCATTAGAGGAACTTGAAACAACAAAAAAGATAAATAGCGATCAACTTATTGAAACTTTGGAAACTGCATTAACATCGGCATACAAAAAAATGTATGGTGAAGCAAAAAGTGCACAAGTAAAACTTAACAAAGAAAAGTCAACTATTAAAATTTATAGCTATAAAACTGTTGTTGAAGAAGTTGAAGATCCAGACAAGGAAATCTCTTTGGAAGATGCAAAAAAAATTAAATCAACTTACAAAGTTGGAGATGTTGTTGCTCAAGAAGAGAATACAAAGGATTTTGGAAGAATTGCCGCTCAAACAGCAAAGCAAGTTGTCATGCAAAAATTAAAGGAAATGGAAAGACAAATTGCTATTGATGAACTTAGCGAAAAAGAAGATGAACTTTTGACAACAATTGTAAAAAGAATTGAACAAGGTGTTGTTTATGTTCAAATAGCAGGTTCACACACTGAGGGAGTAATGCTTGAAACTGATCAAATTCCTGGTGAAGTTTTTCATGTTAATGACAGAGTAAAAGTTTATGTAAAAAAGATAAAAGATTCATTTAGAGGTGTTCAAATTCAAGTTTCAAGAAGTAATGTGGGATTCCTTAGAAAATTATTTGAGATTGAAGTTCCTGAAATTGAAAATGGGGAAGTTGTTATAAAAAATATCGCTCGTGACCCAGGAAACAGAAGTAAAGTTGCAATTATGGCAACAAAACCACATATTGATGCATTGGGAGCATGCGTAGGTAACCGTGGACAAAGAATAAACACCATTATGAGTGAAATAAATGGTGAAAAAATTGACCTTGTTCCATATTCAGAAGACCCACTTGAATATATTGCAAATGCTTTAAGTCCTGCAAAGGTTTTAAGTGTTGAAATAAATGAAAGTTTGAAGTCATCAAGAGTAATTGTTCCAGATGATAAATTGTCGTTGGCAATAGGTAAGGGTGGACAAAATGTAAGACTTGCAGCAAGGCTTACAGGCTGGAAGATTGATGTAAAACCACAAAGTTCAGTAGAAGAAAACAATGAAGTAAAAGATGTTGAATATGAACTTACCGATCTTGGTGAAGATGATAACTTTGCAAATCTTGAAGATATAAATGAAGATGGTGAATAGTGGAACAAGTACAAAGAATGTGTCAAGTTTGTAGAAATAGATTTAATAAAAAAGACTTAAATAGATTTGTCTTTGATAAAAATCAACTTTTTGTTGATAACCAAAAGAAACACAATGGCAAAGCGTGTTATGTATGCAAAAACAAAACCTGTCTTGATTCAATATTAAAGAAAAAAGTATTTAATAGAATTTACAAAACAAATTTTGATACAAATCAATATGAAAATATATTAAAGGAAATAGAACTTGCAAACACAACAAATAAACAAAATTAAAGGTTTAGTTAATATTTCAAATAAAGCCGGATATGTGATTATCGGAGCAGATAATTTAAAAAAATATAATAAAAAACTTTATTTGATATTATATTCTAATGATAGTGGAAAGACCATACAAAAAGTTGTTACAAATAAAAAAACATTAACAAATTGCGAAACAATTGAAATTGATGCTCAAGAATTCTCAAAAATTGTATCAATAGATGATTGCAAAATCGTAGGTTTTAAAAATTTAGGTTTATCTAAAGAAATTATAAAGGTGATTAGAGGTGAATAATTTGGCAAATCAAACAGAAAAAAAATCAACAATATTAAATAATCTTAGGTCAATTTACGAAGTCCAAAAATGCGGCACTTTGCAAGTCTTTTTGCGTGAATTAAGAGCATCAAAAAGCCAACTTGAAGAGGAATTAAGAATTATTCAAGATAATAAAAAATCAAGAGTAAATAATGTTCCTGACAATTCAACAAAGCAATCAAACAAAGATAAAACTGCAAGTGTTATAAAAGAACAACAACCAAAGCCAAAGGTTGAAGAACAAGAAAAACCTATACAAGCAAAGGAACAAAAACCAATAGAACAAAAGAGAACTTTTGATAGAACTCAAAATGGGAATTATCAAAAACGCAATTTTGATAATAATAGAGATTTTAGAAATAATAACCGCCCAAATAGCAATATGCAAAGGCAATATAATAGCAATAATGGGCAACAGCGCCAATTTGGATATAGAAATCCGAACTTTAACGGTCAAAGACAATTCAATCAAAATGGGCAAAGCTCTTTTGGCAATAATGGTCAACAACGCACTTTTGGTCAAAATGGACAAAGACCATTTGGAAGAAATAACAATTTTGTGTCATCAAAGCAAAATGCCTTTAAGATTTTTGAACCAACTGAAAGCAGTTCAGTCCTTTCTCAACCTGAAAGAAATTATGGAAACAAAAATAAATCCAACCGTCAAGTTGAAGAAAAGAAACAAATCAATAAAAAATCCTTACTTAGAAAGAATATCATAGTTGATGATATGTCTGGAATGGATGATGATGGCATTAGAATGGGCAATAGAAAACTTGCCAAAAAGAAGAAAGAACAAGCAGTTTTTGTTGCTCCAAAAGTTGATAATGCAACAATTACAACTGAAAATATAACAGTAAAGAATTTGTCAGAAAAAATTGGTAGACCAGTTACTGAAATAATAAAACAATTGATGATATTGGGCGTTATGGCAAATATCAATAGCACAATTGACTACATGACAGCAGAACTTGTTTGTGGTGAACTTGGTGTTAAACTTGAACAAAAATTGGAGAAAACATATGAAGAGCAAATGCTTGAAGATGTAAAAACTCAAGATAATGAAGGCGAAATGGAAAAACGTCCACCGGTTGTTGCCGTTATGGGGCATGTTGACCATGGTAAAACATCTTTGCTTGATGCCATAAGAAAAACAAATGTAGTAAGTGGTGAAGCTGGTGGTATTACACAAAAAATCGGTGCGTACCAAATAACATGGAATGGCGAAAAAATTACATTTATAGACACACCAGGACATGCAGCATTTACAGCAATGCGTGCAAGAGGTGCAAAGGTTACTGATATAGCAGTTTTGGTTGTTGCTGCAGATGATGGAATAATGCCACAAACAATTGAAGCAATCAGTCATATAAAAGCAGCAAATGTTCCAATGATTGTTGCAATAAACAAAATTGATAAACCTGAAGCAAATATAGAACGAGTTAAACAACAACTTGCAGAAAATGGTGTATTACCTGAAGAATGGGGTGGAGATGCAATTTTAGTCCCAGTATCAGCAAAGAAGGGTATTGGTCTTGATGAACTATTAAAAATGATATTGTTGGTTGCTGAAGTTCAAGATTTAAAAGCTAATCCAAAGCAATCTGCTGTTGGTGCTGTTATTGAAGCAGAACTTGACAAGAACAAAGGTCCAATTGCAACAGTTTTGGTTCAAAGCGGAACTTTGCATGTTGGAGATTCAATTATCAGTGGCGTATCATATGGTAAAGTAAGAGCAATGTATGATGAAAATGGCAAACAAGTTAAAGTTGCATTGCCAAGCACTCCGGTATCAGTTTTAGGACTTGATAGTGTGCCAAATTCTGGAGATAAGGTGTTTGCAGTTGACGAAAAACTTTCAAAACAAGTTATCCAAGAAAGAATTTCAAAAGCAAAAGAAATTAGAGCAAACTCAACAAGTGGCGTTTCGCTTGAAGACTTTATGGATAAAGTTAATGAAGGCAAGTTAAAAGCATTAAATATTATAATAAAAGCCGATGTACAAGGTTCGGTGGAGGCGTTAAAACAATCTTTAACAGCAATAAAGAATGAAGAAGCGAGAGTTGTTTGCATTCACAGTGGTGCGGGTGCAGTAACGGAAAGTGATTTATTGCTTGCACAAGCATCAAACGCAGTTGTAATTAACTTTAATCTTAAACTTTCTTCAAAGATAGAGCAAATTGCAGAATCAATGGGAGTTCAAGTAAAATCGTACAAAGTAATATATGAAGTAGTTGATGAAGTTACAAAGGCAATTAGTGGTATGCTTACAGTTAAATATGAAAATCAAACTATTGGCCACGCAGAAGTTAGAGCAATGTTCAAACTCTCTCAAAGTGGTGTTGTTTGTGGGTCATATGTAACCGATGGAAAGATTACAAGAAATGCATTTGTTAATGTATATCGTGGCAAGGATAAAATTCTTGAAACACAAATTGATGCATTGAGAATACAAAAAGACGATAAAGCAGAAATCAACTATGGTTATGAATGTGGTATAAAGTTAAAAGATTCAACTGGTGTTCAAGTTGGAGATACACTTGAAGTATATCAAAAAGTGGAAATTAAAAGGAGTTAGTTATGTCAAGCATAAGAACTGAAAGGGCTAATTCTGAAGTTGAAAGAGCCTTAAATGAAATTTTAAGAACAAAGGTAAATGACCCAAGGCTTAATGAATTTATTACAATAACTTTTGTTGAACTTTCTGTTGATTTTAGGTATTGTAAAGTTGGTGTAAGTGTTTATACCGGTGACAAAAATATTGTTATAAATCAATTGAGAAAGAGTGAAGGTTTTATAAAAAGAGAACTTGTTAAAATGGTTGATTTACCATACACTCCAAAATTAAACTTTATATTGGACGAAGGTGCAAAGCATAGTGATGATATAAATGCAATTTTGGAAACACTTAATATACCAAAAGAAAGCGAAGATGATGAAACAAATAATTAGTTTAATTAAAAAATCAAAGAATGTGGCAGTTTTTGGTCATCAGTCTCCTGATGGAGATTGTTTGGGCAGTATTTCTGCCATATCTTTTTTGATAAAAAATTTTGGCATAAATGTTGATGCTTTTATTGATGATGATATTCCTCCAAGATTAACTTTTTTAAAATATGACAATATCAACACAAAAGATTTTGAACTAAAGAATTATGATTTACTAATTACTGTTGATGTCGCAAGTGAAAGATTGCTTGGACGTTATAAAGATGATTTCTTAAATTTTGAAAATACAATTGTCATTGACCATCATAAAAACAGAAACTTGCAAGGGAAGTCGGCAACATATGTTGATAGTCAAAAAGCATCTTGTAGCGAAATTATATTCGATTTGCTGTGTTATACCAAAATTGATATAACAAAAGATATAGCAACAAAGTTATATATGGGTGTTGTTGATGACACTGCTTGTTTTTTGCATGACAATACAACATACAAAACTCATATTGCTGGTGCAAAATTACTAGAAAAGGGAGCAAACATATCCCTTGTAAACTATAACATAATAAAAATGATACCAAGAAAAACCTTTGAAATAAGAAAATTATTAAATAATCAAATAGTTTTTGATGGAGAACTAACATATATTGTTGTTCCTGGCAAATTTATGATGAAACATAACTTTACAAAAGTCGATATTGGAGATTATGTGAATATGCTAGTTAATCTTGAAAATACTAAAATTGCATTTACTATTATAGAGAAGCAAAAAAATGTTTTTTCAGTAAGTTTAAGAAGTGTGGTTGGGTATGATGTATCTCACATAGCATCAAACTTTGGTGGGGGTGGACATCCCCAAGCATCAGGCCTTGAAATAAGGGAAGATTTTAAGGAAAACTTGGATAAACTGATTATGTTATGTAAAGAAGAAATTGCTAAGGTGGCCTATGTTTGATAAAAATGGAATTATAGTTTTGAATAAACCAACAGGTATGTCATCAAGTTTGGCTGTGCAAATTGTAAAACGAATATTAAAACCGAACAAGATAGGGCATTTGGGGACACTTGACCCATTGGGAACTGGGGTATTACTGCTTGCATTAAACAAGTCAACAAGATTATTTGATGAATACTTGAACAAAACAAAAGTATATCGTGCTGTTTTCTTTTTTGGTAAAGAAACCGATACCTTGGATAGTGAAGGTGTTGTTGTTAACTCAAATGCTGTTAATATAACAATGGAACAAGTAAAGGAAGTTTCAAAAATGTTTGTTGGTGAGTTCGAACAATTACCTCCAAAATATTCCGCAAAAAAAATAAATGGAAAAAACGCATATGAATTGGCACGAAAAGGTGAAGAATTTGAACTTAAAACAAGACATATAAAAATTTATTCTTGTGATGTTCTATATCAAATGGAAAAGAACACCTTTATGTTTGAAATAAAATGTTCAGCCGGAACATATATTCGAAGTCTATGTAGAGATATAGCTTATAAGTTATCAACATATGGTACTATGCTAGGTATTATACGTACTATATGTGGCGATTATTCTATAACTGACAGTTGCACACTTGAACAGATAAGAGAAAATAATTTTAAATTTTTTGAAAAATAAAAGGAACAAAAATGGTTAGATTTGGACCGTCTGGAAATGAAGACATATTTTATATAGAAAAACATAAGCATTCAGTTGAAGCACCAAAGTGGTTATCAGAAAAAGGGCTTTCTGCATATGAAGTATCTTTTGGAAGGGGATTTACAATGGGCAGCGAAACTGCAAAAAAAATTGGAGAAGAAGGAAAAAAATATAACATATTGATTTCTGCCCATGCACCATACTATATCAATCTTGCAAACCCAAGCGAAGATATGATTCAAAAGTCTTTTGGATATATAACAAAAGGTCTTGAACTTTTGAATGATTTGGGTGGAACTGATTATGTTGTACATATTGGAAGTTGTGGAAAGTTGCCAAGAGAAGAAGCATTGGAACTTGTAAAAACAAACCTAAAAAGAGTCCTTGAAATTGTAAAAGATAAAGGTTTGTTAAATGGCGGAAAAAGAATTTGTCCAGAGACAATGGGGAAACCTCAACAAATAGGGACATATGAAGAAATAATAGACATATGCACAATGGATGAATGTCTTGTTCCAACGTTTGATTTTGGGCATATAAATGCTTTGACAGGTGGAATGTTAAAAACATATGATGACTATAAAAAAGTTTTTGATTTGGCGATAGAAAAGTTGGGGGAAAGAGCAAAGAGTTGCCATATTCATTTTTCTAAAATTGAATATGGTAATAAGGGAGAGATAAGACACCTAAATTTTGACGACACAGTTTATGGCCCAGATTTTGAACCACTTGCAAAAGTTATAAAGGATATGAATTTATCTCCAACGATAATTTCTGAATCAAGAGATAAGATGACTACAGATAGTTTGATTATGAAAAACATCTATGAAAAGGTTTGATATGGTATACAAAATAACGAATGGAGAATTGAATGAAAACTGCTATATTTTATCCAATGGAGATAATTGTGTTGTAATTGATCCGGGGTATGCATATGAGCAAATTATTGAGTACACAAAGCGAAATAATATAAAAATTCTTGCTGTTTTGTTGACGCATGGACATTTTGACCATTCAAAAAGTGGATATAAATTACAAAAATTGGGGATTCCTATTTATATTCATAAGGATGATGCTGACAAACTTTACACTGATAACAATTTGTCAAATTTGATTGGGGCACATTTTGATTATTATCATGCAAATATATTGATTGAAGAAGGAAAGTTGTGTATTGGTGAATTTTGTTTTGATGTAATACACACTCCGGGGCATAGCAAGGGTTCAGTTTCGTATATTTACAAAGATAACATTTTTTGTGGTGATACTTTGTTTAAAAATGGTTATGGTCGATATGATTTTTATGATGGTAATTATTACGATTTAATGAAAAGTGTTAAAAAATTATTAAAATACAAAAAAGAAGGTTATAAATTCTTTTACGGACATTAAAAAAAGAGTTGATAATTGATATATTTGTGTGTTATACTAAAATGAGTTTAAAGTTAATTAAGGAGAAAATATGATCACAGCAGGTGAATTTAGAAAAGGTGTAACTTTTGAAATGGAAGGCAATGTTTACGTTGTTGTTGAATTTTTGCATGTAAAACCAGGGAAAGGCTCACCATTTGTAAGAACAAAACTTAAGAATGTTGTAACAGGTCAAGTTTTGGAAAGAACTTTCAACCCAACTGATAAATTTCAAGTTGCAGTTATTGAAAGAAAAGAAATGCAATATTTGTACAATGAAGGAGATTTATATTATTTTATGGATATGGAAACATATGACCAAATTCCACTTAACAAATCTCAAGTTGCTGATGCAATGAATTTTATGACAGAAAATATGATGGCAACAATTCAAAGTTATAAAGGTAATGTATTTTCAGTTGTCCCACCAACATTTGTTGAATTAACAATAACAGATTGTGAACCGGGTGTTCAAGGCGACACAACAAAGTCAAGTTACAAACCAGCAACTTTGGAAACAGGCTATGTAATTAATGTTCCACTCTTTGTGAATAATGGTGAAAAAATCAGAGTTGACACAAGAGATGGCTCATACATGGAAAGAGTTAAATAATTTTGTTTAGTAAATATGTCGAAATATGTAATACTTTTTAGTATTGCATATTTTTTTTGATTTTTTGTTATTTTAAATTTACTTGAAAGTATACATATTTTGGGAGAAGATATATGTTACTTGATATTTTAACGGATAATCTTGCAAATATTTTTAGGCAAAGGGTGTCACTTAAAGATTTGACCGAAATTAGGATAAGAAGAAAGAAACCTATAGTTGTTTTTGTAAAAGGACAACCTTATTACTTGTCAAATAATGGTTTGTGTTGCGATATTGACGATGCCTTAATTGCAAGTCAAGACATGATAAATGAAATTGTGTATAAGGCAAGTGACTTTTCAATTTATGCAGTTAATGAACAAATAAAACAGGGATATATTATGCTTGAAAATGGTGTTCGGATTGGAATATGTGGCAATGTTGTGACCGAAAACAAATCAATAAAAACGATTGTTTCTTGGAGCAGTTTAAATATACGAATACCTCACCAAATTAAAAATTTTTCACTTTGTTGTTTTGATGATATCATAAATGAAAACGGCATATATAATACATTAGTAATTTCTCCACCCGGAGCAGGTAAAACGACTTTTATTAGAGATTTTTTATATCAAATATCAAACCATAATTATTGTTTAAATATTTCCGTTATTGATGAAAGAGGTGAAATTGCAGGTGGGGATAATAGCACATTAGATATAGGAAACTTTTGTGATGTTATGAGTTATTCTACAAAACCAGATGGCTTTTTAAAGTGTCTTAGGTCAATGAACCCTAATTTAATTGTTACTGATGAAATTGGTAGTGTTGAAGATGCAAACTGCCTAATTGATGCAATGAACTGTGGCGTAAAGGTGCTGGCATCAATGCATGCGTCAAGCATTGAAGATTTAAAAAGTAAAAAAATATTTCAAAACATACCTCATAATTTTTTTGAGCGATATATAGTTTTGTCAAAAAGGGATGGTCCGGGGACTTTTGAAGGTATTTACAACGAGAAATTTGCTCGGATTGTTAAGTGGTGACTATGGTTGTTATTTTAGTTTTGTGTGTTATATTTTGCTTTTCACTTTTAGGGTACAAACTAGCATCTTATTACATATCAAGAAAGAAATTCTTTTCATCACTTCAAATTTTTATGTCAAGTTTTAAACTTGATGTGTCATTCTCTCAAGATAAATTAAAAAATGTAATAGAAAAAAATTCTGCCAATGTTTCAAGTCCAGATTTGACATCAATATGTTCAAATGTTTGTTCAATTTTGGATAACAAAAAACCAATTGATAACTCAATTTTAGATAATGTAAAGATTTTAAAAAATGAAGAGAAAGATTTGATTATAAAATTTTTTTCTAGCCTTGGAAAGTATGATTCAACAAACCAAGCAAAAGAGATTGATTCATATTTGGCAAAAATAAATGAGATGTATATCAATGCAAATGATGAATGCAAAAAGTATGCTGGGCTATTCATTAAACTTGGGGTGATTGTGGGGGTTCTTGTTTGCTTGCTAATAATATAAGGAGAAATTATGGGTGTTGAAATTATTTTTAAAATAACTGCAGTTGGAATATTAACTGCCGTTGTTGGACAAGTTTTAAAACAGACTGGCAAGGAAGAAATTGCCACATTCTCAACATTATCAGGATTGATAATTGTGTTACTTATGGTTCTCGATCTGATTGGAACTCTTTTTGATACAGTCAAAAATTTGTTTGGCTTTTGAGGTTATATGGAAATTGTAAAAATTATTGGTATAGGGATTATAACAATACTATGTGTAATAATAATAAAACCAATAAAACCAGAGATTGCAATCATTGTTGGAGTTTGTGGTGGAATTTTGATACTTAGTCAAATAATTAACTACATATTTGATATTATTACAACATTTACCAACATTGTAGAAAAAACAGGGCTCAATGTAGGGTTGTTAAAAATTGTGCTAAAGATTGTGGGTATTGGTTATTTAACTGAATTTAGTGCGAATCTTTGCGCCGATTCGGGAAATAGTAGTGTTGGTGATAAAATTATTTTTGCCGGGAAGATTTTGATTTTATATATTTCACTTCCAATAGTTACAAATATCATTGAAATTATAATGGAGCTATTGCCATGAAAAAAGTTGTGTTAGTTTTGTTTATTGCAATTTGCTCGTGCAGTTTAATGTTTGCTTACAAAGAATGCTTTTCTCAAGTTGTTATTTGTGATGGAACTATGAGTAAAAGTGAAATAGAAGAAACAATAACAGAAAGTGTAGATTCTCAACTTGAAGATTTAGATTTTTCAAGTGTTGAGGATGTCCTTAACTCTTTGAACAATGAACAATATGAGTTGTTAGGTTCAAGCAGTTTTTTTGATAAAGTTAAAAAAATTATCAATGGAGAGTTCTCTCAAAATCAGCAATCGCTGTTTTCTGCAATACTCAATTTAATATTTGGAAACATATTGTCATTTATTCCTATTATTTGCTTGATTATATCAATTGGTATAACATTTAGTTTGGTAAATGCATCAAGACCAAATTCCAAAAATAAGTCATTAGGTGATGTAATACATTTTGTTTGTTTTGGAGCAATCATTGCAATACTTATAGGGTCAATCACTCAGATGGTAACATTTACTTCAAACACAATTATTTCAATAAAAAAACAAATTGATGCAGTTATGCCAATTTTGTTAACAGTTATGACGGCAATAGGTAGCAATGTTTCTATAAGTATGTATCAACCAGCAGTAGCCGTTTTAAGCGGGACAATTACTTCAATATTTACAAAAATCTTGATGCCAATTTTTATTATATCAATGGTTTTTGCAATTGTTTCAAATTTATCAAATAATGTAAAACTAAACAAATTTACAGAGTTCTTTTCTAGCCTTTTTAAATGGATAATAGGTATTGTTTTTACTGTTTTTTCGGCATTTTTGGCAATACAAGGAATAAGTGCTGGAAACGTTGACGGCATTTCAATAAGAACAGCAAAATATACAATAAAGAACACCATTCCTCTTGTTGGGTCATACCTTGCTGATGGTCTTAATTTAATTGTTGCAAGTAGTGTTTTAATTAAAAATGCTGTCGGCTTGTGTGGATTGATTTTATTACTAATAACAATTCTTGTACCAGTTTTGAAGTTAATTGTTTATTTGCTTGCTCTAAAACTAACCTCGGCGATACTTGAACCTGTTACTGACAGTAAAATTTCAAACTTTATAACAATGATTTCAAAAAATATTTCATTACTTATCGTTTTAATTTTGGGATGTGCATTTTCATATATGCTAGTTTTGGGAATAGTTATGTGCACAGCAAATGTATTTTAAAAGGAGATGAAATGTCAGACTTATCGTCATGGGTTTTATCCATAGCAGGCATATGTATCTTGTCAGTTCTAATTGACTTATTTTTACCGAGCGGACAAATATCCTCACATATAAAAACTGTATTCAATTTTATTATAATATTTGTAATAATTGCACCCATACCAAAGTTCATAAAAAACTATCAGGTTGATTATTCATCATTTATAAATACAAGTGAGATTGAACTGCAAGAAGATTATATATACCAACTAAATAGAGATAAATTAACAGCACTTGAAAATGAAATAAAAAATGGTATAAAAAGTCGAGGAATACTTAATGTTGATATAGCAATATCCGCAGATATATTTGTAAAAGCAATGGAAATAAATGGCATATTTGTAGATTTAACAAATGCGGTCATAGAAAAAAATGAACAGCATATAGATATAAAGAAGGAAGTTGAAGAAGTCATACTTTCCAAAGTAAACATAGAAAAGGAGAAGATTGAATATAGTGGCGGATAATAAAAAAAGCAAATTTAATATTCTTGAAAAGATAAAGAATATAAAACATATTGAAATTATAGTTGTTGTTATCTTTTGTGCAGTCTTGCTTTTGATATACAGTACTTCTTTTTCTAACAAAAAAACAGAAAATGTGACAATATCAACTTTAACAACAGAGGAATATGCAGACTATTTGGAGAATAAACTTACTTCTGTACTAGGACATATCCAAGGAGCAGGAAAGGTTAATGTTATGATAACTTTAGCATGTGGAATTGAGTATGTCTATGCAACAAATATGGAAGAAGTGACAACAAGTTCACAAAACTCCGGGACGACAACAACCAAGACAACAAAAAACGAAGATTTGATTTTGGTTTCTGTTTCCGGGAAGTCTACTCCAATTGTAATAAAGCAAAATTTACCAAAGGTAAGTGGTGTGATTATTGTTGCTAGTGGTGCAAAAAACATTAACACAAGATTAGAACTGCAAAAAGCAGTGGAAGCACTTTTAGATGTTGAAGCAAATAACATAGAAATTTTAGTAGGGGAATAAAAGGAGATTTAATTATGTTAAAGAAAAAAACAAAAATTTTTATTTTGATTGCAATGGTATTATTGCTTGGGGTAACAGGGTATCTTAATGTTGCACTTAATAACAATGCAACAACACCAACAAGTAGTGGTGCAATAACAACTGCAAACTATTTTGATACATACAGAACAGATAGACAATCAACAAGAGACCAAGAGTTATTGTATTATGATTCAATTATCTCCAGTGAAAGCTCTTCAAGTGAAGCAATCGCAAATGCAGAAGCAAAGAAACTTGAAATAGTGAATGCAATGGAATCAGAACTTGTTATGGAAGGTCTTATAAAAGCAAAAGGGTTTCAAGATGTAATTGTTACAAATTCAGCAAACAATGTGAATGTTATTGTAAAAGGCGCAAATTTGGAAAGTTCACAAGTCGCTCAAATTGTTGAAATCGTAAAACAACAAACATCAAAATCTATTGATAATATTAAAATTATTCCCGTAGAATAATTGCAAAACCTTTGATATTATGTTATATTATTAATACTTATATTTATTGTTTTTGTATATAATACAAATATAAAGTAATTATATAATATAATAAGGGGTAAAAAAGTGGCAGAGATTATAAACGATTTAAATCAAGATAAAGGCAAAATAACTTGTGATAGAAATATTCTACTTTCTATTATTTCTTTGGCCACAAAAGAAATAAGTGGGGTAGCATCGCTTGAAGATTCATTTTGGATGAAATTTAAAAAGGTATTTAATAAGTCCGATTCAACGGGTGTAAAAATTAAGGTTTCACAAAATGGTCAACTTGCTATTGATGTTTTCATTAGAATATTTAGTGGGATAAATGTGCCAGACATTGCATACAAAGTTCAAGATAATATAAAAAATAATATTGTATCAATGGTGGATATGCGTGTTAGCAAAATAAATGTGCATATTGTGGGTGTTGATTTTAAAACAGAAGAACAGGCATAAAAAGTTCCCAACAATTTACTTGTTGGGTTCTTTCTTGCATTAAGGAGTTAATTATGAGAAAATTGGCTAGAGAAGTAGCATTTATGAAAATATATGAAAGTTTGTTTATATCAAATGAAGATGATATGAATATCTTTTTTGATTTGGAAAAACTTGATAAAAAAGAAGACCAAGATTTTGCCAATGAACTTGTATCCTTATATTTTGCACATAAAAATGAAGTTGATGAAAAAATTTCAAATAACCTAAAAGACTTTTCTTTGGATAGAATATACAAAATTGATAGGGCAATTATATCTTTGGCAGTTAGTGAATTTTTCTACTATAAAAAAACTCCAATAGGTGTTATTATAAATGAATGTGTTGATCTTGCCAA
This sequence comes from uncultured Clostridia bacterium, assembly GCA_945919375.1. Classification (GTDB taxonomy): domain Bacteria; phylum Bacillota; class Clostridia; order Christensenellales; family UBA1242; genus UBA5893. Next base: position 86,306 of record CAMEJD010000003.1, read on the forward strand.
AAAGTATGGGACTGATAAGAGTTATTCCTTTGTCAATGGAATATTAAAATCAATACTAAAGGAAGATGATGGAAAATAAAGCAATATCTGTAACTCAACTATCAACGTATATAAAACAAATTTTTGATGCTGAAGAACTTTTGTTTAATATTAGTGTTGTTGGAGAAATCTCAGGCATTAGCATTATAAGGGGTGTTGTATATTTTACACTCAAAGATGAGAACGCAAGTTTATCTTGCGTTTGTTTTAATATGCCAAATTTTGATTTTGCAAATGGCGATAATGTAATAGTCACTGGTTCACCAAAATATTATGTAAAAGGTGGCAGGTTAAATTTTAATGTGATAAATGTCGTTAAAAACGGAATTGGTGATTTATATCAACAATTTATTGAATTAAAGGCATCACTTGAAAGGTTAGGGTACTTTGACCCAAAAAAGAAAAAACCATTGCCAAACAATATCAAAAGAATCGGCGTGGTGACAAGTAAGGAAGGGGCTGTAATCCAAGATATAATAAATGTAAGGAATAGGCGAAATCCATATATTGATATTGTTTTGTATCCTGTAAGAGTTCAAGGGCAAAATGCAGAGAAAACCATTGCTGAAGGAATTAAGTTCTTTAATGATTATGATGTTGATTTGATTGTTGTAGCAAGAGGTGGGGGTTCTCTTGAAGATTTACAACCATTTAATACAAAAGTCGTTGCTGATGCAATTTTTGAATCCAACAAATTTGTCTTGTCGGCAGTTGGACACGAAACTGACTTTACTATATGTGACTTTGTTAGTGACTTAAGAGCACCGACGCCAAGCGTAGCAAGTGAACTTTGTTGTGCAAATGTTGAAGACAGAAAACAAAGTTATTTAAGGGAAATAACTAGGCTTAAGAATGCTATTATTGAGGTTTTGCTTGATAAGAATGAACAACTAAAAGATATAACAAAAACTTTTGCTGATAATATGGAAGCCCTAAATGATAACTATATTGATAACCTTACCGAAATAATAAATAGGTTAAAAGATTATGTAAATATTGAATTGTCTGAAAAGAGTCATAAACTTGATATATTAACCTCAAAAGTTCAAAAGTTGAACCCGAGTGAGATATTGAAATTGGGGTATAGCGTAGTAAAACATAATAATAAAATTATTTCGTCTATCAATGATGTTAAAGTTGATGATGATATATGTATAGTGTTTAAGGATGGGCAAGTCGTTGCAAACATATTAGAAAAGGAGAATAAGTGATATGAGTTTTGAAGAAATGATGAAACGATTAGAAGAGATAACATTAAAGTTGGAGAGTGGAGAATGTGGGCTTGATGAAGCGGCAAAGTTGTTTGATGAAGCAAAAGACTTGTCCAAAAAGTGTTATGATATATTGAATGTAAATAAGGGCAAAATTACTGAAATCGTAAAAGATTTGGATGGTTATTCTGAAAAGTTAATGAAATAGTGTTTTACTATATATTGTGTTATGCAATATATTATAATACAAAATATATAGTTGAAATTTAAAAATATGTATGATATAATAATAAATGAAGGCGCAGTATTCTAGTCAAACGAATTTGCTTGGAAGGTGTTATTTAATAAGCATCGTCGGGCACAACTGTGAAGTTCCTGGTGCTTGCCTTGGTTGCCCAAATCGGGGCACTTGCTGGGAGTTAAGATTTTTGGGCGTTTTATAATGGCATATAAAATCCGACCCAATTATCGTGGAGACCCAAAAGGGTGCACAATTTTTTGTGTACTCTCTGGGGAAGAACCTGCAATGCGGTCAACGGCTGTGTGCAGCGTAGCCTGCTTTGAGTGGTTTTTTAGGAATTGCACGCCAAAGTTATCATAATGGCTGACGTCAACAATTATGGTGGCTTTGTGCATGAAATAACGACTGCAAAAAGAGCTAAGAGCAAGTTCGATTGTCAAGGAAAACTTCTAGACTGTTGGGGTAATTCTCAAATGGGGTAGGGATTATAGTGTGGTCTAAGTGGCGATTCGGTGTTAATATTTTGCTTAAAAGGAAACTGCTTATTCGGTGACGGTAAGTGTAAAATTGGGAAATCCGACCGAACCTATGCCGCAAGGTTTACTTATCTTGTTGCCTTCATTTTTTTTAATTATAATTTCATAGTTCTTTAACTTTGGAATATTTATATAAAGAGAGGATTTTTGATTTGAATAAAGAAGATAAACAAAAACCCAAACGCATTGAAAAGCAAAACAAATCTCAAATGGTTTGGTCGATAAAAATCTTGATATTATCTTTTGCCTTGTCAATGTGCTTTGGGATAGTTAGTGAACTAGTTTTGGGGGTAACAGGAATTGTTGTTGCAATACTTGTAATTATTGTATTTGTTTCATTGTCGATAATAACTGATATGATTGGTGTCGCAACAACGTCTGCAAGTACTGAACCTTTTAGAGCAATGGCATCTAGAAAGGTTAGGGGAGCAAAGGAAGCTTTAAAGTTGTTGTCAAAGGCAGATAGAGTATCTTCAATATGTTGTGATGTAATTGGCGATGTGTGCGGAATTTTATCTGGTGCTGCTGGTGCAAGTATTGTTGTAAAATTTGCGATTGAATCAGAGTCACCACTAAGCATTATTATTGCATCCTTGGTGAGTGCAATTGTTGCAAGTATGACAATTTTTGGAAAGTCGATTTGTAAAAAGTATGCAATTGATAACTCGACTGCAATTATAATAAAGGTTGGAAAAGTAATAAGTTGGTTTACTCCACAAAATAAAGATAAAAATAAAAAGCAAAACAAAAAAGATAAATTTGACGATGATGACATTGCCAAGCAAAATCTAGATATAGACAACGAGAGTAGGGAAGAGAACAAATAAAAATAATATGCTTAAATCTTGAATGATTTGAGCATATTTTTTTAATGTATGACTATGTATTTTTAAACATTTTCAATTTATAAATATGACATTTTGTTTATAAGCATAAATTTTTGCATGAATATTTATACAAAAATCACTTGCATAATTATAAATTTCATTGTATAATAATTCCAAATGGGTTGAATAAATATAAATGTATAATTATTCAAAACACGCTACAATCCTTTATTTATAAGGGATTAAGCATATTAAGGAGTATGTGGTTATGGCTAGGTCGTCAAGACAATCAAAGATACTGGAACTTATATCGACAAAGGATATTGCATCACAAGATGAACTTGTTGCATACCTAAAAGCGGCAGATTTTGATATAACGCAAGCAACAATTTCAAGAGATATAAAAGAACTTGGATTGATAAAAATATTGGGTGCTGAAGGCAAATATAAGTATGCACTTATGGACAATGGAGAACAAACTGTGTCCAATAAGAATATTTCATTGTTTCGTGAAAGTGTGATATCAATCAAGGTTGCCCAAAATCTTTGTGTTATTAAAACAGTAAAAGGTTTGGCTTCTGGTGTTTGCAGTATGATTGACAAGTTGAATGTTGAAAATAATATGGGTGCTGTGTGTGGAGATGATACTGTTATGATAATCTTCCCCGATTTACAAAGTTCAAATAAAGCATCAAAAACTTTACAAAGTATGATAAGATAGGATAAAAATGTTAGAGACACTTAATATAAAAAATTTTGCGATAATAGAGAACACAAGTCTAAGTTTTAATTTAGGCTTTAATGTTTTGATTGGACAAACTGGTGCAGGCAAGAGTATTGTAATTAACGCATTAAAATTTGTGCTTGGTGATAAACCTAATAAGGACAACATAAGAACTGGAGAGAATGAAATGCTTGTAAAGGCTGTTTTCTCTAATCTAAGCCCAAAGGTCAATGCCTGCTTAAATAACTTTGATATTGACTGTGATGATACCCTTATCATCTCAAGAAGTTTTAATACTGAAGGTAAGTCTAGTTGCAAAATCAATGGTGAACCAGTCACAGTTTCTATGCTGAAACAAGTTGGAAGTTTACTTGTTGATATTTGCGGTCAACATGACAGCACATTACTTTTAAATTCAAACAACCATTTGACACTTTTGGATAACTATGCTCAAAAAGATTTACAAAAAGATAAAAGTGAACTTAACAAATTGTTAAGCCAAAAGAAAGATATAGAAAGGCAAATATTATCTCTTGGTGGAGATGATAAGGATAGAGAAAGAACTTTGGATATTTTGGATTATCAAATAAAGGAAATTCAAAATGCAAACCTAAAGCAAGGGGAAGATGAACAACTTGAAAACGACATTCAAGTAATGTCAAATTATGAAAAGATATCAAACTCTTTGGAAATAGCATATCAAGGTTTATCCAATGATAACTTATATCAATCTTTGTCAAGTTTGGAACTTGCAAGCAATTATGATAATAAATTAACTGAATATGCCGAAAGGTTGAAAAGTGTGTTTATTGAATTTGAAGATATTTCTTCATCAATAAAGGAATATATGTCAAATATGTCATTTTCAGAAAATGAATTAGATAACCTTACCTTGCGACTTGAAAATATAAAGTCACTAAAAAAGAAGTACGGAAGTAGTATTGATGATGTACTAAAATATTTGGATGAATGTAAAACAAAATATGACAATATTCAAAATAGTGAAGAAATCTTGCAAAAATTACAATTGGAAAAGAATGGTATTGTAAAAAAATTATATGACATTTGTGTAAAAGTTCATAACACAAGATTAAAGGTTGCAAAAGAGATTGAAACAAAGGTCGAAAAAGAACTTGCGACTCTTGGAATGAAGAATACAAAATTTACAATTAAGTTTAACGAATTGCCAAATATAGAAAATGCAGAATTCTCTCCATGTGGGTTTGATACTATTGAATTTATGTTTTCAGCTAATGCCGGAGAGCAACAAAGAAGTTTGGTAAAAACAATATCCGGTGGAGAATTGAGTAGGTTTATGCTTGCAATAAAAAATGTTTTTGCCAATTGTGAAGATTCAAATCTTCTTATATTTGACGAAATTGACTCTGGAGTTAGTGGAGAAGTTGGATATTTGGTTGGTCAAAAACTTTCAATTCTTTCAAAGACGCATCAAATTATTTGTATAACTCACTTGCCACAAGTAACTGCACTTGCAGATAAGTATATTTATATTTCAAAACGAGTTGAAGGAGAGCATACAAAAAGTGTTGCAAGTTATTTATCAACAGACCAACTTGCATCTTATCTTGTAACATTATTTGGGTCAAAAGAGTCAACTGCAGGACTTGAACATGCCAAAGAACTTATTGAGTCAGCAAATAAGTTTAAAACAAATTTGAATAAATTAAACAAATAAAAACAAACTACCAAATAAGGTAGTTTTTTTATGCCTAAAAGTAAGGAGTGCGTTATGCTAAAAAAAATAGTATTAAAAATTATTGGTATTATGCTGGCAGTTTGTTTTGTTATAACTGTAAGGAATATAAATTTTGACACTATTTCTCTTTTAAACAATAATGCACCAATAACAATATCAAATATTGATAAGATAAATACAGAACATATCTTAGGTAATTTTATAGAAACTAACTTAACTGAAGATACATGGACAACTGGTGGAGTAAAAGAGAAACGTTCATATATGGTGGTAAAACTTTTTGGGTTTATTCCTATAAAAAAAACAAAAGTTGTTTTGTGTGATGACAAAATGGTCTTTTTAGGTGGAATACCACTTGGTTTTAGTGTTACAACAAAGGGTGTTATAGTTGTTGGAACAAATATGGTAAATGGCATAGAAAAATCCGTTGAACAAGATACACTAAAAACAGGTGACATATTAACAAAAGTAAACAATGAAAGCATATTTAATGTAACTAATATACAAGAACAATTAAAAATCTCGAACGGCAAGGATGTTGCTGTAACATATCTTAGAGATGGAAAAGAACAAAATGGAAAAATTACACCCGTTTTTGATGCGGAATCGGGCGAGTATAAACTTGGCATATGGATACGAAATGATGCTCAAGGCATTGGGACATTGACGTTTGTAACAAAGGAAAATGATTTTGGTGCATTGGGGCACGCGATAACTGATTATGAAACAGGGGCAATTATACCAGTTAATAATGGAAAAATTTATCAATGCTCCATGCTTGGAATAACAAAAGGTCAAAAGGGTAAGGCAGGAGAATTGCGTTGTCTTTTTGTACAAGGGTCTAATAGTAAGGGCAACATAACCAAAAATACCAATTGTGGTGTTTTTGGAGAAATAACGGATAATAGCAAAATTATTGATGAAAATAAGTGTTGTAATATTGCCTCACGACTTGTTGTAAAACCCGGCAAGGCAAAACTTGTTAGTTCGGTTAGTGGGATAAGAGAAGAATACGATATAGAAATAATAAAAGTTTATAATCAAAATTCGCCACACGACAAAAGCTTTGTTTTTCGTGTAAAAGATAAAAGATTGCTCAATTTAACCGGTGGAATAGTACAGGGAATGAGTGGTTCACCTATCATTCAAGACGGCAAACTTGTGGGTGCAGTAACGCATGTTTTCTTATATGACCCAACAAAAGGTTATGGAGTTTATCTTGATTGGATGATGGAAGAAGTTGGTTAAATAAAGTATATTTATATAATTAAACGAATAGATATATACTATGAAAAAGTCAAAATTTTCATCTGCTTTTTATAATTTAAAATATTCGTTAATTGAGTTCTTTTCAAATAATAAAGCAAAAATTGTTGTATGCTGTTTGTTTTGTCTTGTCGGCATACTTACAGGAATATTTACTGCAGTTAAATTACAATCGGCAGGCGATAATGATATCCTTGATAGTTTTAATGTAATATATAAGTTGGAAGATTTTGAAAACTTTTCCGCAAATTTTTTCGCAAGACTTCTTTCGTATCTTTTAGTTTCTTTGTTACTTTTGGTTTTCTCGTTAAATTCTTTTTTGTCTATATTTGGATGGTGCTTGCTCGCATATCGTTCTTTTTTAATATCTTTGAATTGTGTTTCGTTTATTTTTATTTTTTCATTTAACGGAATTCTAAAGTCGGTGCTAATAATATTCCCATGTCAGCTACTTATGATAATTGCCCTTATGTTGTTTTTTTGTTACATGAGCAATATTTTTTGCAAAAACAAAAAGTATGGTTGCAATAAAGGTAGTAGTATTATTATGCCGATACTTGTTTGTAATATAATATTAACTATTCTTAATTTAATCGAAACATTGCTGTTATTTATATTTAGAAGCAATGTAATACTTGTTATATAATTTGACAATAATACTAAATATATGCTAAAAATAATCGGGTGGTAATTATTATGAATTATGAAAGAAAAGTTGAAAGAATAGTAAACATAATAAAAAGAAAATATAATATTCAAAGCGTTGATTATGCTATTGTCGCCGGTAGTGGACTTATGGAAAGTATACCTGAACTTGAGCAAGTTCAAATCATTTCATATCAAAGTTTAGGTATGCCAAAATCTAAAGTTCCAGGACATAGCGGAAAATTTATTTTTGGGAAATATGGAGAGAAGAATGTTGTTATCGTTTCAAGATATCATTACTACGAAAGTGGAAATATGAATCTTGTTAGAATACCTTTTGAAATCATCTCAAAGTTGGGCGCTAACAAAATTGTTTTGTTAACATCTTGTGGCGGGTTAAATAAAACATTTAAGGTTGGAGATATAATGCTTATATCCGACCATATAAATTACACTGGACAAAACCCATTGATTGCAATAACTCCTTTGGAATTTACTCCAATGGCAAATGCATATGATAAAGGTATGTTTGACAAAATGAAGAAAATTGCTGACGAGAATGATATTGATGTAAGAGAGGGTGTCCATATACAATTCCTTGGCCCAAGTTATGAAACTAGGGCAGAAGTTGAACTTGCAAGAATGCTTGGAGCAGATACAGTTTCTATGAGCACAGTTTTTGATTGTATTATATGTAACTATCTAAAAATGAAAGTTGCAGGAATTGCAAGTGTTGTTAATGTATTTACATCAAAGCAAAACGAAGAGAAACTTAATCATCAAGAGGTTCTTGATAACGCAAAAAAATCTTGCTTGAAAATTAAAACTATTATTGAAAACTTAATAAAAGAATAAAAACTTGAATTTTGATAAAACTATCTTTGAATAAAGTAAACACTTTATAAAAGATAGTTTTTTAAATAGGAGAGTAATATGAAAAAAACAGTGATATCAATATTTTGTGTACTATGCTTAATGTTAATATCAATATACAGTGGTATTAAAGATAGCAATGTTGTGTATGCAGAAACTAAATTTAGTGTTGATGCAAAGGCATGCTTACTTATTGATGAAAATTTTAGTAGAGTAATGTATGAACAAAATTCAACTGCAAGATTTCCAATTGCAAGTATGGTAAAACTTATGACAATACTTTTAACTTATGAAGCGTTGGATGATAATGCATTGACATTAGAAACAAAAATAACAACAACAGAGAATGCATCAAAAATGGGTGGTTCGCAAGCATTTATTGACCCATATGTAGAGTACAAGACTGAAGATTTATTAAAAAGTGTTATTATGTCATCAGCAAATGATGCAAGTGTTGCACTTGCAGAGTATATCGCAGGTAGCGAAAGCGAATTTGTTGCAAAAATGAATAAAAGGGCACAAGAACTAAAAATGGATAACACTTTATATGTAAATTGTACAGGACTTCCTGCACCAGAACAATATTCATGTGCAAACGATTGTGCAATAATCTTAAAAGAAGTGTCAAAATATGAGCATTATCACAAAATGAGTAAAATTTGGATGGATACACTTGTTCACCCTTCGGGAAGGAAAACCGAACTTGTAAATACAAACAAACTCGTTAGGTATTACAAAGGTTGTACTGGCGGGAAAACCGGTTCAACAAATGAAGCAGGGTATTGCTTGTCGGCAATGGCAAACAAAAATGGTTTAAATTTAATTGCTGTTGTTATTGGTGCGAAAAGTGGACAAGAAAGGTTTAAGCAAACAACAAATCTATTTAATTATGGTTTTGCAAATTTTGACAACAAAACAATTGTTAATATAAGTGAACCCGTTTTAGCAAATCAAGAGGTTTCAAAAGGTAAAGTAAAGACTATTGATTTATATGCTTGTGAAAGTTATAATATGATAACGAAGAAAGGCGAGAGCAATGATTATGAAATTTCATATGACATTAAAAAACTTGTTGCACCAATAAAAGGTGGTGACAAAGTTGGAACGCTTATTGTTTCAAAGCAAGGAAAAGTATTAAAAGAAATAGATGTTATTGCAAAACAGGATGTGAAACAAATAACAATTGCCGACTCAATCCATAAAATTGCAAATGCTTGGTAAATAATTTAATTATTTGACTGCAAATTGAGAAAATTAATTTGCAGTTTTTTTATTTTATTGTTCTTGCAAAACTTATTGCTGTATAGTATAATGAATATACTATGTTATATCAAATAATAGGCTCAGGATTATCATTTTTAGAGATATTGGCACTAATGCTAGGCTATATGCTAGCATTACTATTTTCATTTTCTCTTCATGAATTTGCACATGCATTCACATCAATAAAATTTGGAGACCCAACTCCACGACTTATGGGAAGATTGACGCTTAATCCGTTAAAGCATATTGACCCAGTTGGATTTTTATGCTTGATTTTTTTCGGCTTTGGTTGGGCAAAACCTGTTGCAATCAATCCAATATTTTACAAGCACTATAAACGTGATATGAGTATTGTGTCACTTGCAGGGGTATTTATGAATTTGATCCTTGCCTTTGTTTTTAGCGGTGTTTGGTTTTTTGTTGGAAGCAAAATAATTGCACAAACAAATATGTTTATGGTTTTTTTAAAGTATTTCTTGTACTTTATGTTATCTCTCAATTTATCATTATTTGTGTTCAACCTTATACCAATATATCCACTTGATGGCTTTAATTTTTTAAAGGCAATTACACCAGCAGGAAACAAATTTATTACATTTTTGCAAAAGTATGGGACAATAATTTTGTTTGTTATACTTGTAACTCCACTTTTTGATATTGCTTACAATTATGTCGTAAATGGTCTTATATGGGTATTTAACAGTTTTTGGGGGTTATTTTTATGATAGAAGAAGAACAAGTAGATTTAATGGAAGAAGAAAATCCTCAAAACGTTTATAACGTGAAACTAGAAAATTTTGAAGGACCTCTTGATTTATTACTAAAAATAATTAAAGATAATAAAATGGATATTGAAACAGTTAAACTTGCGGATTTAACAGAACAATATCTTGAATATTTGAAAACATTTGAAAAACTTGATATGGAAAATGCTAGTGAATTTATTGAAATAGCGGCGCAACTAATTGAAATAAAATCAAGGACATTACTTCCACCTGATGAAGAAGAAACTCAAGATGAGGACAACCCAGAAGTAAATCTTTTGGCAAGACTTAAGGAATTGAAGTTATTTCGTGAAGCAAGTGAAAAATTGGCAGATGTTGAAGACCTTGATAAACTTTATAAAAAACCTGATAAGATGGCAGGTAATGTTAGAATAAAGTTGAAAGATATGACACTTGATAGTATGCTTGATGCCTTTGCTATTATGATGGCACAAGCGCCAAAAAAGGAAATTCAAGAAGAACCAAAACAAATCGCAAAAGATAGATTCACCGTTGCGGAAAAATTTATTGAAATCAAAAATGTTGTAAGAGAAAAAAAGATGATAAAATTTTCAAGTCTTTTTGATATTGACTTTACCAAGAGTGAACTGATTAACACTTTTCTTGCGTTGCTTGAATTATTAAAAAGACAATTTGTAAAAGCACAACAAAGTGATATATTTGGAGAAATTGATATAATTTCAAATGAAGAGAACGAAGATAAGGAGGCAGAAGATATAAATGAACAACTTGAAGGAAATTATTAAAGCAACATTGTTTATTTCTGGAGAAGGTGTTGCAACCGAAGATATTATGAGCAAACTTGAAGTTGACAAAAAGACCTTTAATAAAGCATTAGATGAATTAAAACAAGAACTTAGTGGAGATAGTGGAATACACTTAATAGAATATAAAGACAAAATTCAACTATGTTCAAACCCAAATTATGCAGAGCAAATTTCTGTTGTTTTGAACCCAATAAGAGAAAAAGCCTTAACAAAAGCGGCACTAGAAACCGTTGCAATCATTGCATACAAGCAACCTATAACAAAGCTTGAAATTGAAGAAATAAGAAAAATCAATTCAGCGGACTATGCAATTCAAGTACTACTTGATAACAAAATGATTCAAATTGTTGGAAGAAAGGATGCAGTTGGAAAGCCATATATGTTTGGAACAACTGATGAGTTTTTGAAACGCTTTAATCTTAAAGATTTAAGTGAATTGCCAGATTATGAAGAATTACTAGAAAGAATTAATGTTATACGAAGTGAAACATATGATAATCAACTTTCAAGTGACGGACTTTATCGTGACTATGAAGTTCCTGATGAAGAAGAAATTCCTGAATTTTTAAAGAATGAAAAGGATGTAAAACAAATTAAAGCGGAAGATAAAGAAATGTTGGATAGAGTAGATGAAGTTTTGAAAGCGAACAATATCCAAAAGATGGATTTTACCCAAAAAGACAATACTGATGATGTTGTTTAACTTGTATAAAATAAATGAAAAAACAAATAATAGTGATATGGAAAGTTTATATCTAACCATACCGCTATTTTTTATTATAATTCTTCTTATACCAATACAAACTCAAATAGATATAAAAGTTGATGGTAATAACAAAAAAATTTCAATGGAATTATGTGTTTGTAAGATAAAAATAGTTACCATAAAAATGTTATATAAAAATAACAGAATATTGCTGTATATAAACAAAAAACAACAAGACATAAACATTGAATTATCTCAAAAACAAGTGTTGTTTATTGACCAATTTATAAGTAATATAAAAGATAAAATCCAAATTAGCTTTTTTGATATAAATGCAAAAATTGGAATAAGATATGATGCATATCAAACAGCAATGCTATGTGGAACATTAAATTCCTTAATCAAAATGCTGTTTGCCTTTTTAAAGACAAGGAAGCCAACTTCGTCTTTTTGTAGTACTGTTATTCCGATATACAATAAAGATAAATTTTTAATAAAATCAAAAATATGTGCAAAAATAAGTATGAGCGAACTATTTTATAGCATTATTGTTTCATTATTAAGTGTTAGAAGGAGAATGTATGAAAGAAATAAAGAACAATCCTAATTTTTTGGAAGATTTTATTTGTATGACAATATCAAAGGTTGAAGATTTGTTAAAAACAAATACCATTATTGGCGACCCAATTATAACTCCAAGTGGGAATATTATTATACCAATAAATAAAGTGTCAGTTGGTTATGTTGTAGGTGGTGGAGAATATAATTCAGCAAATAAAAAATTACCGTTTCCTACTTGTGGTGGAAGTGGTGGTGGAGCAAGTATAACACCTGTTGGATTTATTGTTGAAATGAATGATGATATAAAGTTTGTTGGAATAGAAAACAAGACTGCATATCAAACTATTATAAATTTTTTAAATACTATTATGTCAAAAATAAGGGTTAAAAATGAAAAAGAAGAATAGAATAGTAATATTTGTTAATATTTGTTTACTACTAATAACAACAATATATTGTGGTATTATGGTAAATAATAATACAACAAATAGTACAGTATTTGCAAGTGATACTTCAAAAGCAATGTGTGTTATTGAAAAAAATTCCAAAAGGATTTTGCTTTCAAAAAATGAAAATCAAAAACTGGCGAATGCAAGCACAACCAAAATTGTAACATTTTTTACTGTGTTAAAAAATTGTGACAACTTTGATGAAAAAGTAAAAATTGATGATAGAGCAATAGGTATTAGAGGAACATCTATATATTTAAAAAAGGATGAGTGCCTTACGGTTAAAGAACTTTTATATGGTATGATGTTAGTTTCTGGAAATGATGCGGCAACTGCACTTGCATTGCATATATCAAATTCGATAGATGATTTTGCTGTACTTATGACAAAAGAAGCTCACAAGATTGGAGCAAAAAATTCTAATTTTAAAAATCCACATGGTCTTGATGAAGATGGACACTATACAACAGCATATGATTTGGCGCTTATTACAAGCGAGTGTTATAAATATCCTATTTTTGAAGAAATTGTTACAACAAAAAATACAAGGATTTCAAATACAGATAATGGATATAGATATTTAAAGAATAAAAATAAACTACTTTGGACACTTGAAGGCGCGAATGGGGTTAAGACTGGCTTTACAAATAATGCGGGAAGATGCTTGGTTAGTAGCGCAAAACGTGATAATATGCAACTAATTTGCGTTGTCCTAAACTGTGGACCTATGTTTGAAGAAAGTGCAATACACCTAAACGATTGTTTCTTAAAATATAAGATGGTAAAACTTTTATCAGAATATTCTTATATTAAAAATGTGCCAGTAGAAAATTCTAAATGCCTAGATGTTAAAGTATTTACAAAACATAGTTTTTGCTATCCATTAACATTAGAAGAAGAGCAGTTAATCAAAACTGAAATTGATTTACCCAATACCCTTGTGGCGCCGTTAAAAAAGGAACAAATAGTTGGCGAACTTAAAATTTATTTGGATAAACACTTGCTATTTTGTGAAAAAATATATACTATGGAAGAGATAAAATCTAATAGGATAGGAGATATTATAAAATCTATAATCTCCAAATGGTAAACAAATGAGAATAAATAAATATTTGGCACTCTGCGGAGTTGCATCAAGAAGAAAAAGTGAAGAATATATAAAAGATGGAAAGGTTAGTGTTAATGGGAAAATACTAACCGATTTATCTTATAAGGTAAACATAAAGAGTGATACCATTTGTCTTAATGGCGAAAAATTATCTTTGCCACAAAATTATGTTTATTACAAGTTAAACAAACCAAAAGGTTATATGTGCACAGCAAGTGACGATAGAAATAGAAAAACCATATATGACCTTGTAAAAAGCCCGGTAAGATTATTCTCAATAGGGCGTCTTGACTATGATACTGAAGGTTTAATCATTCTTACAAATGACGGAGATATTGCACAAAAGATTAGTCATCCATCTCACGAGACAGAAAAGGAATATATTGTAAAAATCGAAGGCTTAATCAAGGAAAGTGAACTTGCAGTTCTTCGAGCCGGTGTTATTGAAAATGGTGTAAGAATGCCATCGGCAAAGGTTGAAATGCTAGATATAAAAGATGGAAATTCAAGAGTTAGCGTAACAATTCATGAAGGTCAAAATAGACAAATTAGAAGAATGTTTGATTGTATTGGTAAAACTATTATAATGCTAAAAAGAGTACGAATTGGAAATATTAAACTTGGTGGACTTAAGCGTGGAGAGTATAAACCATTAAATCAATACGAACTTCTTGACTTGTTGGGAGAATAATATGGATATAATTGTTATTGGTGGTGGAGCAAGTGGGCTTTTTGTTAGTGGTGGATGTGCTAAAAAGGGTTACAATGTTACATTGATTGAAAAAAATGAAAAGCTTGGAAAAAAGTTATATATTACGGGAAAAGGAAGGTGCAATATAACAAATTGTTGCTCAAATGATGAATACTTTTTAAATGTACCAACAAACTCTCAATTTTTGTATAGTTGCATAAGTTCATTTACCCCATATGATACTATACAATTCTTTGAGAACCAAGGTCTAAAACTTAAAGTTGAAAGGGGAAACAGAGTGTTCCCAGAAAGCGACAAATCAAGTGACATCATAAAGGTTTTACAATCTTACTGTTTACGCAATGGTGTCAATATCAAACTTAATGAAGAAGTGGTTGATTGTTATAAAAATAGTCAAACATCAAAATTTGTTGTAGTAACAACAAAAGGTAAGTATGAGTGTAATAAACTTATTATATGCACAGGTGGAAAATCCTACAGTGCAACAGGTAGCAATGGCTTTGGTTACAAGGTTGCAAAAAAGTTTGGTCATACAATTATAGAGCCAGTACCAGCACTTTGTCCTATAAAATTAAAAGACAAATGGGTAAAAAATATTGAGGGACTATCTTTAAAAAATGTAAAACTTTCTGCTTTTAGCAACAACAAACTAATCAAATCAGAATTTGGGGAAATGTTATTTACATCGAATGGTATAAGTGGACCTATTGTTTTGACAATATCTAGTTATATAAATAGGTTGAAAAATGTAAGTCTTGTTTTAGATTTTAAACCTGCACTAACATATGAAACATTAGAAAATCGAATACTAAGAGAATTTGAAGAGAATAAAAATAGCCAAATCAATACTGTCATAAGAAGCCTGTTACCCAAAAATTTGGTTGCAATATTCCTAGATTATATCAAATTACCTGAAAATACAAAGGTTAACAGTATCACAGTTGAACAAAGAAAATCAATAATAAATAGTTTGAAAGAATTTAAACTTAATTTTAATGGATTATATGATATAGATTATGCTATAATTACAAGTGGTGGAGTAAACACAAAGGAAATTAACCCAAAAACTATGGAAAGCAAACTTGTAAGTAATTTATACTTTGCTGGCGAAGTTATTGATGTTGATGCTCTAACTGGTGGGTTTAATTTGCAAATTGCTCTATCAACAGCAAATAGTATTGTAAAGGAGATGTAATTATGGTTATTGCGATGGATGGTCCAGCATGTGCCGGGAAATCAACTTTGGCAGTTTTGACTGCACAAAGACTACATATAAATTTCTTAAATACCGGAATGATTTTTAGGGCAATTGCTTATATACTAACAAAGGAAAACATTGATACTGAAAATTTAGAACAAGTTAAAGAAATATTAAATAAAGCCAATATTGATATTGAATATATTGATGGTAAACAAGTTGTATATGTGGAAGGTATTGACACAAGTCCATATATTAGTTTGCCTGAAATAAGTCAAAAGGCGTCAATCTATTCACAAATTATCGAAATTAGGCATATCGTTAGCAAAATACAACACAAGTTTGCAGATAAATATGATTTAGTAGTTGAGGGCAGAGATATTGGAACCGAAGTTTTCCCAAACGCAAAATATAAGTTTTATATCACTGCAAGTGTTGAATCACGAGCAAAAAGAAGATATGAAACATACATTCAAAAAGGTGAAAATATCACTTATGACGAAGTAAAAAATGCCATTATAAAACGAGATTATAACGATATGCATAGAAAAATTAGCCCATTAAAACAAGCCAAAGATTCCATTATCATTGATACATCAAATGATACAATAGAGCAAAGTTTAGAAAAAATAATCTCATATATAAAGGAGTAATATGTTTTATTGGTTAATAAAAGTGTTGGCATATATACCATTTTGGTTATTTTGTCCAACAATACTAAAGGGAAGAAAAAATTTACCAAAGGGTAAATGTATATTTGTTGTAAATCATAAAAGCAATTTTGACCCATTGGTTATTTGTAATATGATTTGGCGAGAGCAACACATACTTGCAAAAAAAGAATTATTTAAACATTTTGGACTTCGTTTGTTCCTAAAAGGAATGAAATCAATTCCTGTGGATAGAGAAAAAGTTGAAATTTCAACACTAAAACAATGCTTTTCTGTTTTAAAAAACAATAAAGTTTTGACAATATTTCCAGAAGGAACAAGAAACAAAACAAAAGAACCTTTACTGGAAATAAAGGACGGAGCAGGAATTATTGCAATAAAGACAAATGCTCCAATTGTTCCAATTTGGATAAAGAAAAAACCAAGACCATTTGTTCTAAACAAAGTGTATATTGGCAAACCCTTTTATTTGACAAAAGAAGATGAAAATCCAAATGAAATAATAAAACAAAAACTTTTGGAAGTAGAAGAAAATACCATTAAATCAAAAAAGACAAAGTAATAAAAAATTACTTTGTTTTTTCTTTTAAACAATAGACATGTTTATATAAATTTTGCTAAACTATAAGTAGGAGTTTTTATGGAAGAAGTTAAATTTGATTTAGATACAATAGATAAAACCTTTACCAAATACAAAAAGAATGAAATATTTGATGGAGTAGTTGTTTTAAAAAGAGATGACGGAGTTATTTTTAATATTGGCGGAAAGAGTGATGCCTTTATTGACAAAAGTGACTTTGATAATTTTGACGATGTTAAAATTGGAGATAGATTTAAAGTTGCAGTTCTTGGAACAAAAACTGAAGATGGCATGATTATTGTTTCAAAAAAAATTGCCGATAATGTTATAATTGGTTCTCAAAATGCCGAAAAACTAAAAATCGGTTCTCAATTCTCATTTTATGCAACAGGAATAAAAGATAATTGCTTGGTTTCAAAAATGGGTATATATAATATTGTTGTACCAAATGATGAAATTGATATAAACCTAAAAAATTTGCACTATTATCTTAACAAACAATTTACAGCAATTGTAACCGAAATAGATAAAGATAAAAGACTTATAGTTTGCTCAATTAGAATTTTAAAAGAACAACAAAAAGAGTTGCAAGAAACAACTTTTTGGAATAGCATTTTTATCAATAAAATTGTTCAAGGAAAAGTTGAAAAAATTATGCCATATGGCGCATTTGTTGATGTTGATGGTGTGTCTTGTTTTATTCATATATCTGATATAGCTTACGAACATGTTAACGATGTTTCAAAGTATCTAAATGTTGGGGATACCTACACATTTAGAGTAATCAAGATTGACAAACAACAAAAAAGAGTTTCGCTTGGTTTGAAACAATTATCCGAAAATCCAAAAACTGCATATCTTAAAGAATTAAAAATTGGTGACAAGGTTTCGGGAACTGTTACAAAGATATTGGCTTTTGGTGCAATTATAAAACTTGATGATAGTGGTCTTGAAGGATTATTACATGTTTCAGATGCAACTCAACATAATGATATGCGTATTTATCAAATTGTAAAATTAGGTCAAAAGGTAGAGGTCGAAATAAAGTCGATTGATATAAATAGGAATAGAATTGCTTTTAAACTTTAAATATGTTAACAAAAAATCTACAACAAAGTTTGTTGTAGATTTTTTCTATTTATCCAATTTCCTTTCTGCTTCATCAATTTGATCTTGAATTTTTTTCATTTCCAATTTTCTATTTAATTCATCAAGCCTTTTCTTTAATAATAATTCGTCATTGAAGTTAGGAGTATCCGCCATAGAGTCCAAAGTTATGGTTGTATTTTTGTATAATTTGGAAAGATTTATTCCAAGTATAAAGTTAATAATAAACAACAACTCACATCCAATCAAGATTGATATTGGAAGGATATATGATATGTATGGAGATAATTCAATTTTTGTGTAGTAGCAATATACTGCAAGAATAATTGTTGAAACAACGGTCACGAATACCAATAAGAATAAGTATCTTCCAAGATTATATTTATTTTTCAATTTTCTTGTCGTGCGTGAATCAAATATAACAAAAAGTAATAATAATGCCGATAATGATAATAAAACAATATCAAGCCAAAGTATAGAATTTGTTTTTGCATTTATTTTGTCAATTTCAAGATAAATAACCAAACCTATTGCAATTATAGAAAAGAACGTTATAGTTTTATATATTGCTGAAATAAGTTTTCTTTTTTGTTTGTTTTCCATAAAAACCCCCACTTTTATTTTATCATAACATTTGTTTGTGTTTTTGTCAATTATAGGTCACAAAATACTTGTTTACTTTGGACAAATGATATATAATAAAAAAGGAGATTAAATGAAAACAGTTTTAATTACAGGTGCTTCAAAAGGAATTGGCAGAGCAATTGCAAAAGAATTTGCTAATAACGGCTATGCTGTTGCAATAAACTATAACAAGTCAAAGCAAGATGCATATTCATTGTTTGAAGAGATATCCTCGCATAATGGTTGTGCAATGCTTTGCAAGGCAGATGTAAGCAATCAAGATGAAGTTAGTCAAATGGTTAATGATGTTTTAACAGAGTTTGGTCATATTGATGTTTTGGTAAACAATGCTGGGATATCATCAAAAGGATTATTTATTGATGAATCATATATTGAAATGCTTAATCTCATAAATACAAATTTAATCTCCGCAATTAACTTATCCAAAAAAGTTATTCCATCAATGATAGAAAATGAAAAAGGGAAAATTATTAACATTTCTTCAATTTGGGGTAATATTGGTGGGAGTATGGAAGTATCATATTCAACATCAAAAGCAGGTATAATTGGATTAACAAAATCACTTGCAAAAGAGTATGGTTATAACAATATAAATGTAAATTGTATCTGCCCAGGTGCAATTGATACCCAAATGAATAACAACCTAACCAGCGAAGAAATGAGTGAATTAGTAACTCAAATACCGGCAAGAAGATTGGGAAG
>CAMEJD010000004.1 GCA_945919375.1 uncultured Clostridia bacterium
CTATTTGTATAACTGCTTGTCGTACAAAAAAGACTGTCATTACTGACAATCTTTTTGGTAAATTACTATAAATCAATAACTATAAAATTGTAATTTTTTCAAATGACAAAATATAAAAAGTAGGTTATGAACCTACTTTCAACATCACTGAACCTTGTTTTGCCTTACATAGTGGACAAGTGTCCCAAGGTTCAAAACCTTCTGCTTCATATCCACATTCGGAGCATTTCCATTTTGTCTTTTTCTCTTTTTTATACAAAGTATTTGTACTCATTTGATTATATAAGTCTTTTAATAGTTTTTTATGGCAACTCTCAACTTGAATTATATTTTCATAAAGTTGTGCGATTTCTTCAAACCCTTCTTCTCTTGCCACTTTTGCATATTCTGGATAAATTACGGTTTCCTCAAGTTCTTCATCTTCACTTGCAAGTCTTAAATTTTCAACCAAATCCCATTTTTCTTTAAATGGATAACCCGATTCTATGTCAATGTTTGCTATTGTTTCATTTGATGCCTTTTGTAAATAGGTATAAAACATTCTTGCATGTTGAAATTCGTTATACACCAAAGTGTCAATCATCTCTGCCATACATTTATAGCCCTGCTTTCTTGCTCCATATTCAATAAATTTGTATCTTATATGGGCTTGACACTCACCGGCATAGGACTTTGCCAAATTTTTATATGTTTTGCTTTCAATAAGTTTCATAATAACCTCCAAGTGTATTTTTTGCAGATTTAGGACATAATATACATAGCAAAAAACTTTTCAAAAAAATTTTTGAAAATTTTTAAAAAAATTAGCACTCTTTTGTTGACATTGCTAGCACAATATGATATTATATGCTCGTACAAAAGAAATGGAGGTACAAAATTATGAGTAATTTTAATAATAACAATTATTGCAATCATGAGAATTGCGAATATAAAGGTAATGAAAAGATTGCACCAAAAGGTAGACACGATTTTGATTTGTTTGACCCACTTGGCGAATTATTTAACTTGCCTGTATTTGCAAAAGATACAAGATTTAATGGAATAATGAAAACAGATATAAAGGAATTTGACAATAACTACTTACTTGAAGTTGATATGCCCGGGTATGACAAAAAAGATGTTGTAATTGACTATGATAACGGTTATCTTACAATAACAGCAGAAAAGAAAGAAACAAACAATGAAAACGACCCAAAACATAAATACATTAGAAAAGAAAGATTTGTTGGCAAAACATCAAGAAGTTTTTATGTTGGAGATATAGACCAAAAAGAAATTTCTGCAAAACTTGAAAATGGCACTTTGGTTGTAAATGTTCCAAAGGAACACAAAAATGAAGAAAGAAAACATATTGAAATTCAATAATGTTTTTAGTATATAGATATTTCTTACTCCTTATGAAAAATGCATCACACTATGTGGTGCATTTTTCTTTTTCCAAATATTCACAAATTTTTTCACAAGCGTTCACTGTGTTTTCCATTGAGTTAAAGCCCGAAAGTCTTACATATCCTTCGCCCGATTTCCCAAAACCTATGCCGGGGGCAACAACAACCGAGCAATTATTTAATAATTCGTCAAAAAATTGCCAACTACTTTTACCATTGGGGCATTTTAGCCAAACATATGGTGTACAACTTGACGAAACAAAATCCAAATTTAACTTACTTAAATAATAACATATTATTTTTACATTGTTTTTATAGTAATCAATGTTTTTTTGTTGTTCAATTTGACCTTGTTTTGACAAAATATATTCAGCCCCAACCTGAACAAAATATGGCACGCCATTGAACCTTGTGAGTTGTCTTTTTAAAAAACTTGCATTAAGTTTGATATTTTCTCGTTTTATTGATTTTGGAATAATTGTATACGAACAGCGAAGATTTGTAAAACCAGCCATTTTTGAGAAACTGCAAAATTCTATTACGCATTTTTTTGCATTTGCAATTTTGTATGTTGTGTGTGGAAAATTACCATCAATAAAGGACTCATATGCAAGGTCAAGCAAAATTATTGAGTTTGTTTTATTGGCAAAATCTATCCACTCTTTTAATTGCTTTTTTGTGTATGTGTATCCGGTTGGATTATTTGGCGAACACAAATAAATTAAATATTGTTTTTGTGGCAAAGAATTTAAAAGCATATAAAAGTTATTTTCTTTTGTTGCATAAATTACAAGTGGGGATTTGCCATTTTGCAAGTTTGACAAAATATATTCGGGATATGTCGGCTCAATGATTAGTGGTGTGTAATCTTGAAAAATGTCCAAAATGTTTGATATATCACAACTTATTCCATTGCCGATAAAAATCTCATCCGTTTTTATATTTACGCCAAATCCCGAATACCGTTCTTTGATTTTTTCCCTCAAAAACATATACCCTTGCTCGGGTGGATAGCCCTTGAAAGTGCTTGTATATTTTTGCTCCAAAATTGCATTTGACATAATGTTTGCAAGGTTTTCGGAAAAGGGTCTTGTCACATCGCCAATACCCAAACTTATCACCTGCCTGCAAGGGTTATTTTTTTTATATAAATCTACCTTTTGGTTAATTTTGTAAAAGACATTTCCAAGATTTTTTTTGTAGTTATGATTAACAAAACTCATCTAAATTTGTTTCCCCCTTGTATACAATATTTGCTTTGCCACGCATAAAGATTTTTTTGTTATGTTGAAATATGTAAAGTTCTCCACCATCAAGAAATATCTTGATTTTTTTGTCTTTTTCTTTGTTATTAAGATATGCAACTGCGCTTGCAATTGCACCACTTCCGCAAGCGTATGTAATTCCACTTCCACGTTCATAAACTTTTACTTGCAATTCATTTTCTTTTTTTATTTTAACAAACTCAATATTTACTTTGTTTTTGGTTTGAATATTAAGTTTTTTGCCACATTTTTCAACATCAAAATTAAAGTTCTTTACAAATATCACAAGATGTAAATTCCCACAATATACCAAAAACTTATTGCCTTTGGATTTTAGTATTTTTGCACTATTCCATTTGGTTAATACATTTGCTTGTGTTTTATTTTGTGGATAAACAATGCTTTTTAGGACTATACCTGCAGATTTTATTTTGATTTTTGATTTGTTTAATTTTCGTGAAAGATAAAACGCAACACATCTTGTTGCATTTCCACATACTTTTGCTTTTGTTCCATCCTTATTATATACATCAATGCTTGCATCAAAATTTTTGCAAGGATTTATGACAATTATTCCATCACCACCAACACCAAACTTGTTTTTGCATAATTTTGGGCAGATTTTTGCATAACTTATGGTATGTTTATTTTTGTTGTTGTCAATATATATATAATCGTTTCCAAGCCCTTGCATTTTTACAAACGACAGCATAATTTCTCCATATAGTTTTTATATTAAAAAATTTAAAAAATGTTGCGTTTCTGTTATTGACACAAATTTTTGTTTCATATATACTACACTCAATAAAGGATTTTTATGAACAACAAGAAAAAAGTAGTATTTGGCCACATTATCAATATTTTTTTGATTTTGCTTGGCTGTTTTATTATGGGAAGTGCCTATAATATTTTTTATCGTCCACACGACATAGTGCTTGGCGGGTTTGGTGGTATTGCAAACATTATTGGATATTTGTTAAACCTTGCGGGAATCAATCTTTCCATCTCAATAATTTATATCCTTATGAACATTGTTCTTTTTGCCTTTGCATTAAAAATCCTTGGTAAGAAATTTGGAATATATGCTCTTTTTGGAATATTTGGTTATGCCCTATTTTTGGAAGTTTGCAAATTTATGCCATCACTAAGCGATGATTTGCTTTTGTGCTCAATTTATGGTGGTGTTGTTTCCGGCATTGGAACAGGAATTGTTATTCGTGCCGGCGGAAGTACTGGTGGCGGAGATATGCTTGGTTGTGTTATTAACCACAAAAATCCAAAAATCTCTGTTGGTTGGGTAACAATTTGTGTAAACATCTTTGTTGTTTCCATTTCAATGATAATCTACGGGCTTAACCTTTCTCTATATGCTCTTATTGCAATATATATTGGTGGGAAAATTGCAGATGTATTGATTGAAGGTCCAAAGTCAATCAAAGCATTCTATATCATTTCGCCAAAGTGTGATGAAATTTGTGAGCAACTAAATACCCAACTAAAACGTGGGGCTACAAAAATTGAAGGCTATGGAAGTTACACACACAAACACTTGGAAGTGATTTTGTCACTTGTAAGCACATATCAAGTAAGACAACTAAAAGACATAGTATATAACATTGACCCAAAAGCATTTATGTTTTCTGTTTCAGTAAAAGAAGCGCTCGGCAAAGGCTTTCATAAACTTGAAAGCAAAAAGAAAATTTTACTATCAAATGAAAAAGTAAAAATGCCGAACATCTTGCCACAAAGTCAAAACTATACACTAACTCCAACAGAGCAAAAACGCGAAATTCCAGAAAATATGAATGAAAAAATAGAAAATACATCAAGCGAAAATAATCAAAAAAATAATAAAAACAACAAATAAATAACAAAAAAATATGCCAACTTTAATATTTTGGCATATTTTTTAATTTTATATCAAATAACTTTAAACCTTTTTCTTGCATTGTTATTGCGGGATTTTTGCTTCTGTCTTCAATTTTTAACAGATTATTTATATCGTTTTCGGATAATTTATTTTGCCCACATAAAACCATTGTCCCCGCAAGAATTCTTGCCATATTATATAAAAAGTTATCGGCTGTGAAATACATTTTTATATATTCATTATCTTGCAAAATTTGAATATTAAAAATCGTTCTTTCAAAAGTTGTTGTGTCATCATTGATATTGCAAAACGATTTAAAATTATGTTTCCCAAATAGAATTTTTGCACATTTTTGCATGTTGCTTACATCAAGTTCGCCTTCAATAAAAACGGCATTTTTCGCAAGCAATGGTTTTATATGCTTGCCTGTGTATATTGTGTATTCATAAGTTTTGCTCTCAATATTTCTCCTTAATATAAAATCAAGTGGTATTTCATAACTGTTTTGACATTGTATATCTTTTGGCAAAAAACGATTAAGTTTAAAACATATTCTGTCTTGTGGCAATTTTGTTTCACACACAAATGCAAAATAAAATTTTTTTGCACTTACTCCTCTATCAGTTCTTGAGCAAGCTTCAACAGATATTGTTTTATTAAACAATTTGTATAGAGCTTTTTCTATTTCTTGTTCAATAGTTTTTGACTTGCCATTTTTTTGAAAACCAAAATAGTTTTTCCCATCATATTGAACATCAACCAAAAATTTTCTTTTCATAACAATGATTATAGCATAATATACATATTATTGCATATCATTTTTATAGTAAACAATTTATTTTTGCAAAAAGTATTGACAAATCGACATCTATGATATACACTTAATATGTATTTAATATCGCGGGATAGAGCAGTTAGGTAGCTCGTCGGGCTCATAACCCGAAGGTCGTTAGTTCAAATCTAACTCCCGCAACCATGAAAAATTGTTGCCCTTTATGGCAACTTTTTTATTTGTAAGGGATATGATTTGAAAGTGCCCTGCCAAGGGCTTATCTCCTGAAAGCTTTTGCTTGAAGGAAGATAAACTAACGACCCACTTCAAGGCTTTTTATTAGTTCAAATCTAACTCCCGCAACCAATAAAAATTTGTTGCCCCTTGTGGCAACTTTTTTTATTCCATAACAAAAGTTCCCTTTTTCGGGCACAATTTTTCTTTTATACCCGCCAATCGAAAACTTCACTTCGTTGGAAGTTTTGCGGGTTCTCTTCCTTCGAAGTTTTGCGTTGCTTTTTCCATTCTGTTGCCCCCTGTGGCAACTTTTTTTATTCCATAACAAAAAAAACAACCAATGTTTTGGTTGCTTTTTTGCTAAATTATTTTTCCAAATTGTATTTGTTCTTTGAAGCGAATTCGTCATAAATTTTGTTAAAGTTTTCAATCCTACCCTTTCTGAATGTTGAAAGTCCAAGAATATAACTTGCAAATTCTGCTTCTTCATTTGATAACATATCCCTATCCAAACTATAATTGAGATATCTTTCTATTTCAATATAGTTTGACCTTTTGTCGAATTCATCTCTATCAAGCAAATAATTTAAAAAACTTACCATTTTATTATTTTTCATATTTTCTTCCTTTTTGTGGCAATATCTTACCACACAACCATACTTTAGTCAATAGGCAAATATTATAAACTTGCTTCGCTATCTAACTTTGATTCTCTTAAAAGTTGTTCAAAAATGCCAAGTTCAAATTTTGCAGCATCTTCACTATCTGATGAGTGAACAACATTTTCTGTAATTCTTCTTTCAAGACCTAATTTTTTTGGAATATCATATCTAATTGTTCCCGGTTGTGGGTTCTTTGTTGAACCAGCAATTTCACGAATTGTTGCAATTGCATTCTCGCCTTCAACTTTCATCCCATAAGCCTTGTCACTTGTGATATATGCTTCAAGTTCTGGGTAAAAGCCTTTACCTACATGCTCATGATAGTGCATTTTTGCTCTTTTTTCATCATACTTAATATAACCTTCTTCCAAAATTTTTATTTTGGCATTTTCAAGTCTTTTCTTTACTTCTTTAATAACCCTTGGGTCATTTGCAAATTCAGGTTTTACCATAACATAAGATTGTTGTACCATAATTTCTCCTTTATCAAACATTTTATATTCTATATAAAAACCCACAATTTGTCAATACCAATCATATATTGTGTGCTTGATATTTTTTAATCTTGAACAATTTTTAGCAACAAAAAAAGGCACATCAAAAATCCTTTTAAGATTTTTTGATAGTGCCCTTTACTTTTAAATTATATTCTTACACCATTTGGCATAACAAAGCAGTCAACAAGCATACACAAGTTGTTTGGATTTTGACTGTGAATTTTTTCAAAAGCGCTTGGGGATTCCAATTCCAAATCAAACTTTTCTGAATAACTGCAATAGACTTTTAAACTATCTTTTGCAAACAAAAATGCTTCCTCAGCAGTTTCGGCCTCTGTGGTGATGTTTAAATCTGGGAATAATACTATATACTTATCGTCTTCTTTATAGAAAATTGCAGGAAACAAAAACTGTTTCATCTTTTACTCCTTACTTCTAGTATATTAAGATTACCATACTTTGATGTTATTTGCCAAACAAAATTAACAAAAAAGTTCAAGATAAAAATCTTGAACTTTTAAAAATACAAATTATGCTTGAAAATCAACCTCTTTGTTTGCACTATTTTTAAGTGACAAATCTTTTTTGCTTGTATATTTTCTATCGTTTCTCATAACGCTTGTCCTTTCTGGGATGTCAAAAGCGGCAACAAGTGCTATAACTTTTAATGCGGGATTGGTTGTGTTTCCGATGCTTGTTCTATTGCTAATTTGTTTTTCCATATATCCTCCAATGCTACTTACGACATTATATTAACACATATTTTAATGTTTGTCCATACCTAATTTTATTTTTTTTAAATTATTGTTACGGATTATATCCACTAGGGTTTTCTTTTTCCAATTTTTTTTGGACATTCTCGGCTTTTGCCTTGCTTTCATCTTGCGGTGGAATAAATTTTACTGTGTTTAAAGGCAAGGTTATTCCTTCAGTAATTTCTTCAACACCTTCAATTATAATCCCTTCTTGTGGTTCATATGTTTCATCTCGCAAGAGTTTGCTTTCTTTAAGTTCGCCATCAATATACCTATCCAAATATGCCCTTGCTCTGTAACCTTCTCGTGGGTATTTGAGTCTATAATACTCTCCCTTATATGTCACTTTGTTAGAATATTCTCCATTAGTGTCTTGCACAATTCTATCCCCCGGATGTGGTATCGCACCCAGAAATTCAACTCGCCTTTCAACTCTCTCATTTTCGGCAAATTTTTCACCATACACTTCCACATATGCATTCTTATCGTCTGTGTATGTTTTTAGATATATATTATGGTTTGTATTATTTTTAAACCTTAAATCGCTATAACCTTCACTTACCATTGCATCAAATGCCAACCATATATATGAACTTGGCAAAGTATGTTTATGAACTTCCAAAATTTCCAAATCGGCATTAAGCAATGCATTATACAAAGTTGTTGATGCTTGACAAACTCCACCACCTGTACCTTCAACATAAACACCATTCAAAATTATATTTGCCTTTTTATACCCATTCTCTTTTGTCCTTGAACCTGTTGTTTGATTAAATGAAACTTCTTCGTTTGGCAAAATTACTTTTCCATTAAAACTTTCCAAGGCGTGCTTTATATTAAATTTTCTATCTTGACTTGAACTTGCATAACTTGTACTAAATTCACTACGTTTGCCATAGGTCCTTTCATTATATTCTTTTGTGATATTTGGTTGTTCTGTTATAACAGGAACTTCAATTTCTATTTTTAAGTTAGTTTGAAGCAAGGTATCTATTTGTTGTTTTAACAATTCTTTATCTAAAACTTCACCAATCTTATCTTCTGTAAACGAAAGTGGGTTTTGTTTGTTTGCATCAAATATCACTTCGCTATTTTGACTTTTTGTATCAATCTCATTTGCAATGTTATCTAATTTTGTATCAAATCCACCAAGAACTTTTGCATAGGAAATATTGAATACTTTTTGCTCGCCAAGTTTTGATATCCTTTCTTTTCTTGAAAAAATACTCCCAGAATTAAAATAATTAAACACACTTTCAACATAAGGCGAAATTTGATTATCTATTTCAAAATCCTCACCTTTTAACACCCAAACCTTATCTTTGTGTCTTAATGTGATTTCAATATCTTTACGCTTGTCAATAAGTTTTGCAAAAACAATATTTTGTGCCTGTGTTTTGTTTAACCCCGAAACGTCAACCCCATTTATTTCAACGCCCCTAGAAAAAGTTGTTGGGTTAATAACATCTTGATAAAAATAAAAACCAATACCAAAAACACCCAAAATTAAAGCAAATGATATAAAAATTCCCCAAAATACCTTTTTTTTCATTGATTTTTCCTTTTATATTTATTATTTTATTTTTTTGAGCAATTATTCACATTTATTTTTTTATTGTTTTTATTTATGTATATTGACTAAAATATATATTAAGTATATAATAAATAATATGAAAGAATATATTCGTAACCACATTTCTTTGATAATTAGTGAAGAAACTGAAAAAAATCTTACAAAAAATTTGGATTATTATAAAAACATAACCCAAGAATATGATTTTACTTTCAGTTACAATAATTACCCTAGTTATGCAAAACTTTGTGGAGTTTTTAATTTAATCAAAGGTAATGTTGCAAATATAAAAAAATGCAATTTTTTTTTGAATATTGAAGACAAATGTTTTACTGAAAAAGATATTGCAGTCATAAAGTATTTTTCAAAACTTTTAAAACATAACAATATTGATTTGAATTTTAGAGAACTTAACATCCTTTGGGATAACTCCGAATTTGACAAAACTTATGACCTGTTAAACAAAAAATGCAACAATGTCCAAACCTTAAACTTATCCCCATTTGAACAATTTTTGTGCTTATACAATGAATCAACAAACCGAATATATAATGAAGAAAAAGAAAATGAAAGTTGGATAACTTCCCGCTCCATTGTTGGAATAAACAACTCAAACAACATTGTTTGCGCTGGTTATGCCGATTGGTTAAAGGCAATGTGTACATACTTGCAGAACCCAAATATAAAATGTATTTCTTTTCCTGTTGACTACTTTGTGAAAGATGTTTATAAAGCTTCACACAAAGTTAATATGGTATATATTAAAGATGAAAAGTATGGTATTGACGGGCTATATTATGCTGATTCTTGTTGGGATAGCAAAAAAACCGAAACTTCAACAATGAAACTTTCTCATTGTCTTATACCAATAAGAGATATGCTTTTTACAAAATCATTTAAGTTAAAAGCAGTTCCCGGGGATAAGTTCGCTTATCTTTTTGATGACACAAAACCAACAAAAGACATTGTTCATAAAAACTTTATGGCACTTAAAGGAATTGAAGAACTTGGCTTTTGTAACATAAACGAACAAAGAAAAAAATTTGCACAAAAAGTTCTTAATCAAGCACAAGAATATAGTGTTGAAAAATCTCAAGAATATTTGGATAACCTTAAATTTTGTATGGAAACCAACCAACCTTTCAAAAAGCCAATGCTTGAATACTCTTTTTTAAGACACATTTGCAACAAAATTAAAGCAAACTCAAAGCCAATTGAGTATACAAAATATATTCAAGCACTGCAAGTTGTTACAACACAATATCTTAATTTATCCAAAGATGAAGCCACAAAATATATAGATGAAGTCCTTACATTGACAAAATCAAAAAGTTTTGACGAATTTTCAACAGGTGCACAAAATTCTCAATATATTCAGTCAAAAATAGAATATGATAGACGTTTGGAACATATGAAACAAATAAAAGAACATCGCAAAAAACTTCTTGAAGAAAAAAGACAAAAACTAAAACAAAAAAAGCAAGAAGAACAAATAAAAGAATAAAAAAATCTCAACAGTTGTTGAGATTTTTTCGTTTTATCCTTCTATTGCTTTAATCATATCATTTACTACAAGATATGTTGTTGAATATGTTTCTTTGATAGATTCCAAATATTCAGGTTTTACATATAATGCAGTTGTAATATAATGTTTTTGGTAATCTTCTCTCGTCATCCAATCACACAAAGTATTTGTATAGATTGTTACATTTTTTATTTGATATTCAGTAAAACTAAAATCTGTATTTGTGATATCTCCAACGAATGCAGAATTGTTACATCTTATTATTAAGTTATCAATTCCGTCATTTGTATATACTGTAAACATTTCGCAAATTGCTATTCCATAAGATTCAATTCTTGTTACGGTTTCTGGAATAATTAATGTTCCAAGATGTGCTCCAGTAAAAGTACCTTTTTTAATTGTTGTTACTTTCTTTGGAATTTCAAAACTTTCTATATCACATCCTTTGAAAATATCGGTGTTTAAAGTTTCTATTGTATCAGGTAAAACAATTTTTGTTATTTTTGTATCTTTAAATGCTGAATATGCTATTTCTTTTACTGGCAAATTATTCTCGCCATATGTTGCCTTAACTTCAAATTCTGTTATGGTTGTGTTGTATAATCTTGCAAAAATATAATATGTTCCATCTTCAGATAAGATATATAATTCATCTTTGTAGTCTTGCATATTTCCAATTGTAACTTGAACAGTTTTCGTTACCGGTTGAGAATCGTCACTTATCGATTCATTATAAGAATACATAATATAAAATGGACCATCCAATTTTATACCATTATAATTAAAAGTTGTGCTACTAGGATTTGATATCAAATCGTTTGTTGGAGCTAAATAAGATTCCAAAACTGCTGCCCCAAGTGCTAATTCTTCTGCTTTGTCTGCTGTTATTTGGCTTATTGGAGTTTCCAGATTTGCAGTTAATTTATTATAGGCTTCATTAGTAAACAAAAGTACATTCATATTTTGAGTGTCATAATCTATTGTAAAATCTATTGCTTGATTACTTTTTTGAACATCAGTTATGTCAATTTTTTGAATATTTACTTTTGAATTATTTGTAAATGAAAATTCTTGAGATATCATACACCTTCCATCTTCAAAAATACTATAAGTATGACTTACATTTTTGAAATCTGATGACATATCACTAATTTCTACCTTTCCCGCAACTGCCTTCTTTGAAAAAGTTAATCTTATATCAAATGGGAAAACTATATCACTTCCTTCTTTTATAAAAATAACGCAAAAGTTTTCTTGCACATTTGATAAATCAAAACTTACCGACATATTGCCACTTCCACTGCCAATAATTTTATTATTTTGGGTTTCGATTTCTTCTGTAGATTTTATATTCACCGATATGAGTGCCATTTGTATTTCTTTTTGATTTGTTTCGATTTCAATTTTTATGTTATTCACAAAGTCTAAATCAATATTTTTAACTGCAAAATTATAAAAGAAAAATGCCGCATTAATTATTTCAGAACCTTCATCTCTCATTATTTCGGCATGAGATTGATCTGTTTTTATTCCAATTACCTCATATGTCTGGCTATTCATCAATTCTTGACTTGCTATTGTGTAAGCTTCATCGTTATTCAAGTACTGTAATTCAGCAAATGGATTTACATATTCCCCATTATTGATTGTTACAACATATTCAAAGTTAATATCACTCATTCCAAGTGTTATATCATCAAGCATAAATGCCAAAACAATTTTTTGTTTATTGGATTTTGAAAGGCTTGTTATTGGGTTTGTTTTTACAAAGGTCGTATTTGCATTTTCACCAAGTGTTCCAGTTACACTTGCACTTATTATATTGTCACCATTATTTATTATGGAAATCACAACAAAATATGTTCTTTGGTTTGTTGTGTTATATGCAATTTTTATTCCACCTTCGGTATTCCCATCCATTTTTGTTGTGTTGCTATAACTTTCACTTTCGGCACCTGTTGTTGTAAAGTCATATTTATATTCTGTTTGTGTTGCATTTTCAACAGTGTCACTTGTTAAAAACTTTTCGGCTTCAGTTTTTAGATTTGTTGCATTGTTAAAACTGCTTGTGTACACATCTGTTTCTACTGTTGCAAAAACATCGTTTACTTCATAACTAATGCTACCACCAATTGTGTATGTAATATTTGTTGCCGAGAAAACACCAAAGCAAAGCACCATAAGTGCCAAGCACAATGTGGATATTGTGGCAAACAATTTTAGTTTCTTCATATGTATTTTTCCTTTTATTTAGTATAAGTAAAACTTACACACTTATTCAATTTTAGTATACCCCCCCTAGGGTAAATGTCAAATGAATAGCAAAGATTTTTCATTTTTTAATGACTGAAATTTCTCCAAAGTCACACGCTGGAGTCGAAAGCCGAAATGACATAGAATATATAAAAGTCTTTTTTTTATTGAATTTTTGTTCATTTAATTGTATTATTATATTAAAGAAAGGGAGAATGTTATGAAAGTTACAATAAACAACAAAGAGTATTTTGTCACAATTGCCAAAACAAAAGTTTACAACGAAATTATTAAATCAGGAGCCGATTATCAATGCACAGCAAAAGACCAGACTGGCAACACTGTTGGTGCAATAAAATTCTATTTTGATAAAATGGATCCTATTGTACAATTAGAGAGATTCAAAACAAATGATTTTGATTCTACAAATGCACTTTTTACTGCAATAAGAGTATTTTGTCACAATAATCAATCTATGCTAATTGAAGTTAGCGATATATCGGATAAAATCAATAAAGATTTACTTATAAATAATAAAGAAGAATATAGTAAGTTTAAAGAATTTTTGGATAGTCTTGAACCACAAGAAAATGCTTTTGAAATTGACAAAAGTGAACCTGATTTTGGATATTCAGTTGCATTATTTGATGAAGAAGATGCATTAAGCAAAGTTGATGGATATTCTGTGCAAGACGATACCGAACTTTGCAAATAAGTTCTATATGTTTCCACACAAAAATGACTGTTAAAAATTTATTTAAAACAAATTTAAGATGTTGAGATTTCTCTAAGGTCACAACGCTTTGGCGACAGTTGAAATGACAAGTATAATAAAAAGTCATTTCTCTACCGACTTCGTAGCGATAACTAATGAGAAATCTCATCTGCTTTTATAGAATGTCACACTTTGAAGTGTAAGTCAAAAGACAATAAAAAAAGAACCCCAAATTTGAAGTTTGGAGTTCTTTTTTATTTTTACTCGCCTTTGAAAGGAAGAATTGCCATAACTCTTGCTCTCTTTATTGCAACAGCAAGTTCTCTTTGGTGTCTTGCACATACACCTGTTTGACGTCTTGGAAGAATTTTACCATTTTCTGTAATGTATCTTCTTAATTTATTTCCGTCTTTGTAATCAATTACATTTTGTTTGTCAACGCAGAATGCACAAACTTTTTTCTTTTGAATTGGTTTACGAAATTTTTTAACCTTTTCAACTGGTGCTTGAGCTTCTTCTGTTGGTTGTTCAACAACTTGTTCTACTTCTGCCATAATTATATACTCCTTTTATTAGAATGGAAGTGTATCGTCATCAATAGGTTCAAGTTTTGCAACTTCTTTGTTGTCAACTGCAACCTTATCTTGACCATCACCACTGGATTTTGAATTTAAAAATTCTACATTGTCTGCAACAATTTCTGTTACATAACGCTTTGAGCCGTCTTGTGCATCATAACTTCTTGTTTGAATTGAACCTGTTACTGCACATTTTGAACCCTTTTTTAGATATTTATGACAATTTTCTGCTTGACCACGCCAAACAATAATGTTCAAAAAGTCTGCTTCTCTTTCGCCATCAGCATTAGAAAAATTTCTTGTTACTGCAAGTGAAAATCTGCAAACAGAAACACCACTATTTGTTGTTGCAAGCTCAGGATCTCTTGTCAAATTGCCAATTAAAAAACATCTGTTCATAAAATCTCCTAAAAATTATTTTCTAACAAACATTTGTCTTACGATATTTTCTGTAATGTTCATAAGCTTGTTCATATCATCAACTACTTTTGCGTCAGCTACTTCAAATGTCATTAAAACATAGTAACCTTCGTTTTTAAAGTTGATAGGATAAGCAAACTTCTTTGTTCCGATCTTTTCAAGAGAAAGAACCTTTCCGCCTTTATCTTCAATCATCTTTGAGAATTTGTTGATAAGAGCTTCTTTTTGTTCGTCTGTTGTATCTTGAGCGATGATGTATAAAAGTTCGTATTTCATCTACTACCTCCTTTTGGTCTAACGGCTTTTCATAAGAAAAGCAAGGCAATTAAAATATTGCTACAATATAGTAGCATAATAGTTGTCAAATTGCAACAATTTTTTACAAGTGTACTTTTTGATTTTAATTCATCTATTTCTTGTTGAATATACTTTAATTATTAACTCTTGCATGCATCCTAATTAGGTGGTATACTATATATAGAATTAAAGAGTGAGGTATATGTTTAAAACAAAAGAAGACGCTTTAAAGTATTTAAGAAAATGTAGTTTTATTATTATGCCAAGTTTATACACATACTGGTGTCATAGTTCTTTGTATAGTCCTTATGGCAAAAGCAATGGCAAACTTTGGCCTTCTTTACCAACAGATGTTGTTGAAGTAAAAAAAGAGCTATCTATGTTAAGTCGAACTCAAAGATTTAAGTATACGGTTGAGCATCAAGATTTAAAGCATGCACCAACCTACTATAAAGTTGATGATAATCAACAGTTGAAATACTTTCAACTTAAAGTTGTTATGCTAAAAAATAACTTAACCGCCGATGAAAAAAAGTCTTTGGGCAAAGATGATCAATATTTTGTAGATTATGCAAGAGCATACAGCGGTTTGGGAGATGGTAGGCATCCAAAACTTCCAAATAAAACAAAAATATACTTATTTGGTTATATGAAAAAGGATGAGATGAGTGGCAAACCTATTGACACTGTTTGGGGTGTTAGAGAGGAAGATTTAATTGATTATGCGAATGCCGTTCAAAACGAATTATACAAAACTCACGATAAATATGGTTATATACCAGTAAACAACACTCCTTTATTCCCAAATGAAACAAAATTGTACGAATTTGAAAACAAAAGAGAAATGTTGAACTATGGTCCAAACTTGAAACTTGAAAAGGCAAAAGAAAACAATTTGGATGATTCCATGGAGTTATAAATAAAAAATAAGCACAAATTTGTGCTTATTTTTTTTATAACAATCTTTGAATACATTTTTCAATTCTTTCAAGTGATTTATCTTTTCCAAGAAGATAAAGCATTTCTGCACCACCACCAGGGGTTACAGTTTGTCCTGTAACACCAATACGAACCGGCCACATAGCCTTTCCTATCTTCATTCCCTTTTCTGTTGCATAATCTTGTATTATTTGGTTAAGT
Organism: uncultured Clostridia bacterium; assembly: GCA_945919375.1. Classification (GTDB taxonomy): domain Bacteria; phylum Bacillota; class Clostridia; order Christensenellales; family UBA1242; genus UBA5893. The sequence continues at coordinate 15,948 of CAMEJD010000004.1, forward strand.
TTTTCAACTGACCAATTGCTTTCACTTTTTAATATGTTATACATATCTTTTAGTATATCAAGTGAACCGGCCTTGTCCAATTTATTCTTTTTGTTTTCAAAAAGAGCAAGGTCAAAATCTTGGTAGTCATCCAAAAAATCAAAGAAATGTGAAATTTCGCTTAACTTGTTAATTCTGCTTTGGCATAATGTTGATGCAAAATCCCATTTCCCTTTTATATCTTCACTTAATTCATTTGTATAATCTTTTGCAAGTTCCAAGAACTTTTCTCTTGGCAATTCTTTGATATACAAACTATTGAACCAATCAAGTTTTTTATAGTCAAAAACAGCGTCGGTTTTGATTATTCCATTTACATCAAAAAGTTCAATCAACTCTTCAAGAGAGAAAATCTCCCTTTCTTGTTTTGGGCTCCAACCAAGCAAAGATATATAGTTAATTATTGCTTCTGGCAAATATCCGTCTTGAACCAATTGAGCAAAACTAACTGCGCCATGACGCTTGCTCAATTTACTTACTGTTCCGTCTGGATTTTGTCCCATTATTGTTGACAAGTGTATTGTTCTTGGTGGTGTCCAACCAAATGCTTCATACAAAAGTTGATATTTTGGAGTTGATGATATATACTCTTTCCCACGAATAACATCGCTAATTTTCATAAGGTGGTCGTCAACAACATTTGCAAAATTATATGTTGGCATTCCATCACTCTTTAAAAGGATTTGGTCGTCAAGTGATGAATTTTCAACTGTTATATCGCCATAAATCTCGTCATGGAATGTTGTTGTTCCATCAAGTGGAACTTTTTGACGAATGACATAACTTTTGCCTTCTTTTAGATTTTTTTCAACTTCTTCTTTACTTAAATTTCTGCAATGTCTGTTATAGCCATAAGTTTGTGGTTCATCATCTTCATGTGAATTTTCTTCATGAGTGTTTGAGCAAAAACAATAATATGCATGCCCGCTTTGAACCAACTTTTCGGCATATTCTTTATAAAGTGCCTTTCTTTCGCTTTGTACATAAGGGCCATAATCTCCACCAACATCTGGGCCTTCATCATGAATCAACTTTGTTTGTTTTAGGGTGTCGTAAATAATTTCTGTTGCACCTTCAACATAACGTTTTTGGTCAGTATCTTCTATTCTTAAAATAAACTTGCCATTGTGGTGTTTTGCATACAAAAATGCATAAAGTGCAGTACGCAAATTTCCAATGTGCATATATCCTGTTGGACTTGGTGCAAATCTTGTTCGTATTTCTTCCATAATTACCTCTTTACAAAAAAAGAGTATAACCACTTTATGAAATATTGTCAAATTTATAATGGCATAATCAAAAGTTTATGATATTTTAAAACTAGAAAAAATGACAACAATTTTTATTGTTGCCACCTTTTGTTTTATCTTTTTTACAAATTCAATTTACAGAAATATTAAATTTTTTAAAATAATTTACCATATTGTTTCTATTTAAACAATATAAACTTGAATTTCCTTTTTGTTCTTTCAAAATTCCACCCAAATGTGTGAATGTTTTTATTGATTTTAAATTTTTATTATTTATATAAAAATATACATCATTAAAACTTTTAAAGTTATTATCTTGAAGTAAAGTCTTTAATATTTTTAATAAAACTCTTGTATTTTTCACTTTATCATTCAATTGTATTTCGGATACTATTAGTTTATCATTACTTATTACAATTTCAACAAATCCACAAATTTTGCCATTTTGATAAACTAAATAAAAGAAACAATTTTCAACTTTTAATCTATTGACTATATTTTCTTTCCAAATTACTTCATCTTCTTTTTTTATAACAAAACCCAATTTTGACATATTTGACGAAATGATATTATATGCTTCTTGCAATTCAAAATCTTTTAAATATTTCTTTCTTATCATACAGTATCCTTTTATAAAGTTATTATAGACTGCTTTACCTAAATCGCAAAACCATTGTGGTGGAATATGTAAACTACCTGTACTCATTTTAAATTTACCCGGACAATACCTGCATAAAGATATATATTTACAATTTTTACATTGGTCTGTATTTTTAAAATTTAAATTCTTTATCATTTGTAAATCATATATATTATCTTTTCAAAAAAGTATATACACTTTCTCTCATATTGTCAAATCTATACTTGAAACAGGTTTTATTATACTGACAAAATTTCGTCAATTTTTTTGTTTTCCTATTGTCAAATTTTATAGATTTTGCTAGAATATTGTTGAAAGGAAGATTAAAATTGTTCACACTCTCAACTTTTTTGATTGCTGTTATACTTGGAATTTTTGGTATTGCCACTCCCATTGCATTAACATCACTTGCAAAAACACCAAAAATGAAAAATTTAAATAGAATTGCTTCGCTTGTTGGAATAATCTCAATGGTCGCTTTTTTGTGCTTATTAACCTTAACAGAAACTACTATTGATATGAATTCAATACAAATTCATTTTACGTCATCTTCAAATTGGTTTTCAAAGCACTTTACATCAACACTTACCCATCTTGATAAAGCCAATGTAATAATCAACAGTCTTATGCTTGTACCACTTGGGGTTATGTCATCTCAACATTCGATTGCAAAAGGCAAAAGGTTTTCCATTTTAAAAGGAGTTGCTACAGGTCTTGCTATGAGTTGTTTTATAGAATGTATGCAATGCATTTTGCCAATACAAAGAACATCAGATTTTGCAGATATCATATTTAACACATTAGGTGCTTTTGCTGGTGCCACAACAATGACCGTATATAGCAAACTTGAAGATTTGGCAACCCAAAAGGCAATTCAAAGAACAATTAAAAATTATGCACAAGAATTAGAATATCAAATTTCTTTGCAAAACGATTTGCTAAAACCATACAGCAAAGACCACTCTAAGAAAAACATACTAACAGATAATCTTGAATTTATTAAAAACGACATCACAAAATTATCAACAAAAGAATGCACTTCCAAAAATGTGCCAAGTATTACACTCCCCGATGAAAAAGAAGATGCTCATTGCAAGGTTTAACCAAGTAGGTTAAACCTTTTTTATCGTTTTTATTAAGCAAAGAAGTAATTGACCAAGTAATAAATCTTATTAAAATAATAAACAATAAAAAGGACAAAAACCATCATTAAGGTGGCTTTTTACATCATTATATAAAAAACATTACAAATAACACAAATTTATATAATTTTTAGCAAATTTGAAACTATTGTTCAGTTTGTTTAATTGTTCTTAAAATTATTTTGCATTTTTTGTGCGAACTTGTATAATATAGTCATATTGTGATGCAACAATTTATTGTAAAGTTGCAACTTGGGTTGTACATGTAGTGCACAACCCGGTATCACAGAGTTTAGGTAGACATCAAACAAAAGGAGAGTACTTATGAAAAAATTTAAAAAATATTTGCTTTCAATTATGGCAGTTTTTGTTATTGTTTTTTGTGGAGTCTTTTTAGCAGGTTGTATGAGTCCCGCTATCGTATCAATTGAAAAAACAAGCACAGTTGGATATGTAGACACATACACAATAACCTACTCAAATGGCTCAACTTCAACTTTTGAAGTTACAAATGGGAAAAACGGAAAAGACGGAAAAGACGGAAAAGATATTTCAATTACAGAAATCTATCAGGAATATGTTAAAGAGTATGGTGAGATATCTTATCAAGATTTTTTAAAACAATACCTTTCATTGAACACCGATGGTAATGCAAGTGTTATAAACGAATGTTTGCAATCAACATTAAAGGTATATACAAAATTCTATGAATCAAGCAGCAGTGGATTTTTGGGTAGTCAAACAAAAAGTGTTGCAATATACACAGGTAGCGCAATAATTTACAAGATGTATGAAGATTATACCTATGTTATAACAAATTACCATGTTGTTTATGACAACAAAGCAAATAGTGACACAAAAGACAAACTTGCAGTTGAAATTGTTGGATATTTATATGGTAGCGAAGGCTCGCCATCCAAAAAAGGAACAACAACAAATGGTTATGATGACTATTCATATGGTAACTATGCAATAAATTTTGAATATATTGGTGGTTCAATTGAAAATGACATTGCAATAATAAAAACAAAAACATCAAATATTACAAAAATCAATAAAAATGCAAAGCAAGTTAAACTTGCCGACAAATATTATGTTGGACAAACTGCAATTGCAATTGGTAACCCAGAAGATGAAGGTATTTCAGTTACAGAAGGAATCGTTAGCGTTGACAACGAATACATCACTCTTGACATAGATGGAACAAACAGGTCATATAGAAGTATAAGAATAGACACTGCCCTATATTCGGGAAATTCTGGTGGAGGACTATTTAATTCAAATGGCGAACTTATTGGAATAACCAATGCCGGAGATAACAAAGACCAAAATGTAAACTATGCAATTCCACTTTCAATTGTAACCGGTGTTGCCGATAATATTATTAGTTATCATAAATCTTCCGGTTCTGTTGCCAGTGCTTATAAAATTCAACTAGGCATTAAAGTTTTAACAAAGAATAGCAAATATACCTATAACAAATTAACTGGCTATGGTGAAATCAATGAAGATATTGTTATATCAGAAGTCGACCAAAACTCTATTGCAAGTGAAATTGGCATAAAGGTTGGCGATATTATAAAATCTATGTTTATAAATGAAAAAGAATATACCCTTTCAAGAAGTTTTAATATTGCCGATATGCTTTTGACAATAAGACAAGGCGACAGCATAACATTTACAGTTTTAAGAAACAGCACACAAACAACATTAACCCCCTATGAAGTTATAAAAACAAATCTAATAAAAATTGCATAACCTTTTATGTTTAAAATTAAACAAAAGTAAAATATCTACCATATTATATGGTAGATTTTTATTTACAAAATGACAATGTAATGATAGAATCAAAGGACAAAAGGAATCATATTATGGCAAAAAACGCTAAAAAAATAGAAAAGAATGCATCTTTAAATATCGACACAAGCGATGTAAAGATAAGTAAGCGAACCAAAAACAAAGCAAAAAGACTTGCAAGCAACACAAGCGGAAAGGCTTGGGCTTTTGCATTTTTATGTCTTGTTGTTGGTGCATTGATTGGTATTGGTGCTTTTTATTTTGTGTCAAGGAATGATTGCTTTGAAATTGTCGGGCAAGACGAGTTGACATTTACTCTTGAAGAAAAATTCACTGACCCCGGAGTTAAGATTATTTCAATTGGCAAAGATTATTCAAAAGATGCAAAAGTTGAAACAAACCTTAAGGTTGACGAAAATGGAAATTATTACAGTGATGAAATTGGAACATTTTACATTAAATATTCTTCAACCGACTTTAAGTATGGAACACTTTTTAAAATTCAAAAAATAAGGCTAATAACTTTTGTTGAACCAAGTGAAGGGGGAATGTAATTGATGAGTAAAAAGAAAACAAGCAAATTTGGTGCTTTTGTGTTATGCGCACTTGCATTAGTTTTGGGGTTTTTTGGTGGATTTTCGGTTTTTACATATATAAGCTTACCCAAAACCGAAGAACTTGTTATATCAAGCGATGTATACTATTCAAAAAATGACAAAATAAAAGAAGCAAATAGCGACCTAGATTTGCAAGATGCAGAAATATCGGTACACTTTTTGGAACTTGGCAACAAATACACAGGTGATTGCACATATATCAAGACAAAAACTTGCGACATTTTGATTGACTGTGGTTCAAAATCTGACAGTATTCCAACAGTTGCAAATTACCTAAACAATTATGTGACAGATGGCAAACTTGAATATGTTATCGTAACCCACGCACACCAAGACCACTATGCTGGTTTTGCAACTCCCAAAAATATCAAAAGCATATTTGACTTGTATAATTGTGAAACAGTTATAACCTTTGCACAAACAAAACAAAATTCAACAAAAGGTCTTTATGCAAACTTTTTGAGAGAGATTGAAGAAACAAAAACAAAAAATAATACAAAAGTGTTCACTGCCGAAGAATGCATAGAAGAAAATAATGGTGCAAAAAAGGAATACAATATCGGCGAAAATTCAACACTAAAAATATTGAATAGCAAATTTTATACACAAAAATCAACAACCGAAAACAATCACTCTGTTTGCACATTGATTGAAAGTTCCGGCAAAAACTTTTTGTTTACTGGAGATTTGGAAAAAGACGGCGAGGAAGCACTTGTAAATCTTAATTCACTCCCAGAAATTGATTTATACAAAGCAGGTCACCATGGTAGCAAAACATCTTCTTCTATGACACTTTTGAATGTAACAAAGCCAAAAGTTGTTTGCGTTTGCTGTTGCGCAGGAAGTCCTGAATACACAAAAACAAAAGATAATCAATTCCCTACTCAAGAGTTTATTGATAATGTTTCAAAATTCACTGATAAAATTTATGTAACAACATTATGTATTGACTATGATGCAAATAAGTTTGAATCGTTTAACGGAAATATTGTTTACATATCAAATCAAAATTCATACAACATAAAATGTTCAAACAATAACACAATCTTAAAAGATAGTGAATGGTTCAAAAATAATAGAACTTGGCAAACGGCGTAACAAAAAAATCTCAACATAATTTGTTGAGATTTTTTTATTACTCTTTTATATGTTTCCGTCTGTGCATTTAATTATCATATCACTTGGACAATATTCATTCCAAGAAGTTCCCTTTGTTATTACATCCCATTGTGCTTTTGTGCCTAGATAATTTATTGTTTTTAGTCTTTGACAATTATAAAATGCGTAGTTCCCAATTTCAGTAATCGAATTTGGTATTGTGATTGATTCAATATTTGCTGAAACAAATACACAGTTATTTATTTTTGTCATTGTGCTAGGAATTATTATATCTTTTGTTAAAACATTATTTACATAATAATTAAAGTATCCCTTTCCTATCCAACCAATATTATTAAACAAACTTAATTTAAAAAGATACTCTAAATCTTCAACATATACATTAACATCTTTACCCATTTCATTGAATGAAGTACCAAATGGAGATTTGCTAAATGTTACACTTTTTGCAAAATAAATATTTTCTAAGCCATAACTTTCATCAAAAGCATCTAGTTCTAGTGTTCCAACTCCATCTTCAAATTTTAAAGATGTTATTTTTTTATTGGCTAGAAATGCACTTCTACCTATTGTTTTTACATTCCCAGGGATAATTAATTCACCACTAAACCCACAGGAGCAAAATGCATACTGTCCTATCGTTGTTAAATTCCCAAAACCAACAGATTTTAAATTTGTGCATTGAAAGAAAGTATAATCTCCAGTACTTATACAATTCCCAAAATCAACTGCTTGCAAATTTGAGCACATTGCATAAGTGTAGCCATCAAGATTTTTTGCTCTTGCACTAAATATTCCAGTTTGTCCATAAAACATTTGGTCGCTTCCAAAAGTCTGTACTCCAACAATTCTTGTTACATTTTGACAACCAATAACACACATCTTTAAACAACTTTCAACTGTGCTTGGTAACACTATTGTATCTGCTCCACTTGTTGCAAATGGACTGATTGGCACTTGTTGTTCCATAATCTCTGTGTATGTTGCTGGTTCAACTATACAATCTTCTGGTATCACAACTAACCCAGATATATTATCTTTTGGTGTAACCTTTTTGTCTGAATCTATTGTTATTTTACTTAAATTTTCTTCACTTCTTGAATAGTCGCCAACACCAATTTTTAGGTTCATTGAGTAATTTACTCCACTTATACTATTCCTAAAATCTTCCACGCTTACTGCAAAATATATCTTTTTTGATGCTGTACTTGTTATTTCCTTTTGCATAACATTATTGCCTTGAACAATATTTGAATTGTCGTCAATATCCCATTCAGCAATTGCCCAAACACTTACACTTGGGCTTAAATTTTTTATATCCATTTCCACAACATAACTTTTTGTTGTTGATGAAAATTCAAAATTTATATCATTTTTAACAAATGTGCTTGCACTTGTTGAATCATACTCTGAAATCACATAAGATGTGTCTTGTGTAAAGTTTTCACTTGCAAGTGTTTTTGTTCCACTTGCAAAATCTTCACTAACAAGTTCCAATTCCCCACGATTATATGCATTTGTTCCTTTGTATACTTTTGTGTTTACTTTAACAAAAGCATCTTTTACTTCATAACTTATTGTTCCACCAATGGTATAAGTTATGTTTGTTGCAGAAAATACACCAAAGCATAACACAGCAACAGCAAGGCATAAACTTGCAATCGTTGCAAACAATTTTACTTTTTTCATAGATTTCTCCTTTTGGAGTTTATTCATTTAGTTTATGCAAGACACAAACTACTATTCAATTCTATTCTACCCCCCCTAGACCCAAAGTCAAATGTATTTGCAAGGTTTTTTGGAAAAAGTTTAAAAATTTTTTAAGAAGTTGAGATTTATCAGCAGATGATATTCTTCAAAGAAAGCCCACGAAGTATCTCAACTGCTTTGAGATGTTGAGATTTCTCCAAAACCCGTCAAAGTTGGTCATGGTCGAAATGACATTTAAAATATATATGTCATACTGAGCCATTCTTCAACGACTTGCTTACGAAGTATCTCAACTGCTTTGAGATGTTGAGATTCTTCCAAAGCAGTGCTTCCATGTCGGCAGTCAGAATGACTATTGAAATTGGAAAGGATTTCTCCTAGGTCGTGCTTTGGGGTCGACAGTCGAAATGACATAATAACTCATAAAAACTTGCAAAGTCCTGCGAATAAAAAATCACTACCAAATACAAAAAAAACACGAAATTTATTTCGTGATTTTTTCTAATTGTTCAATAATACTTTTTGCAATGATTTCATGCCCCATTCCATTTGGATGCACACCATCAATACAAAACTTATCCAAATATTTTCTATCCCACAAAAATTCACCACGAATATCAAGTAACCTACAATTATTCTTTGTTGCACACCTTGTTATTATCATGCTGTAAAATTCTTGATGTCTGTATATATTTTCAATGTCACCTTGCAAAAACTCAAGAACTTTGCCCTTGTCTGCTTGTCTTGCAATAACATTTTCAAAATATCTTTTGCTATCAATTGGTGGAATGTTTGTGAGAATTACTTTAACATTTTTTTGTTGTAATTTTTGTATTGTTTCGTCAAGCATTAACTCAAACTCTTTTGGTGGAGTGTTTGGCAAATGATTCTCTTTGGGAGAATTTGCAACAAATTTCCAATTATAGTCACTATCGTTTCCGCCCAATGATATAACTGCAATATTGTTTTCACTATTATCAACTTTTTCCAAATATTTATCTATTGTGCCTTTTTGATTTAATCTTTTTAGTGTTTGCCCATAAAATGACAAATTATCTATTTGTATGTCAAAATGTTTTGCAACCAAAATTACTGCATTTTCTGGCAATCTTTTTAGTTGGTTGTTTTCATATACAATGCCTTTTGGAATTGAATCTCCAAATATAGTTATTTTACAATGCTTCAACTTTTCCATATCTATTTTTCCATAAATATAATACCAAGAGCAAGTGGCCCAGTGTGGCAAGAAATTGTTGAACCTGCCGTTGTGTAATAAATATTTTCAAATCCGTTTTCTTTTAAAATTTGAGTAACTGTTTCCTTTGTTTTTTCAGTTATTGTTGTGTATGATACAAAAACATTTGCTTTGTCAATATTATTTGATGATTTGATTATGTCCCTGCAATATTTTTCTGCACAAGAATCATATGAACCAATGTACTTTTTACCGGTTTTGGTTTTTCCATTAACAACATTTATAAGTGGCTTTATTGAAAGTAAGTTTGCACCAAAACAAGCAAGTGCACTGCACCTTCCACCCTTTACGATGTAGTTGAGTTTGTTTACAATTAAACTAACTTTTGATTTTAACTTGTTTTCTTCCAAATATTTTACTATGTCCAAAATGTCTACATTATTATCGACCATTTCTCTTGCTTTTAATGCAAGCAATGCAATACCTGTTGACAAAGATAATGTATCAATAACATAAACATTTTTCATTTCGTTTGCAACATTCTGTGCATTCCTATAAGCACTTGAAACTCCACTTGACAAACTCAAATGAATTACTGCGTCATAAGATTTTAACAAATTTTCGAAATGTTCTTTATATTGATATTCATTAACAGCACTTGTTGAAGGTAATTTTTTTGTTTTGTCAAAATACTCAAATATTTTTGTGTTTTCAAATTCCCCATCAAGATGGACTTCGTCACCAATTATCACAGTAAAAGGTACTGTGTGTATATCAAATTTTTGTAATAAATCTTTTGGCATATCTATTGTACTTTCTGCCGAAATTGCTATTTTCATTTTTTCTCCTTAATGTTTTGCTTAATTACACACATAATTTATAGCAATCAGCAAAAAAATACTACCTACTATTGTGATTTTTAACTCTACAAAACAAAATTTTGATAGTAGAGTTGTTTTTTCGACATTCTACCGACAGTAGAATGTATATTTTTTGTTGTATTTTTGTTTTATTTGTGCTAGTATTCTTTATATGGAAAATCTAAATTTGATTATTGCAAAAAATATTTGCGAATATAGGAAGAAATGCGAACTCACCCAAAGCGAACTCGCTAATCTTCTTAATTTTTCCGACAAATCAGTTTCAAAATGGGAACGTGGGGAAAGTATTCCAGACATAAATGTTTTGATGCAAATGTGTAAAATTTTTGGGATAACAATAAACGATTTAACCAGTGAACATAAATCCTACAAACTTTCAAGTTTGCTTAAGAGAAACAAAATTTTGATTCCAATAATCTCCGCCGGGTTGGTTTGGCTTGTTGCAACAATTATATTTGTCAGTTTGCTTATTTTTGCTCCACAAGTCCAAAAAAAATGGTTATGCTTTATCTATGCAATTCCGTTAAGTTCAATTGTACTTTTGATTTTTTCTTGGATTTGGGGAAAAAGATGGATGCGACTTATCTTTGAGTCACTGATAACTTGGACATCACTCCTTTGTATTTGTTTAAGTGTGCAAAAAAATGTTTGGTATTTGATGCTTATTGGCATACCGGTTCAAATTCTTGCAATACTGTGGTATTTTATGCGTAGGAAAAAAGATGCAAAAATTGTTGGCGACGCACAATAAATTTGCAATTGCAACAACATACAATATTGAATAAAAAATATAAAAAAAGACTTTGAGTTTATTTCAAAGTCTTTTTTTTGCTATTTAGTTATTTTCACCGTCACCTTTTGGTTGCTCGCCAGTTGTTTCTTCCGGCTTTTGTTCTTGAGCATTAACTTCATCTTGATCTTTTGGCGTTTCTTCTTGTGGGATTTCGTTTCCTTCAACTTCTTCGCCTTCATCTTGTTGACCTGCAAGGATATTTTCTTGATGTTCCTTTATTTGTTGCAAGGTTTCGCCAAGTTGACGATTAAGTTCGTTTTGTTGTTCCATAAGTCTGTTACTTTCTTGCAAAATTTGGTTACTTATTTGAGCAAGCCCGTCAGGAGATTTTTTTGGGCGACCACGTTTGCCTTTTGGTTTGTCTTGTGGTTCTTCGGTTTTCTCCTTTCTTGGTCTACCACGCTTTCCGGTACTCTTTGGTTTGTCTTCTTGTTCCCCACTGGTTTCTTTTTTTGGGCGACCACGTTTGCCAGTGCCTTTTGGTTTATCTTGTGATGTTGTTTTGGCTCTGTCTTTCTTTGGTCTACCACGTTTGCCTTTTGGCTTGTCTTCAACTTGTTCTTCAGTTAATTCTGTTTTTCTTGGTCTACCACGTTTACCTTTTGGTTTGTCTTCACTTTGTTGTACAGTTGATTCCGTTTTTCTTGGTCTGCCACGCTTTCCTGTTGATTTTGGCTTATCGTCATCAGTTGATGTTGCTTTCTTTGGACGACCACGCTTTGCTTTTGGCTTTTCTTCAACTTGTTCTTCTTGAACTTTTGGTTCTTCCTTTGGTTCGTTATCTTCAAGTTTTATTTCCTCTTGACCTTCAAGTGGCTTTTGTGTGTCGTCAACTGCAACCGGTTTTTCTTCTTCTGTTTCTGTTTTTTCTTCGGGGTTTTCAACCTTTTCAAGGTTTTCTACTTCAGCAAGCTGTTCTTGCTTTGGTTCAGTTTCTTCTTCGGTTTGTTTTTGTTCTTCTTTGTCTTCAACCGGAGTTTCTTGAGTTTGATTTGGTTGCTCTTCGGTTTGTTGTTCGGTTTCGCCTGTCACACTTTCGCCGGTAAGTTTTTCATATTCTTCCGGAGAAATATAGTTGCCATCTGCATCATAAATATCATTGTTTTCGTCATGGTAGTAATTATGGTTATCATAATAAGTTCCATTTGCGAACCAATAATATCCATTATCATCATAGAACCCCGGATTTTCTTCTTCTTGACTTTCAGTATTTGGAGTTTCTTCAACCGGTGTTTCTACTTTATTTTCTTCTTGCTCTTGCCCCATATCTTCTACAGATTGTTCTTCTTGTTCAACCGGTGGTTCTTGAGTTTCATTTGCAGGAGTTTCTTCTGATTGAGTTTCTTCTTGTGTTTCTTGTGTTACAGTTTCTGTTTCAGGTTGAGTTTGCTCAACTTTAGGTTGCTCTTCGGCAACTTGTGGTTCTTCGGCGACTTGTGGTTCTTCTTGTTCGACTGGTGTTTCTTTTACTTCTTCTTGGCTTGCAGGTTCTGTTAAAGCAGTTTGAGTTTCTTCATTTTCAGATTCTACTGCTTGTTCTTGTACTGCTTGTTCTTGTTCTGATTGGTTATGTATCAACTCTCTAAGGTCGTTTATCACGCTATCCTTAATATTGTTGATTTCTTGAGCCTTTTCAAGTTCTTTTTCAGTTTCTTCTTTTTGCTCGTTAAGTTCATTAAGTTCTTGAGCATGCTTATCTTGAACATCGTTCATAATTGCTTTATAAACTTTTGTTGCAAAAGTGTCATATTCCGAAAGCATTGCATTTGTTGCATAATCTTTCTTTTCTTCAAGTTCTGCCCTACATTTGTCGATTTGTTCTTTAAGTTGAGCAGTTTCTTGGTCATAACGAAGTGTTGCGCTGTCTTGGTCTTTTTCAAGTTGTTCTTGCTTTTTGATTTCGTCTTGTTGTTGTTTTCTTATATAGTTAACTTCAATACGGTTTGTTGATTCTTCTTGTTGAGTTCTAAGTCTTTCAATATTTTCCTTGCTCGCTTGAAGTTTTCTTTGATAGTCTTTTGATGTATTTTCGTAATTTCTTTTTAATGATTCGATTTCACTGTCATATTGTTGAATTTGAGCAAGTATTCTTTGGCGAGTGTTAAGATAAATCTCTGACTCTTTCATTGCCCTATCCAAAATAAGAGAACCATCTATGCCAGTTTTTTCAAAGTCATAAGTCTCATGTTCAACGGCATTTTGTCTTGCTTTTTCAAGTTCTTCGGCTTCTTGTCTTGCACGTTTTTCAAGATATTCATTAAGAACAGGAATTCCGCCTTTGATTTCTTTTCTTGTGAATAACACTTCAAAGTCAACATATTTTGGAATTGTTGTCGATGCTTTGTCTATGTATCTATCAAACAAATGGAAGTTTTGATACAAACTTGAAAGTGTGAAGTTTTGAGTTGTGCGAAGCATCATCACAAACACAACACTAAAAATCATAATGATTGCTGGTGCGATAAGTGATATTGCAATTGCTTCAACTGTTAATGCCGTTTTGCCATAGTTAAGTAAAGTAAGTAAAAATGTTACAAGCATTGTTGCACCACAAATTCCCATATAATTCTTTATGTTTGCAGTGTAAGAACTTGTATGTAGTGGTTTTTCAATACAGTTATACATACTCATGTAGTAACTTGGTGCTTGTTCACGATACAACATATATTGTTGCCAATGATATCTTAATAATTTGGGTGAAGTTTTCATAAGTCTGTTAAATTCAACCAAATTATTTTCATCAATTTGTTCGTGATTATATAACCAACGATTAAGTTTTTCAAGGCTACGATTAAGTCTACCTTCATAAGCATAACGAGATTTTATCATAAAGTAAATTACCATAAACATGATAAAACCAAGGCTTATGTAAAATAATAAATCTTTTGTAAGTCCATTTTGGGTAAGTTTTAAAAAGAAATCCCAAATGTTATCAATGACACCTAAAAGCATATATTTGTCCCCTTTTTATTACATTTTTCGAGTGTAGTATAACACATAAATATTTTTTTAACTAATATTTTTAAATATTTTTTTTGATTTTTTTAATATTTTTTTAAATATTTTTTTGTGAATTATTTCGCATTTATTTTTAAATTAAAAAAGTTGATGCTATTTTACATCAACTTTAATAAGTTTGCAAGGCTTTAGACTCAAGATATAACACTCGTCAATTTGTTTTGAAAGTGCATATGTTGCCGACTTTTTATATAACATTAGTTGCTTATAGTACGTGCGAATCAAGTCACTTTCCGAATGGTTTGAAAATTTGTAATCAACCAAAATTGTTTTGTCGTTTTTTATCACAATTAAGTCACAAACCCCTTGCACAAGAACTTTGTCCGTTATATCACTATCTTCAATTTCGTTGTATGGCACTTGCATTACAAAGGTTTGTTCCTTTAAGGTTACCCCATCTTTACATAGTTTGTTTAAAAGTTTTAGGTTGTTTATGACAATGCTAATATCAAGCGCATTTATTGTTTGTTCATCAAATAAATTTTGTTCTTTAATTTTTTCAATTATTAACTTAATATTTGAAATATTTATGTCCGAATTAAAATCATATAATTCCAAAATTTTGTGATACAAACTGCCAAGATTGTTCTTTTGTATGTTGTGATATTTATCTTCACTTGTAAGCAATTTGTTTGGCTCATAATTCTTGCTTGCGAAATCATCATCGGACTTTAGTATGCTAGATACAGAATTTTTTTCTGCAATAAATGTTGCCTTCTCATTAAAATATCCTTTTTGAATATATGTTGCAAGGTCTTTTATTTCTTTTTCGCTATATTGTTTGTTTAGAACATTAGTATTATTTATATTACTAATACTTTGATATTCTTTTTGGTCAATAACATTGCAAGTATAATCTTTTGAGTTAAGCAAGTTAAATGCTCCAACTTTTGCATTGATTTTTGAGATGTCTGCTTTTGGCAAAGAATTTATAATTTGACTTAAATAGTTATTACTTTCCATAATTTGCCAATCATTTTCAAATTTTTCATATTCAAGTTTATTTGTTTGTCCAACCAAAATAAGTCTGTTTTTTGGTCTTGTTAATGCAACATACAAAAGCCTTAATCTTTCACTTATGTCGTCAATTTTGTTATATGTTTTTACAACACTAAAAAATACACTGTTACATTTTTGCCTTGACTCTTGGTCATAATATTTCAGCCCAAGACCGATTTCTTCATTCAAGACAATTTCTGGTTCTTGCGAGTTTGAATTAAATTGTGCCGAAAGTTCTGGAATAATTACAACTGGCCATTCAAGACCTTTGCTGGAATGCATTGTGGTTATGTTTACAATGTTATTTGATGTTATTGCTCCAACAACTTTTTGTTCTCTCACATTTTCTCTCATAAAGTTTATATATTCGGTTACTGAATAATTGTAATTTGAATTTGTGAAAGAATTTACAAAATCTTTTACATTTTTTGCTCTTGACAACCCATTGAATTCATTTTGAATTTTATAAACATAGTTCGTTTTTTCCAAAATTTTATTTAATGCAAAAATCAAACTTTGATATGTGGAATTATATTCAAATTCTTGCAAAAGATTTTGCATATAGTCAATTTTTCTTTTTGTTTCGTTATCTTTATCATATAAAAGAACACACTCATAAAAGTTTTGTTTATTTGCAACACTTTTTCTAATCTCTAACATTTCATTTGCCGAAAAGTCAAACAAATTTGACATCATAACACTTGCAAGCGAAATATCGTCCTTAAAATTTTGGCTTACCTTTATTAAGTTAATAAGAACACTTGCATCAAAAGTTTCATCAAGATTTGCATTGGAGTTTTCAAGAACTGGAATATTATAGTTGTTAAATGCTTCAATATATGATTGTTGTTTCGTTCTTGAACGAAGAAGTATTGCTATATCTTTATATTCAATTTTGCGATAACGTTTTTCGTTTATATCATAGATTTCTTCATCCAAAAGTTTTGTAATTCTTTCCGCAACAAAATTTGCCGAAGCCAAGGAATCATCATTCTCTTTATTTTGATTTGCTTGAACGCTATACACCCCACTCGCCTTTTCTTGTTCTTCTTTTTCACTGTACAAAATATCAAGTTCCACGCAAGGTGATTTTTCTTGTTCAAAATCGCCTTGACCATTGAGCATAGATTTGTCTTTATAATCCAAACCACCAGTTCTTTCAGTCATTACAACACTAAAAATATCGTTTACAAAATTTAGTATTTGATGCGTGGTTCTAAAATTACAGTTAAGTTTAAGATATTCCGATTTTTCATCTTTTTCAAACTGTGAGATAATATTTGCAAAAATTTTTGCATTTGATTGCCTAAATCCATAAATCGCCTGTTTTAAATCACCTACCAAAAATAAGTTATCCTTACCTTTTAGTTTGTTAATCAGTTTTTCTTGAACCCTGTTTGCGTCTTGAAATTCGTCAATAAAAATATGCTTATATTTTTGTTTTATGGTTTGCAATATTTCTTTGTTTTCAAAAAGTCTTAAAGTAAGTCTTTCAATATCGTTGTAATCAAAAAGATTTTTTGCCGATTTAATTTTTTCATATTCTTTTAAAAATCTCTCATAAAGGTCAAAAAATATTAGTGTTGTTTCTTTGCAAACAATGATAGATTTTTTATACAAATCGCCACTGCCAAATTCTTTTAAGGAATTTGTTAACTTGTCAAATCTTTCTTTTTGATATTTGATTTTTGAGAGCAAATAATCATCTCGTTTATCTTTTAGTGGTGCACGCTCAATTTTTACAATGTTTGCATTATCAATCATTTCTGCCAATGTTTTTGAATTTATTAAAAGGTCAACAAAAGATAGAATTGAGTTTGTGTAGGTACAATATTTTTTAAAATCCAAATTTTTTGACACATTGAATAAATCTTTCAATTTATCATTCAAAAATTGTGCTTGCTCTTTTGCATCTTTAAAGAAAATTTGACTTGCAAGTGGATTATCGTTTGGTTCAAAAAGTTGAATACATTTTTCTTTAAAATCTTTATAATCTAAAACCGACCTGCAAAAATCGTTCATTTTTAGCACAATTTCTTTTATTTTTTTGTCGGTTCTATTTGAGCCATAAAAATCAAAAATCTTGGAATATTCTTCAAAATTTGATGTTTTATATGATTTTATTGCATTTTTTATTGCTTTACTACGAACCAAGGTTTCTTCGCTTCCTTGCAACACATTAAAGGCAGGGTCAATGTCCAACAAGTAAAAATATTTTTTTACAAGTTTTTGACAAAAACTATCAAAGGTAGAAATATCGCTATTTACAATATTGTCAAGTTCTTTTTGAATTTCAACTTTCCCAGATTTGGTTATTGCATTTATCAGTTTTTGCTTCATTTCGCTTGATGCCGAGTTTGTGTAGGTAAGCACCAAAATATCTTCAATCTTAACATTTTCTTCTATGATTAGTTTGACAATTTTCCTAATCATAACCGAAGTTTTACCACTTCCGGCTGATGCCGAAATCGCAATGTTTTTATCGTGAGATTTAAGCACAGCATCTTGTTCTTCAATCACTTTAAATTGTTCATTTGCCATTTTTGTTATCCACCTCACCAAATATATTTTTGCTTATTTTTACACCTTTTCTTTCGCCAGTTAAAATTGCATCAATACCACAAATTGATTTATATTTGCAAAATTGACACTCGCCATCAAAAGGCGAAACGGATATATTCCCGCCAATAATTTCCTTTATACCTTGCTTTACAATGTCAAGTGAATATTTTGTAATATTGTCAATTTCATCTTTTGACAAGTTTTTGCTATATGCAAATTTTTTGTTAGTTTCGGTTGATGTCTTTGAATATTTTGCCTGCAAAAATCTGCTTACTCCATTTTGCACATTAAAGGTTTTGTCCGCTTTTTCAACAAGATTTACATTATCCAAGAAATAACCATAAAGTTTATAATCGCTTTCATTTTCGTCAGTTGCATCACCATAACTTTGAACAATTGGTAAATAAAACGCACCAAAAGGTTTTAGCCCCATTATCTTTTCAATGGCATAAAGGTACACATAAACTTGAATTTTTGTACCATAGTATACATTTTTTAAACTTGAATTTTGCTTACTATTTGAACCTGTTTTATAGTCTATAATCCTAAAATAATCATCACACTTGTCAATCCTATCAATGACCCCAACAATTTTATATTTTTTGTCTTGATACATTACATACACATTATCGTCATTAAAATTACATTCGGTTTTGATTGGTTTAAAATCGGAGTTGTTTGCTTCATATGTTAAAAATTTGGCAAAACGAAAAATCTCTTCTTTTAGCATATTTAGAGTTATAACATTCTCTTCTTCTGCCAATTTTTTATAATCTTGCATTCCCAAAATTATGTCAAGGGTCTTTAAGACTTTTGCTTTGATTTCTTCTTGTGATAAATCTTTTAGGTGTTCTTTGTTTTCATTTACATAAATATCGGCAAACTTGTGCAAAAAATTACCAAATTCATTTGCTTCTATTGTTGCAGTCTTTTGTTCTTGCAACTTTAGACCATACTTTATAAAATGTGCAAACGGACACTTGTAATAACTTTCAATTTGACTCACTTTTGTTTTGTCAGATGTTAACATTAAGTCACCATTTGAAATGTTTTCTTTGTTTTGGTTTTCATATTCCAATTTTGTTCCAATAGAAAGCAAACTCTTTTTTATTAGCGGACTATCTTGGTTACTATTGTTAAGGTTGCCAATTGCCTCAAAAACATTTGGACATAAAAACATTGTTTTGGTTATATCGTCCAAATCAAATTTTTCATAAATATCATTTTGCGTTATTTTTATTTTGTCGCCACAAATTGTTAGAATGTCATTCACAAACGGACTTGACAAAACTTTTTTTCCATCATCACTTTGCAAGTGATAGAATATAAAAAGTTTTTCGGTTGCCGATGACAATAAGTCAAAAAGTTTAAATTTTGTTCTTCTGTTTATCATCTTTGAAGTTGGCGAAATTTTTATAACATTGTCAACTTCTTCAATTTCGCTATCACTTAAAAGTGCCAAGTCTTTTGTTGGCTTTGGCAACACATCTTGATTTGCCCCCAACACAAAATAATATTTTGTTTTTTCAAAAAAACTTGAACTTGCATCACCAACAAAAACACTATCCAAACTTAATGGTACTTGTGAAATTTTTATTTCCTTTAAGGCACTTATATACAACTCATAAAATTCGGCAAATGTTAGTTCATCTTCTATGCAGTCGACAAGTTCCTTGTTCAAATTTTCAATTTTGTCAATTACCTGTGAATATAATTTTTGATTAAATAAATCATTATTTTTTGCAAAAATTCCACACAAATTATTTATTTTTTGCTTAATTTCGCATTTTTCTAATATATTTTCTAATGTTTTTATATAATTTTTGATATTGTCTTTATCTTTAAATTTTTGTGTTTGCCTTATAATTTCTCCAAATTCTTTTATGTCAAAATCTTCAAATAACCTTTCAGTTTTTTTGTATTCAATATCGTTTGTAATTATGTAATTTTGAATATCTTGCTTTTGACTCTTATCCAAATCTACAAACGAGTTACCTAGCAAATTTATCAAGCTTTCACCGTCAAGATTTTCGTTTTTTAAATCCAAAACAAATCTAACAAAATTACAAATTTCGGTGTTATAGAATTGTTTTGACATATCTATGTAATATGATATTTGATATTTATCAAACACATTTTTAAGGTCTTCAAAATAGTCGCTTGTTGTAATTATTGAAATGTCACTATACTTGCATTTTTTTTGTTTTGTCAAACTTGCAATCTTGTTAGCACAAACTTTGATTTCGTCCTGTTTTGTTGCGAGTTCCAAAACATTAACATATCCAAAATCTTGCATAGGTTTTATACCAAAACCATACACATTTTCAAACAATTCTTTTTGTGGAATGCTTAATACTTGATGACTTTCTTGCACATTGTATTCAAGTTTTTCTTGCTTTAAAATGTCTGTTATGTTATTAAACATTTCTTTATCAAAAACCATATTGTTTTTGTTATTGTTTGGGAAAAAACAACCAACAGTAACATTGTTTGCAGTTTTAAAAATATTACGCAAGATTTCGTAGCCTTGTTTTGTAAATGCATCAAAACCACAAAAATAGAAATTTGTATTTTTTATGCTTTCGGTTTGTTCAATAATTGAAGTAAACAATTTTAGGGTATTTGTTCCATCAAGCCTACCATTAAGCAAATTGTCATACTCGTCACTTATCATTGACAAGTCTTGCAATTTTTTTGAAGTGCTTACACTAGTTCCTTCACCTGCCAATCGTAACATATTTGAGTTTACTCCACTTGAACGAATAAGACTTAATATGTTTTGAATTTTTTGGCAAAGACCTTGACTTAAATTTTTTGAAAAACAAGTAAAATTATTTTTGCACTTTTGCAATGCTCTAAACAGCAAAAATTTGCATTCGTCATTTGTCAAATAAACACAATTTAGTCCTGCTTTTGAAATGATGTCTTTTGCAAGTGACGTTATTCCCATAACCCGAATGTTGAAACTGCTTTTTATGTTCAGAACTTCAAACACCATTTTTTCTGCAAGCAAAGAAAATCTATCAGGCACAACAATTATGTTTTGGCTTGATAGATTATTTTTTTTGTCATTTATTTCACTTATAACGCTTTGTGAAATATCTATAAGTTTTTGACCGGTAATTATTTTTATCATATTTCTATGATAACAAAAATTGATAAAAAAGTAAAAGGAATACAAATCCATTTTAATTTATTTTTGTTATTTCTTTATTCTCAAATTTTTGAGTAAATTCTTTTAATTTTTTATTTTTATTACATTTTTCTGCATTTTTTATGCGTAAATCTTGAATTTCTATATTTAATTTTTGATTTTTTAAACTTTCTAACCTAAATAATTTTTGCAAATTCTTAATCTCTTTTTCCTTTTCATTTATTTTGATTATCATTCGTTTTAATGCTTCGTTTGCTTTTCCGCCAAGTCCACCATTTTCTCTTATCACTCTTTCTTCGGTTTGCTTTTGAACAAGTTTTACAAGCCCCATAAACAAACTATTGATATCGCTGTCGCTTAACAAGTTTTTTGGATTTACAAAACTTACCACATTATTAGGTTTTGCCTGTCTTTTGTTTGGGACTTCCATATTTAGTTTTTCAAGACACTTTTCATAAAGTGATTTATTTTTTACAACAACTGCCCTAAACTTGTTTTGAAGTCTTACCATTTTATCAATGTCACCATCGGCCAGTTGCATACATGCCTTTCTTACAGAAATACCTTTGCTTGTTAATCTCAAAATTTCAAGCACCAAATTTTCGGTTTCATCTTCCGTAAATTCTTTTTGCTCAACTTTTTGATGAAGTGAAATATCTATACCCAAATTTTTTCTTCTTTCCTTATTATTTTCTAACTCATTTAATTCAGCATAATAATAATTTCTAACACTGTTTGGTTTTCTATTTGTTAATTTTGCATACAAACTAAACATTCCCGACAAATTATGATTTTGTTTTTTGCCGTCTTCTATAAATCTAAACAATTTGATAACTTCTTCATCTGTCCATTGTGAATAACTTTTCATTTTGCCCTACCTTTTTTAAAATTATTGACAAAATAAAAAAAGTTAAACTATGCATATGCAAATAAAAAAACTTGCATTTCTTATGCAAGTTCTTTTATCTTATCTATCAAGTTCCTCTGTTCTTTCTTTGCTATTTTGTATATATTTTTGTGTTACTTCTTTTTTGATTTCATTTGTTTGTTTTTCAAACTTTTCGGTTGTAAACAATGGCAACTTTTGACAAAGTTTTTCTTCATTCAAGTTTGTCAATTCTATATCTTTATATTTCTTTATAGATTCTGAACATTTGACTGTTGCTTTCATCACATTACTTATTTGTGGCATTACAACTTGTTTTGCACCTTTCCATATATCTTGCGAACCACCTTTAAGAGTTTCACTATTTGTTTGAATTGGTCGTATAAGTTCATTTAAATTTTCGCCACAATGATATTTTATATCATCAACACATTTTCTATATTCTTTCAAATCTTTGTATGTAAAGCCATCTTTAAGGTTGAGCAAATCTTTGTATTTGTGTTCAAGAAGCATTGAAGTATTTTCCATTTCGTTACTTATATCCAAAAGTTTTTGAACACACCCTTCTTCTTCTTGATTATCATTATATTTGGACTGTATAAGAATTCTTATTGCCTTTGATATCATAATAGACATTGCACCAACAACTGGCACTATCACAAGCGACAATGCAAGCATACTTGCCGACATAAGCGGAGAAACACAAAAACCAATTGCACCACCAACAAAAGCCAAAAACATCAATGTGTCAATTATCCAACCTTTATGGAAGAATGAACCCCACCCTACTTTTTTGTATGCTTTTTTTGTTTTTGCATAGTTGCTTATTTTTTCATGCGATTCATCAAGCATTTTTATTACATTTTTAATATCGTCAATCTCTTTCATAATAACTCACTTTCCCTTATAGTTTAACCTTGACATAATATTTTGTCAATATACAACTTAAAAAAAGACTTGCAATTCTTGCAAGCCCTTTTTACTATTATTTTATGTATTCGTCATCTTTGTTGTAAATTTTTTCACTTGTGTATGTTTGTGATATCTGAGTGTTTGTTTTTTGGTTACTATTTACTTTAAAATCTTCAACTTCATAATCTTTTATAATGATTGGTTGGTTAAGTTGTTCTTTTGACATTACGCTTGTGTCAACATCACTTAATTGTTTTAAGTCACTATCTAATTTACGTATTGACATAACCAATGCATTAAACTCTTTGCCTTGTAATCTATTTGCAAGATCTAACCAATCCGTTTGATTGTCAACATCTTTAGAATTTGCGTAATTTTCACATTTTTTCAAAACATCTTGCTTATAGTTATTAAGCACAATTTTAGAACGTTCGTTATATTTCTTTAATTTTTCAATATCTTTGTATGTTACATAGCCTTTTCTTAATATATTGCTATATGTCATTGACTTCCAAGGATAACTTTTTGCATTGTTTGTTAAAGCAACTCTTCCAATCTTACCTTTCCCCTTTGATGCAATCAATTCAGTTAATCCACCAAAAAATCCCGAAACCAAACCTGCTCCGCAACCCATTATCAATGCAAGAAGTATATCACCCTTTAGCAATGCAATAGGCATCAAACACAAAATTCCAATCAAACCATACGATAAAGATGCTCCACCCATATCAAAGAAAAATGCTTTTTTGACATTTTGTCAGTTTTTTGGATTTCCTTTATTTTTTTTCTTGTAGGCATTTACACTATCACAATAGTTTTGAATATCTTGTACCAATTTTTGACTATTCATTTATTATTTCCCTTCCTTTTTCTTTCCTTAATTTTATACCTATATCGCAATATTATCAATACCTCAGTTTTTATAAGTACTTTCATACACAAAGAATATTTGCATATACTACAATATGAAAAAAATTGTAATATTATCCCAATTTAATTTTTTGTTACAAATTGAAAACAAAAATTATGAATTAGACAACAAGCATTTTGTTGAAGTGGAAAATCATAAACAAAATTTTAGTTTTCTTGCTTATCCAATAGCAAATACAATGTCGCTTCCTTATACAGTAAGATTTGAAGAATTAAACCCCAAAAGCACTCCTTATTACGAAATTTTTTCCTTTTCCGACAGATATGAAATCAAACTAAAATTGTTTACATTATATTCAATGGTTCCAATAGAAAACTATTCTTGCCAAATAAAAAATGTTAGGTATCTTGTAAAATGCTTTACTGATAGAATTTGCATTTCTTGTTCAAGTGGCGAATATGTTTATGAAATAAACCAAGCAAGTTGCACTTTTTGGACAAAAGGCAACCTTATATATATTATGGGTGAAAACGAAAATGGCAAAATTCTTACATTGTTTAACACCGAAAACAAGACTTTTTGCTCTCAATGCGGTGAAGAAATTGAAATAGACGACACAAAAATAAAATGTTTAAACACTCCAAGAAATTCTCTACGATGTAAAATTTTGTCAACTTTCAATATTGATAACTTGGAAAAAATAAATGACGAATTTTACAAAAAAGAGAACGAAATTGAAACAAAATATCCAACTTTTTTAGTCCCTTACAAATTTTTTGACGCAATAATAATAAAAGACTACAAAACTGCACAAAAGTATTTAACCCCAAATTTAAAGAACACTCTTTCCACAAAAACTTTAAGTTCGTATTTTGATGGACTTGTGGAAGTAAACCTATATAAAATTACTCCACTTATTTATACCCTATATTTTAATGACAAAGCAGCAGACTACAAAATCACAATAGTAAAAGGACTTATTGACGACATAGAAGATATATAATTCTAAATTTTGTTTAATATTTTTTATATTTTAATTTAATATTCTATATGTATTTAATATTATACTGTTGATTTTTTGATACAATAGTAGTATCATATATGTTAGGAGAACATATATGGATATTTTTATAAACAACTTAAAGCATCTTGCAAAGTTGTATTCACAACACGATATTGCAGAAAAAACCGGATTTTCCAGTGGCAGTATCGCAAATTACATAAATGGCAAAAGTTTGCCATCTGCGCAATTTTTGCTTGCGTTAAAAAGGGCATACAAAATTGACATAGACCAATTTTTAACAACAAACATGGATGACACAAGTTTTAATTTTGTGAAGGATATTTCATACAAAAAATACTTTGGAACATACATTGTTTACTATTACAATTCAAGTGCATATAAGGGCAAAGTTGGAAGTTACAACTACGACATCTTAACCTTTGGGATTATTTCAATTGTTGATGATGTTGACATTTCTTCCCCAAAAGGTGTGAAGGCCTATGGTCTTTTTATGGTTGACAGGCAAAAGGCAGAAGAATATTTTAAAACACTTTCTTCCTTTGATGGTGATGTTAAAAAAATCGCAGACTTTTATGCGCAATTCCCAAACTATTATTGGGGGAGTTTGGATCAAAACCCACAACAGATTTTTGTTTCGTTAAATAACAACAACGACAAGTGTATGATAATCTTAAACAATCCACCAACACAAAGCCACTATATCGGCGGACTTGGTACAGTAAACTCAATTTCAAGAGGCAGAGAACACATACCTTGCGTGCAATATATTTTGGTTGCAAGCAAAATTTTAAAAATTCCGGATGGCGAAATATATAACCTTCTTGCCCTTGGAATAAGTGATTTTAATATAAAAAATGAAGTAAATGAACTTATTAACCTTTTCAAAAGATTATATAGTAACCAAAAAGATAGTGGGCTTAGCGAATATCAGCAAAAAAAGATTATTGAGGACAGCGTAAAAAATATTATTTCAAACTGTATAGAATCAAATATGTTTAGATTTGCAAAAGTAAGCAATTTTGAAGACGATAACTATTATCGTTTAATAAAGGATGCAGACTATGACTAATTATGAACAAGAATATAACAACATAATTGACGACCTGAAAAATAAAAATAGTGCCGACATATATAATGTTGTAAAAGCATACAATTTTGCAAAACAAAAACACGATGGGCAATTTAGAAAAGGTGGCGACCCTTATATTATCCATCCAGTTGAAGTTGCCGGCATTCTTGAAAAGTTGGACTTTAACACCGATGTTATCGCTGCAGCACTGCTCCACGATACCGTTGAAGATTGCAAAGTCACAATTGAAGAAATTGAAAAAGAGTTCAACAAACAAATTGCCGAAA
The DNA here is from genome assembly GCA_945919375.1 of uncultured Clostridia bacterium. Taxonomy (GTDB): domain Bacteria; phylum Bacillota; class Clostridia; order Christensenellales; family UBA1242; genus UBA5893. Next base: position 41,913 of record CAMEJD010000004.1, read on the forward strand.
TTGTGGACAGCGTTACTGCGATAACAAAAGAAAACTACACCCTTGACAGCAACAACCTTTATGCCGAACAGGACTTTTTGAAACTTGCAGTTGATGACAAAACCTATCAAAAGTTAATAAGTCTTGGCAAACAAAACAAGTTTGGATTTTATATAAAATTTGCCGACAGAGTAAACAATCTTCAAACAATTGGATGCTTTGCAAAATATAAAAAAGAAGCAAAAGTAAAAGAAACCGAAAAATGGATAATTCCACTTGCAAAACTATTAAAGACAAAATATTTTTACGACACATTAACCAACTATTGTTTTTTGATAACAAATGAAGATAAATCGGCAAACTTTTTAAGTTTTCTAAAACGAAATTATGAGAATGCAAAGGTTTATATCTCTCAACTTATAAGTTACATAACAAACGAAATCTCGGTTTACCTTCCTTCACTAAAATCCAACCTGTCACTATACAAAGTGATAATCAAACCAAAAACCGAAAAACAAATTTTTGACGAAATTTCTCAAAGGTTTGAAATAAACAATCTTGAAAAAATAAAAGAAAGCAACTTGGTTTTTGTTCCTCTCTATAATGTTTATATAGTATTCAATGAAAACCTAAACAATATCCAAAACCTTTCACTATTATACGAATTATTAACCGAAACAAATTTAAGCACTTTGTTTAGTTGTATTGGATTCAACCAAGACGAACTTGGAAACAAATTTTTGAAAGTTCAAGACAAAATAAGGAACCTTTATGACGTCACTTTGCTTTCTCGTCACGAATATACAATTATGCAAAATGGCACAATAAAAGGTACGGACATTGATATACTTGACGAAACAACTGCTGGGAAAATTGAAACAAAATATATATCAATAATCACACCAACCAATGATAGAATAAGAATTCCAGAAAACAGCACAGTTCTTGATTTTGCTTTTAGACTTCACAACGACGTTGGATTTTCTTGCAAATGTGCATACATAAACAATTCCCCAAATAGTTCGCCGGTGTATACAAAACTAAACGATGGCGACAAAGTTGAAATTGTATGCGAATTAAAAGACGGAATAAATATCAATATTGCTACACTAAAGTGGCTTGCTTATTGCGAAAACGAATACACAAAAAGAGCTCTTATCAAATACTTTGAAAAAAAATTTAATCATCAATAGGCATAAAAAAATATCTACCAAAATGTAGATATTTTTTTGCTTATTAGTTGAATAAGTCTTTATAAGCTTTTCCAAACTTTAATGCAGGTGCTTTTGAAGCAGGTATACTAACTTTTTCTTTTGTTTGTGGGTTAATACCTTCTCTTGCAGGTTTTTCACGAACTTCAAATGTTCCAAAACCAACAAGTTGAACTTTTTCACCTTTCTTCATAGTGTCAGTTACAACTTCAACAAAAGCGTCATATGCAACTCCAGCTTCTTTAATTGTTAAATGGGCTTTGTCAGCCATTGCTTTAACGAATTCTCCTTTGTTCATACCTTTCCCCTTTTTTTGGATTCTTAAAGATTTCTTTAAGTGATTATATTATACCCTATTTTATATAATTTTCAAACTAATTTACAAAAAAAATTTGCCGAACCCCTTTATTTTAAAGGAATACAGCCCATTTTTAATATAAAAAAGAACCATTATATAAATAATGGTTCAAAATTCTTATTTTGCAATATATAATACACCAAGAGTTTTTGGCCCACAATGTGTGCAAATTGTTGAACAAGCACGACATTCTATAATATCTTTAAAGCCATCTTCTTTTAGCATATTTACAATTGTTTCTCTTGCTGGGTCAACTGGTGATGAATATGTTACAAAAACTCTATCCTTGTTTGGCTCAACTTCTTTTAACATATCTTTGCAATATTTTATCAAGCAACTGTTAATGCTTCCCATATATTTTTTGGTTACTTCCATCTTTCCATTGATTAAACTTATTCTTGGTTTTATTGAAAACATTGCAGCACCAATTTTTGCAACACCACTACATCTTCCACCTTTGTGAAGATATTTTAAGGTATCAATTAAAAATGACGCTTGAACTTTTGGGACTTCTTCATTTATTTCTTTTAATATTGTTTCAAGGTCTTTGCCTTCTTTTATCTTGTCCACACAAGACAAAACCAAAAGTCCCGTTCCACTTGACAAACTTTTTGAGTCTATAACATACACATTGTTAAATTTTTCTGCGGCTCTTTGTGCATTACTGCATGCACTTGAGATTTCAGATGACAAACAAAAATGTATTACTGCATCATTATCCTTTAACTTGCGAGCAAAAAACTCTTCATACTCAACTTCGTTTATCGCCGAAGTCTTTGGCAACTCTTTTGTTTTGTCGGCATAATCATACAAATCTTGTGGAGTTACATCAATTCCGTCATGTCTTAATTCTTCGCCAAGCATTACACCAAAAGGTATAATATCTATATTTTCTTTTTCTCTTATCTCTTGTGGAATGTCACAAGTACTTTCTGCTGTAATTCCTATCTTCATATTTTACTACTCCTTTATGTACATTATACCCAATGTCTTTTTTCCACAATGGATACTTATTGATGGACCTGCTTGTCCAACCAAAATTTCCTTAAAGCCATAATCTTTAAGTTTTTGTATTATTTTTTCTTCTGCTTCAACTGGGGAAGATGATATAACAAATACTCTATCCAAATTTGGTTTTGCTTCGTTTAATATATCGTCACAATACTTAATTAAGCAATTATTAATATTGCCAACATATTTTTTTGTTACTTCCATTTTGCCGTCAACAATACTTATTCTTGGTTTTATTTGTAAAAATTTTGAAAATGCTTTGGCAACGCCACTACATCTTCCACCTTTATGCAAGTATTCCAAAGTATCAATCAAAAATGATGTTTGAATTTTATCTCTAATTTCTTCTGCGTGTTTTATAATTTCTTCAACACTTTTTCCCATTTTTGCCCAAATTGCACATTCCAAAACAACAAGACCAAATCCACAAGAAAGATTACGGCTATCTATTGTGTAAACATTTTGCATATTTTCACTTGCTCGTCTTGCGTTTGAACCTGTGGAAGAAATTTCCCACGAGAAAGAAATATGAATTACTGCATCATAATCTTTTAATAATTTATTAAAATGTTCAGTATATTCATATTCATTATACGCTGATGTTGTTGGCAACTTACCAGTTTTTTCAACATATTCAAAAACATCTTGAGTTGTTCCTGTAACACCATCATGCCTTAAATCATCTTCGCCAAGCGAAAATGGCATTGCATTAAGATGTATATCATATTCTTCACAAATTTCATTGGATAAATCGCATGTACTATCTGCACTAATCGCTATTTTCATTTTACTCCCCTAAACAAAGTTAAGTTTACAAAATATTATATTATTTGTCAAATATATACTTGACTTTTGCATATTTGTGATTCTAAAAATTTTTGTAAATTTTTTTAATTACTTGTTGCAACAAATTTATTGTGATATAATTTATATATGGAAACAACAGATTCATCAAATTATCACACAGGTCACAGAAAAAGGTTAAGGCAACTAATTGACAGAGTTGGACTAAAAAATTTATCCGATGTTCAAATTATGGAGCAATTACTAACTGTAACAAATGCAAGAAAAGATACAAACGAAATTGCTCATAGACTGCTGGAAAAATTTGGGTCAATTTCCCGTATACTTAATGCAAGTTATGACGAACTTATAGAGATTCCCGGAGTTGGAGATATAACTGCAAAACTAATAACTTACATACCTCAACTGTTTGAAATATACATGGAAGAACAAAATTCAACAAAAAACTATATCAAAAATTATAACGACCTATATAACCTAGTTTACCCATATTTTAAAAATGAGAAAAATGAATGTGTTTATGTTGCCTATATGGACAAAAACGACAAACTTTCGTTTTGTGAAAAAATTGCAGAAGGCGACTTTAAGGAAGTTCAAATTGACATCCCAAAACTTTTGTGCAAACTCATAAAAAGGTCGGAGAAGAAATTGGTATTTGCACACAACCACCCATACGGTTCTGTAAGTCCGTCAAAACAAGATTATGACACGCACTGCCTTTTGTCAACAACGTTAAATCCCCTTGGCTTTGAAATTTATGACAGCATAATTATCAACAAAGATTGTTTGTATTCAATAAAAAACACAATGAAAGTTGAATGTAAACCAAACACATCAAAAAAGTGAGTACTTTTAATCATACAGGTTATTTGTACTCACCTTTTTTTAATCTTTTAACAAATCTAATATTTTATGTTTTTCGATATATTTTGATATCTCAACAAACATATCTTTCTCTTGGTCTTTTACATCTTTTGTAAAAATCGGTCTATCATTATAAATAAAGAAAGTTGATGCCCTTTTTGCTCCACGCGCTTGCAATTTTGTTATTTTTTCGCTTTCTTTTACACATTTTTCAGCATTTTCTAATTTCATATAACCTTGCTCGTCATAAATTTTTGCTTGCAAATCGCATTCAAGTTTATCACACTTTTTTGCAAAAATCCCTTCAGGAGTTGTTCCATTATTGAAGTTATCCAAAAGATTTTCAAAAACTTCTTTTGCGACCAGACCGGAAAAGATTTTTTTGGTTGCTTCTTTACCTTGTTTTACCTTATCTTGATAACCTTTGTCAAAAGGCGTTAAATCACCAATAATAATCTCTTCGGTTTCGTGAATTGCAAGTGTAAGCAAAACTTCGGACAAGTTTACTGGTGGCAAGGTTTGTGACCAAATCCCAATAGCAAGCATACATGTACCATAAATATGTTCGGCAACACTTTCTAGTCTTTCTTTTTTTACATGCCAATATTTCCAACCACTTCGCACAACATCTTTAAGTTTTGTTGTTTGTAAATAGTATTTTATTATGCTTTCAACTTTTTCCATTTATATCCCCTTTCCCTTTAAAGAATTGGACCTTCGTCATCATCAATTTTTCTTGCCGACTCACTCTCTTCCAAACTTACTTCAACTCTTGTGTCGCCATCCATATGCACATTGTGAATAATAGGTTTCCACTCAACTTCTTTTTTGAAAAGTGCTGTGATATACAATGGAATATACATTGCCCAGTAAAACACACTCATAAGACAACAAATAAGTGCATTTTTGAATGTTATATTTGTGTGTTTTCTTTCAACAATAAGCATAATCATTGCATAGAAAAAGTAGAATAAATAAATTACACCAATAACAATTGCAAAAGCTCGCCAAACTTTCCATGCAATTTCTTCGTGTAGGCACGAGCCAACAATTCCTAACACAAGTGTAAACACTGCATACAAAATTGTTGATGCAAGTAGCACCATAACCGGAAGAACACTCATTGAATATTCAAATTTGCTCCAACGGTTCTTTTTGTCAAACACTGCACTTTTTAGTAACTGCTTTTGGTACTTTTTGTTGACTTGCCCATAACCTTTTACCCAACGGAGTCTTTGATTCCAACTTGCTTTTAGTGATGTTGGTTGTTCGTCATAAAATTCTGCATATTCGTTATAGGTTGACTTAACATTATTTAGTGTTGAGAAAAGAGATATTTCATAGTCTTCGGTTAGTGTGTAAAAATTCCAACCGCCCATTTGCTTTAATATATCATATGCGATATAAAACCCTGTTCCACTTACCATAACATTGCGATTAAATCTTGCTCTGCTTTTGTTATGAAAGGTGTTAATCATAGAAAATGTTAATGCACTGCAAGAAGCAACCCAACCACCATTCCAGTTTTTGCTATTTCTGTAACCCAAGCAAAGTTTGTAACCTGCGTCATATGTGTTGTTCATCTCACGAACAAAGTTTTTATCAAGAACATTGTCTGCATCGCAAATAATAAAAGCGTCATAAACTTTATTCTTCTCAAAAATATCTTTTATTGCTTCATCCAAAGCATAACCCTTACCTTTGTTTTCTAGGTGCTTACGAACAAATATATTTGTATTTTTGTATTTTTTTGCAATCTCGCAAGTTGGGTCATCTTCACTTTCAACAATAACATATGTGTCAATTAAATCGTGATTATAATTTTGTTCACTAATTGACAACAGCAATTGCTCAATAACTGCACTCTCGTTTCTTGCCGGAATCAAAACTGCAAATTTATGGTCTACTTTTGCATCTGGGAATTTTTTTGCTGGAAACAACCCAAAAATATGGTGAATGATTTTTTGGAGTAAAAGTATAAAACTTATTCCCAATAAAATATAAAATATAATATTACCTATGTTAAAAATTGTGTGATACATTTTGTTATCCTTTTAGTATGGTTCAAATTCAATAATTTCTATTTTTGCTGTTGCCAACCTATACGCTCGCACCAAATTTAGTTGCATCATCCTTCTATCCAAAAAGAATGCGTCAGTTCCTTCCCACAAAAATAGCCAAGCAAATATATCAATAAGATAGGTAAATTCGGTTGATGCAAAGTGAATCAGTAGCAAATAAATCGCCGAGAAAAGAACGCCTAAAATTACAAACCACATTGAAAAAATTGTTGTTCTATGCATTTTTTCTTCTATTCCACGAACTTCATTTACATAATTTTCTTTTATAGCATTTTCAATTTCAACTCGCTTTTCTTCTGTTGCATTTTTAACATGAAATCTAATTGTTAAGTCATAATCATAATGCACAGCATTGTTCTTTTGCCCTAAATAGTCTACCAAACTTGATGAAAGTGTGTCCCCACCTTTATAACAATGTGGCGAAAAAATATCGTCATAATTTTCTGCTCCGACATTTATAATTGCTCTTTCATCATCTATAATTACAAAGTCATTGTTATGCCTTTTGTATTTTAATTCGGATTTAAGTTCTTTTATCCTTTTGCCAATTATCATAAAATATTATTATCCCTTGGTTTTTATATGTTAACATATAACAAAAAAATTTTCAACTCATAAAAATGTTTTGTTTTTATATTACAAAAAAATCTTGTCTAAAAATAGACAGGACTTTTTGTTTTATTCATATAATTATTCAGTGACTCCACCAACATATGTTGTTCCAACGACTGCTGTTTTTTCTACAAAATTACCATTACTTTCAGTTGTTGAAATTCTTAATTTAACAATTTCGCCACCTTTAAACTCTAGTTTTGCACCATAGTTATCACCATATTCAACATATGCATTATTAAGTTTTCCACCCTTCACTGTAAACTTTCCAGGATTTGTTTTTGAATAACTGTTTGCATTGATAAACATATTATCAACTTCGCCACCATTTATTGTTCCAGTAGCATTTGCACCAATCCAAAGGTCAGCACTGTATTTGTATGTATAATCTGTGTCAGTTTTTCTTTGGTGTCCTTTGATTGAGCCACTTATCATTTCAAATTCTGCACTTTTTGTAACATAAACACCATATGCCCATGTGTCCGCTCTGTATCCATTTTTAAGAACAGCTCCATTGATAACAAGTTTACCTGCTGCAACATACGCAACCCTTGCCTTTTTTAATGCATCTATTTCTACATTTTTTAGTGTTACAGTGGTATTTGATGTTTCCATTTCCAAAATATTCCCACCACTAAAAGTTTGACTTGCTTTGACTTTGTATTTCCCTTGACCGTCAAGAACAAATGTCTTGTTTGCCACTAAAGGTTGTGACACCACAATATCTTCATTCATTTTTATTATTCCATCTTTTTGAACATTATTAAATGCTTCCGTAAATGTTGCATAAGATGTTACGGCACTGCCGTTTGCAACAGTAAAACCTTTTATTTCCACTTCTTTGCTATCTTGATAATCTTTGTAGCCTTTTTGTGACAATTTGAAATATACTGTGTATGTTCCAACTTCTTTTAAGTCAACATCTTTCTTTTGAACAAAAGTTTCTCCATCAAGCGAATATGTCACTTGAACATCTTTGTCATCTTCATATGTAACTTCAAAAACATGAGAACTCCCATCATATGTAAATGATGTTTGACCGATTTTGATTTTATCTTTATCAAAATCTTTTTCGCCACACCCAACAAGCATTGCTCCGGATATAACAACAACTGCAAGCATAAACACTGACGCAATAATTTTTGAAAATTTTTTCATTTCCCCTCCCCTTTTTCAAAAATTATCATATCATATATCTTTTGTTCCTAAAACTAATATTTTGTCATTTTTTAAATTTTTTGTTCAATTTTGCAATTGTTATTATATGATTATTTTTAAAAAATGTTCTATATCTTACAGCATCTGTATTTGTCAAAATATCTTTTATGTTAAAAAATATTGAAGTATCAAAAAGTTTTACTGTGCTTTCTTTTTTTGTCCAAATTTCCAAAAACTTTTTTGTTTTATTTTTACTATTTTTTATTTCTTCAATTTCTTTTTCATTGCAAACTTTTTTTATTAGGTTTGTTTTGTGTCCCTTTATTTCTTCCATATCTATGCCGACATTCTCTTTTGATATTGCTATAACCAAGGCATTTTTTGTGTGAGAAATTGAGAAATGCTTTTTGTTTTCAATATATGGTTTTCCATTTTTTGAATAGCAAAAATCTGTATTCCCTTTTAATTTTAAATATTTTTTTATTAAATAATATTCAATTATTTTTATTTTTTTTGTATTTATATCATTTATTTTGTCAATTTGTTTTTTTCTTGATAATGGCAAAAAAGAATATAATTTTTTATATTCTTTTTCATTTATTTTATTAAATTTGTCAAAATAAATTATTTTATCCATTTTATTTTTTTAAAAAAGACAATTTACTCCTTATTCTTGACAACGCATTGTCAACACTTTTGTATGTAATATTTAGTGTTTTTGAAATTTGTTCATAACTTTCGCCCAGCAAAAATAACTTTAATACTTTTTGCTCAAACTTTGAAAGTGTGTTTGTTATAATTTCCTTTACTTCTTGATAATTTTCATTTTCAATCAATTCTTTTTCTGGTGATAGCACTGTTGATGGAATAATTAAATCTATTTCATCGTTATCCTCATTTTTGGAAACACTTGAAAGAGAAATTGCATCCGTAAGTATTGCATTTTTTTTGCTATGTGCACTCTTTACTGCCGACTGCACATTTCTTGTTATACACAAATATGCAAATGTTTTGAAACTTGCTTTTTCCGTTTCTTTATAACTTTTGATTGCTTTATATAAACCAATCATTGCTTCTTGCAACAAATCATCATAATCAGAACCAATTAAGAAATAACTTCTTGCAATTTTATTTGCCATTCTTTTGTATTTTTTCAATAAAAAATCGAGTGATGAATCATCACCACTATTTGCTAGTTTTACTAATTGTTCATCACTCAATCTTTCCATTATCTTTGTTCCAAAATTTTATATACAGCAATTCCACAAGCAACACTTGCATTCAAACTGTTAATTTGTCCTTTTTGTGCAAGTGATACCACTTCATCACAATTTTCTTTTACCAAGTGGCTTATTCCAAAACCTTCACTTCCAACAACCAAAGCAATCGCTCCAGACAAATTAGTTTTGTTTATATCTTTTCCACCAAGTTCAAGTCCATAAACCCAAACACCTTTTTCCTTTAAATCTGCAATAGTATTGTTAAGGTTTATAACACTTGCAATTTTCATATTTGCTGTTGCACCAGCACTTGTTTTTATAACTGTTTCATTTACAGGACAAGCTCTTCTTTTTGGAATAATAATTCCATGAACTCCTGCACATTCACAAGTACGAATAATTGCACCAAAATTATGTGGGTCTTCTATACCGTCCAAAATAACAATAAAAGGTGCTTCATTTTTTTCTTCTGCAAGTTTTAATATATCATCAACATCACAATATGCAAAATCAACAGTATCACAAATAAAACCTTGATGATGTTTTGTTGTACTTTTTTTGTCCAAAAAGTCTTTTGAAACAAAATCAATTCTAACTTTATTTTGTTTTGCCATACTTATTATTTGATTTGATACTTTATCATAAAGTTTTGCATTTTGAACAAAAAGTCTGTTTATTGTTGCTCCACTTTCCAATAATTCTTTTACTGGATTTTTACCTTCTACTATCATTTTTATTTTTCCTTTTTATTTTGTTTTGTCATTTCAAAAATATATTTTGAAACTACTTTTATTTCATGTGAGTTGTCAAATCCTGCTCACAAGATTATTGAACAGAAATATCTAATATCTCGTTCATTCTTTCAGTTTGTCCACTTAAATATAAGTATCCAACAAGTGCTTCAAAACAAGTTGCTTTTTTATATTCAGTCAAATTGCTGTTTTTGGCAATATTGTTTGTCTTTGCATTTCTTGTTCGTCTTACAATGTCTTTTTCTTCTTCACTCAAACCGCTTTCAATTTTGTCAAGCACCAAACTTTGAGTTTTTGCTTTGCAAAAGTGTGAGCAATCTTTGTTATAGTCATTCAATTTTTCAAGTTTGCTTTTAACAACAAAATCTCTAACAAAAATTGTATGAACCCCATCCCCAATAAATGCAAGCACAAGTGGGGATAAGTTTTTGATTTGATTTTGTGTTAATTTTTCTGTTTCTATTTTCATAATTCTACCAATTTTTTAGTTCACTCATATCAAATGGTTTTGAAAAATGTTCTTTATATTCATTTAACTTATCATCATCAATTCTTGCATAAAGTGGCTTTGGTGCATTTGTTTTATGATCTTTCTTTACGTCAATAAGTTTTGCATTATCCCAATAACCATCTTCACTTGGACTGCCGGCAAAATTAAGTTGCTCTGTCCAAATTTCTTTTGTACGATTGCACATAATTGGGCTTGCAACAATACACAAAGATTTTGCCATATTTAGACATAGATACAAAACTTTTTTCGCTTTGTCTATTTCGCCATTTTTTATTAGAGTCCAAGGTGCTGACTTTTCAAGATATGTGTTTCCAACACCTGCAAAATTCATAATTTGTTTAAATGCTTCCCTAAATTCTGTATGTTCAAACAAGTCCTTTATTTTGTCCGGATAAGTTTTGATTGCTTCAATCATTTCGTTATCAAACTCATTTAGTTCAACTGTGTCATCTAACTCAAAATCAAGTTTACCTTCAAAATTCTTCCAAATCATATTTAGTGTTCTATTAAAGAAATTACCAAATTTCCCAACAAGTTCACTGTTTGTTGTAAGTTTGTAATCTTCCCACTTAAAGTCACTGTCTTTGTTCTCTGGGAACACTGTCACAAGATATGCTCTTAATGTGTCTATATCAATATCGCTTGTAAGCAATCCATCACAAAATACACCAATATTTTTGCTCTTTGAGAATTTTTGACCTTCATAGTTCATAAAGCAAAAGCCTACAACATTGTGTGCCAAATTATATTCACCTTCGCCAAGTAGCATTGCTGGGAAAAATACCGAATGGAATGGAATATTGTCCTTCCCAATAAAGTTATAAATTTCAGCATCGTCACTTTGCCAATACTTTTTAACTAACTCATTTCCACCAAGTTCTTTTGTAATTGAAATATACCCAATTGGGGCATCAAACCAAACATAAAAGACTTTGTCTTCAAACCCTTCTTTTGGAACTTTTATTCCCCAAGGTATATCTCTTGTTATTGCTCTTGGCTCAAGACCAGCATTTATCCACCTTTTTGCTTCTTTATAAACAGTTGGACGCCAAATATCTTTTTTGCTTTCTATCCATTCGTCAAGTTTTGGTGCCAATTTATCCAATCTTAAATATAAATGTTTTGTTGACTTTCTTACTGCACTATTTCCACAGAACTTGCATTTTGGGTCAATAAGTTCACTTGTTTCATATGTTTCCCCACACTTATCGCATTGGTCACCATATGCCCCTTCATATCCACATTTTGGACATTTACCTATTACAAATCTATCTGCAAGTGCAATATGGTCATGCTCACAATAAAGCATCTCATCTTCTTTTTCGCTAATATAACCATTTTCATCCAACTTTTTGAAAAATGCTTGCGTTACTTCATTATGAACTTTTGTATTTGTTCCACTGTTCAATGAATAGTCTATATTAAGTTTTTTATATATAGCCCTATGAATGTTGTCAAATTTTTTTACAAGTTCATCAGGTGTCAAGTTATTCTCTTTGGCACAAATAAGAGTTGCTGTGCCATGGTCATCACTTCCCCCAACAAAAACAGCATCGTTGCCTATGCTCTTGTTAAACTTGAAAAATATATCTGCTGGCAAATGACAACCAACAATATGTCCAAGATGTGGCACGTTGTTAATGTATGGTAGTGCCGCTGTTATCAAAACTTTCTTCTTCATTTATCCGTCCTTTTAAAAAGTTATCCACATTTGTACAATATGCATAAATAATCTTTTCTTTTGCACTAATTATATATTTATCCACAGGGTTTTGTCAATTAACTATTGCCTTTTTATCCACTAAAATATAGAAATGTGGAAAAGTTATCCACATTTCCACATTTGAATATTTATTCATTTTGTTAATTATTTATGTATTTTTATAAATTGTATGCAAAATGTGGACAAAAATCTAAAAGTTATCCACATTTCCACATACAGTTATAATAACATAACATCATTTTCTTATTTTTATTGATATGATACTTTATTGTATTGTGTATAACTTGTTTATATACATGTGTATAAGTGTAGAAAATGTCTGTTTTCAGAATTTTTTGACGAATGTCTTTTATATAAATTTGAATATAACATTAAGCACCAAATACACAATGTACATAATATACAACCCCAAAAATACAAAGCCTTGCCATCTGTATGTTTTTTTTGTAATCAATATTGGTAATAGTAATAATATACTAAATAACAAGGAAAGAGCAAGCGAAATATATGCAGTTTCTTTTGTTATTATCATCTTTGAATTGAATGCCACAAGTTTTGAAACGCCCAAAATCAAAGTTACATTAAGAATGCTTGAGCCAATAACGTTACCAATTGCAAGATATGGCGAATCTCCCTTTATTGCATTCAACACAATCACAAGTTCTGGCAAACTTGTTCCAACTGCGACAATAGTAAGTCCAACAAATTCTTCACTTATTCCAACAACCTTTGCCAAAAATTCAACCTTGTCAACAAGAAGATATGCACCACCACCAATTGCACCTGCACCTAATATAAATAGTAATATAGTTAGCCAAAGTGGTTTTTGCTTTTTTTCTTGCACGCTTTTCTTTTGCGACTTTTTATCAGTTGTAACTGCATCAATATAGTTTACAACAAAATACAAAACGGTCAATGCAAGCAAAACATATGCCATTACATTTGTTATTTCAAAAAACAGTCCAAAACCAAAAATTACAAAGGCAACAACCAAACTTAAATAATACTTAAGCATTCCCCCACGAGATAAATCACAACCTTTGTATGCAAAGCAAATACCCAAAATTAAACCATAGTTGCAAAGAAGCGAACCAACAGCATTTCCAACTGCCAAATCAGTTGTTCCATCCAAACTTGAAAATATTGCAATCAGTAGTTCCGGCAATGTTGTTGCAATACTTGCAATTGTTGCACCAAAAACAAGACTTGGAATTTTTAACCTTTTTGCAATATCTTGACTGCTATCAACAAATATATCTCCACCTTTTATCACCAAAAACAAGGCGACCAAAAGCAAAAGTACCGCAATAAAAATTTTCATAATTTTCCTTTTTTTTATTGTGTGCAAAAAGGTTTTTGTTATACAAAAAAATGCATAGAATACTATGCACTTTAAAATTTTTGTAGATAGTTATATATTGTTATTGCAAGGTTTTTATCTATTCCTTTTACCATATTTAATTCTTCCACACTTGCCTTTTTTATTGCATCAAATGTTTCAAATTGTTTTAGTAATGCTTGTTTTTTTACTTTTCCAAGACCTTTTATATCATCTAGCGGACTTTTTATCTCATTTTTGCTTCGTAATTGTCTATGGAATGTAATTGCAAATCTGTGCGCTTCATCACGAATGTTTTGAAGTATTCTAAGTTCACTACTCCCACGCTTAAGCATAACAGGGATATTTGAATATGGCGTGTAAACTTCTTCAAATTGCTTTGCAAGTGAAACAATATCACAATTTAGTTTGCTATGCTTTAACACTTCATAGGTTGACGACAATTGTCCTTTCCCGCCATCAATCACAAGCAAATCCGGTTTTTGGGTAAAACTTACGTCATCTCCATCAAGTTCGCTTATTCTTCGCTTTAATGTTTGCATAAGACATTCAAAATCGTTTGGCCCATTTTGGTTTCGCATTTTAAACTTTCTGTACATATTTTTTGCCGGTCTACCTGCGATAAATACAACCATACTTGCAACTTGATTTGTTCCACTTATATGAGATATATCATAACACTCAATTCGGTTTGGGATTTTTGTTAGGTTTAATTTTTCTTTTAACTTTGACAATGCTCCAACAGTTTTGTCGTATTCTATATTTTCTTTGTATTCAATTTTGCTTAAATATTCTTTTGCATTAAGGTTTGCTGTTTTTATTAAACTATACTTTACACCTTTTTGTGGGCAAGTTATTTTAACTCCAATTTCATCTTCCAAAATATTGTCAACTCTTATGTTTGTTAAAACTTCTTTTGGCTTTTCATGAACTTTGTAATACTGCATCAAAAACTCTTGCATTGTGTCCTTTTCTTCAATTGATGCATCAATAACACTTTGATTAACAACACCAAGAATTTTGCCATGCCTTACCGTTAAAACACAAATTGAACCAATAACTCCGTTATTTTGATAACTTATTGCATCAAGTTTTAAATCGTTTGGAAGGTCAGTTACAACCCTTTGTTTTAAGTTTTTTACCATTTTTAGCATATCTCTAATTTCAATTGCTCTTTCAAAATTTTCAACTTGACTGGCAATTTCCATTTTCTTTGTCAAAATTTCTTCAATATTTTTATCGTTACCACGCAAAAAGTCCATTGCGCTTTCAACAATTTTTTTGTAATCATCTTTTGATACTTTTTGTGCACAAGGGGCACTGCAAAGACCCATTGAATAATATAGGCAAGGACGTTGTACCGTCTTTTTTATTGTCTGTTTGCACATTCTTAATGGATATGCCATATTAACAATTTTAATTAGTGCATATGGACTTATGCCACTAATATATGGCCCAAAATATTTATTTCCGTCATTTTTTATTCGTCTAACGACTTCCATTCTTGGATAGTCATCTTTTGTTGTGACTCTTATATATGGATATGCCTTGTCATCTTTTAAGAGAATATTATAAAAAGGCTTATACTTTTTTATCATATTATTTTCAAGAGCAAAAGCATCTCTTTCGTTTAATGTTACATAATATTCAAAATCGTCAACATGCTCCACCATTGCCATAACCTTGTCTTGCTTTGGCGAATTGTTAAAATATTGACTAACTCTGTTTTTAAGGTTTTTTGCTTTTCCAACATAAATGACAGCACCAGAAGAAGAGTGCATAATATACACTCCGCTTTGTGTTGTTAAATTTTTGAGTTTTTCTTTAATTTTTTGATTCATTATTTATATAGTTTTTTATATCACCTAAAATTTCTTGTGCTTTTTTATCTGTTTCTTCTTTGTTTGTGCCCTTTAAGAATAGATAAATTTTTAACTTTGGTTCTGTTCCGCTTGGTCTTATTATAAATTTAAGGTCACCGGCAAAATACTCCAAAAAGTTTTGTTTTTCAAGTCCTGTTTTTTCACTGTCAAGGTAATCTTTTATTTCGGTAATTTTATAGCCTGACATTTCGGAAAGTTTTTCTGTTCTTAACTTATCAACAAATTTGCTCATTATCTTAAAAGGTTCATTCCCTGTAAATTTTATACTATCCGAAAGCGAACTCATATACCCAACTTTTTGATAGATAGAGTCAAGGTAGTCGATAAGTGTATCGCCCTTTAATTTCTTTTCTTGTGCTATTTCACAAATTTTTAATGCTGCAAAAATTCCGTCTTTGTCAAAAACATTTTTTCTTACAACATAGCCACAACTTTCTTCATAAGTAAGAGCAAAAGCAATGTCACCATATTCTTTTGTAAGTTCTTTTGTCTTTGTTCCAAGACTCATAAATCCTGTTAATGTTTTGTATAGTTTTGCATTGTAATTTTTGCAAATCTCGTCAATTAGTGGACTTGTTACAACACTTGTTACAACAAACTTGTTTTTACTGATATTACGCTTTAAGATATAGTCTGCAAAAATATATCCAACTTCGTTTCCCGAAAGTTTTATATATTGGTCGTTATGTCTTACCATAACTCCAAGTCTGTCGGCATCTGGGTCGGTTGCAACAATTATGTCTGCTTTTTTCATTTTTGCAAGTTTTATGCTCTTTTCAAAAGCTTCAACAAATTCTGGATTTGGATATTTACAAGTTGAAAAATTGCCATCTTTAAATCTTTGGCATAGTGGAGTTGAAAAACTAAATTTATTGTTTTTAAGCAATTTACTAACCGAGTAATATCCTGTGCCATTTAGTGGAGTGTATACAATTTTTAGATTTTTTTCAATTTTACTTTTTTTGCTAATTATATACAATTTTTCATATTCTTTTCCAAGATAAATCACATGCTTTGATAGTTTTTGCTTGTAAACTTTGTTATACACTTCAACTTCATCAATATTGTCAAAAATATTTGATATTTCAATTTGTGTTTTTGTGTCTATTTGTATGCCATTTTGAGCATAAACTTTTATGCCATTATATTCTCTTGGGTTATGGCTTGCTGTTATCATAACACCAAAATTTGAACCTAACAAATTTGTTGCAAAAACGCAAAGTGGAGTTGGTGCATAATTTTTGAACAAATATACCCTTATGTTGTTTTGCTCCAAAACTTTTGCAAATATTCTTGAAAATTTTTTACTATTTAACCTTGTATCAAAACAAACTGTGACACTTGGATTTACATCTTTTTGGCTTAAATAATTTGCCAAACTTTGAGCAAGTTTGCAAACAGTCAACTCGTTTATGTTTATTGTTCCAAGTTCCATTGTTCCACGCATTCCTGCTGTGCCAAAGGTCAAGTTATCCGAAAAGTTTTTTTCAATTTGACTTTCGGTCATTTTGTTAAGTTTTTTTACAATACTTTTGTCCAAAATGTCGTTTTTGTAATGTTCAAAGTTTTTATTCATCGTCTTCTCCATTATCTTCATTTTCTTCACTATCAAAAGTAAGAACTTCTTGTTCTTCTTCACTTGGCGCAAGTGATGATACATTTTTTAATTTTTTATCAATTGTTCTTGATTTTTTTGTTGCAAGTTCTATTGTATTACTTGCTTCTGCAAGTTTCTTTTGAGTTTTTGCAAGCAAGTCTACAAACTTTGTAAATTCAACCTTAAATGTTGAAAGCAAATTCCAAACTTCGCTTGACCTTTTTTCTATTGACAAACTCTTGAACCCAAGTTGTAAACTATTGAGTAATGCGGATAGTGTTGTTGGCCCGCAAACAATAATTTTGTATTGAGTTTGCAATTGTTCACAAAGCCCATTTATACGGAGTATTTCGGCATACATACCTTCAATTGGCACATACATAACTGCAAAATCTGTTGTTTTTGGAATTAAAATATATTTTTCCTTTATCTTTTTTGCTTCTTCTTTTACTCTTTTTTCAAGGTTTTTCACTGCAAGGTCAACATCTTCTTTGTTCCCGTTTTCACTTGCGTCAACAATTCTTTGATAATCTTCAATTGGGAACTTTGCATCAATTGGCAAATACACTTCGCCACTATCATCTTTTCCGGGCATTTTGATTACAAAGTCAACTCTATCCATATTTTTTGGGTTTATGTTCACTTGACTTAAATATTGCTCTTTTGTGAGTATTTGTTCAAGCAAACTTTCAAGTTGAACTTCGCCCCACGTTCCACGAGTTTTTACATTTGTCAAAACTTTTTTAAGGTCGCCAACACCGGTTGCAAGTTGCTTCATAACTCCAATACCTTCATAAACCGATTGCAATCTTTCGTTTATTATATTAAAAGAATTGGTCAACCTATTTTCCAAACTAACATTAAGTTTTTCATCAACGGTTTGTCGCATTTGTTCCAATTTCTTTTCGTTGTCTTGACGCATTGAACTTAACCCATTTTCAAGAGTTGTTATTGCGTTTTTCATTGACTGGTCGTTGTTTTGAAGTACACTGTTAAGTCTTGTCAAAATTTCACTTTGTTGAGTAAATTGTGTTCTGTTGTTTTGTGAAACACTGTTAAGTAGTGTGTCGTTTGAGTCTTTTATTTGGTGCAATATAAGTGAATTTAGTTGATGATTTAATTCGTTTTGACTTTTGCTTGCATTGTGAATTTCGTTTATAATCTTGTCAACATCAATATCTGTATTATCTTTTAGTGACACTTTTTTTATACTGATTAAGCATATTATGCTCACTGCAAGACAAACAACCGAAACGACCAAACTAATTATTTCTATAATCATAATGCTTTATCTCCCCAATAAGTTCTTCTCTTGTGTTATTTATCTCGCCGTCAAATACACGACTAAGAAGTTCTTTTAATAATTTTCCATAATATTTTTCTGGCATACGAGATTTATATTTCTTTATATCATCGCCATTAACTTGTAAATCTCTTACTCTTATTGGCACATGGTTATTTACCAAATATTTGTAAAAAAAGTTATATTTATTAAATAAAAATGGATGTTTTGACGAAATATACTTACCTATTTCTTTAAAATTGTCAAAATACTTCAAAAAGTATTTTTTATTATTTATTCTATTTAATGCATCAAAATATCCACTAACTATATTGATATAATAATCTTGTTGTTTGTTTGTAAAGTTAAGTCCTTTTGTCCCTAGCATATACCTTAAATAATATTCAACACATTCCGGATTGATTGCATTTATCATATCAATAAGAAGTGCCGATACTTTTTCAAGACTATTCTTTTTTACCATATCAAGTTTGATATAAGATTTTGTTGAATAGAAAAATGACCAAAGTTGCATAGAATTAAAATAGTTTAATGCTCTTATGCAAGCACCTTTTTTGGTTATTGGATATTTTTTGTAACAATTAAGAATTTGTAATAATTCTTTTTGTTTTCTTATCCCCGTTATATCTTTTAACCTATAACTCATTTGGTTTGCAATTTTAAATGTTTCTTTTTCTATGCCAAAATTGAGTTCGCAAGCAACCCTTATCATTCTTAAAATTCTTAGTCCATCTTTTGAAAAAACAAACTCTGGTGTTTCAATGGTTTTTAATCTGTGTTTTTTTAGATCATAAAGTCCAGAATAAATGTCTATTATCTTGTTTTTTATGATGCTGTAATAAATACAATTTATTGTAAAATCACGCCTTTTTGCATCCTGCCTAATATCATCAACAAAGCGAACAGAAACAGGACAATGCTTGCCAGAATCGTCATATTCTTCCATTCTAAAAGTTGAGTGTTCATAAACTTCATCACCAATAGAAATTGTAACAGTTCCCAATTTTTTGTTTTTGTCTTTAACAATAAAGTTTGTTCCCGCCAAAATTTCTTTAAGTCTTTCTGGAGTAAGTTTGCTACAAAGGTCAATATCAGTTGCAGTAAAACCAAGTAGACTGTTTCTAACATATCCCCCAACAATAAATAACTCTGCCTTATTTTTTAACTTTTTGGCAAGTTTCATTAAGTTTTCTGAAACTTGAATTTTGTTTGTGTCTTCCATATTTTTTATTATAGCACAACAAACAAAATAAACAAATTGATTATTATTAAAAATTTTTAATCGCCATTTTGCCTGCACAATAAAATCTTTATTCAAAATATTTTAATAATTGCATTTTTTATGGTTTAGATTTCGCCAAAGTACAACTTTTAGATGTAAGTCAAAGTGACTATTAGAAAAAATTTCCATTGAAAAATATATTGAAATATCAATATGCTACCAAAATAAATAATTTTGCAAAATTCTACATAAGATATTTTGTAGAATTATGAAAAAATTAAAACCTATTACAAAGTTATGTTATGCAACTGGGAATTTGGGATATGGTGTTATATCTCAAACAATGACAACCTTTATTATGTTTTTTGGTACAAGCGTTCTGGGAATAAAAGGTTCGCTTGTTGGTTTGTGTGTCGCATTATCTACTTTTTGGGATGGGCTTAGCGACCCGCTTATTGGTTATTTGAGTGATAGAACTGAGTCAAAATTTTGGGGTAGGCGTCTTGGCTATTTATTTTTTGGTACAATTTTTATGGCAACTTTTAACATTCTTATTTGGAGCGTTCCAAACAATTTTTCGGAAATTGGAAAATTCTTTTGGTTACTTTTTTGCTTGCTGGGAATAGAAACAGCAAACACTTGTTTTGCAACACCCTATGTTGCTCTTGGAATAGATATTGCACCGGGGTATAACGAACAAAGTATTCTTCAAGGATACAAAACAGTTTTCTTTATTTTGGGTATGGTTCTTCCTAGTCTTCTTATGATGATTTTTATGCCAAACACTGCAAATGAACCTGGTCAACTTAATCAAAGTGGATATATCAATATGAGTTATGCAACAAGTTTGCTTGGAATTGTTTGTGGTTTTATTTGTGTTTTTGGGACATTTAAAAAAGCAAGAACTATGCCAAAGTATAAAACAAGAAAAAAAGAAAAAAATGCATTCTTTAAAATTTTGTATAATTTCTTTTTGACATTAAAAGACAAAAATTATGGCACAATTATAATTTCATACTCGGTTGCACTTATCTCTGCGGCATTTTTAACAAGTGTTGGTATGCACCTTTTTACCTATTGTTTTCACTTTAACGCAACACAAATACCAATTGTAATGACTTGCCTTTTTATTGGGGCAATATTAAGTCAATTATTTTGGATTCCGCTTTCAAAAAAAATAGATAAAAAACCCGCACTAATTTGGGCTTATATCACAATACTAATTGGTATATTTTTAACATTTTTTGTATTTTTGTTTCGTGAGCAAATTGGGTCAACCATTTGCTTTTGGCTTGTGCTTGTTTGTATTACTTTTTGTGGATTTGGAACAGGTGCATTATATTCACTTCCAATATCTATGTTTGCAGATAATATCACAATGGATAAACTGCGAACGGGCGAAAATAAAAGTGCGACTTATTCCGGCTATATGACTTTTGCATACAACATTGCAAACTCAATAGCATTGCTTATTATTGGTGTTCTATTAGACTTAATTAAGTTTGACCCTAAAAGTCCAGTGCAGGCACAAAAAGTACAGTCTTTGCTTGGAATAATTGTGTTTGGCGGTTGTGCAATTTGTATTCTCATTGCCCTACTTGTTTTAAAACGCTATAATCTTAAACGCAGTGATATTCTAAAAGAACAACTCCTTGCAAAACAAAAGAAGAAATAAAGTTTTTACAAATTTTTGCTAAATACTTTATAAAATTATTTATTTTACCTTGTTGTTTATAATTAAGTTTTAATATATAAACTAAAAATATGGCTTCGCCCTTTTGGGGCTGTGTCACATTTTCAAGATTATTCAAGCAATCTTGTCTATACTCATTGTAATAACTGTCGGGTTTCTGATTCTTTTGATATGAAAATAAATTAATAAAAAAACAAGTTATAAGTGTCTTGGGAATATTAAAAAGTTTGATAGAATAATTAAAAGCAAAATTAGAGTCTAATATTATAGTTTGATAGAAAAATATATCAATTAAAAAAAGAACCTCAAGTTCGAGGCAGGTTTGAAATATGCTAAAGTTTGGTAGAAGAATTAAAAGTAAAATTAAGGCACAGATTCTAGGCTCGCATAATAAAATCCGGCAGGAGTTTGCTAACGCAAATAGGGCTTCGCCCTTTTATCAGCGTCGCATATTTAAGATTGTGCAAGCATATTTTCTATATGCTCCTTGTAATGACTGTCGGATTTCTAATTCTTTAGATAGAAAACAAATAAATTAAAAAAGAACCTCAAGTTCGAGGCAGGTTTGAAATATGCTAAAGTTTGGTAGAAGAATTAAAAGTAAAATTAAGGCACAGATTCTAGGCTCGCATAATAAAATCCGGCAGGAGTTTGCTAACGCAAATGACTGTCGGATTTTTTATGCAGTAAACAACGAAGATGTGCCTTAATTTTGCTTTTAATTGATCATACGGACAGGCAAAATCAAATACAAAAATTCTTCCTTCTCCCCATCAATCGGTGTTATAATACATGGATTTGTTGAAGATGAAAAACTAATTTTTACAAATTCATTTGATACTGCTCTAAATGCTTCCAAGAAATATCTTGCATTGAAAGCAATTACCAAATCTTTTCCTGTGAGTACAACATTTATTTTTTCTTTTATATTACCAATTTCACTATTTGATGTAAGATATAATGTATCTTCTTTTATATCAAACTTTACAAGGTTGTTTTGTCCAATTTTTGAAAGGAGTGATGCTCTTTCCAAAGCATCTTCCATTTGTGCCTTGTTTACTGTTATAACAGTGTCTTTTGATGAAGATGATATTATTTGGCTGTAACTTAAGAATTCGCCTTCAAGTAATCTTGTGATAATCTTTGTATCGCCAAGGTCAACCATAAGAAAATTCTTTTGAACATATACATTTACAATATCGTCACTATCATCAAGAAGTTTTGCAATTTCCCTTAAACTTTTGTCTGGAACAATGCATGATGTTTCAAGGTTAGAAAAAGCCAAAACTTTTCTTACAAGAGAAAGTCTGTATCCATCACTTGTGACTGCTTTGATTATGTCTTGTCCAATTTCAAGTAAACAACCTTTTAAAATAGGTCTTGAATCGTCAATTGCAACAGAGAATATCGCTTTGTTTATAAGGTCTTTGAAATCTTGTTTTGTTATTCCAAAATATTCAGTTGTATTTACATTATTGAATGCTGGATATTCGTCTGGAGTAAAGCATTGAATAAAACCTTCACTATCTATATATTTTATTTTTAAACCATTCTTTTCATTTAGCGTTAGTTCAATTTTTTCGTTTGTTAATTTTTTTACAAACTCGCAAAAAAATCTTCCTGGAACAACTGTTTCGCCTTCTTCCTTAACTTCGGCTCTTATTTTCTTTTCAATAGAAAGTTCAAGGTCAGTTGCAAGCAATGTTAATTCACTGCCTTCGGCTATAAGTTTAATTCCTTCCAAAATAGGGTTTGTTGTTTTTGATGCAATTGCTTTGCTTACCTTTAAAACTGCATCTGATAGGTCTAAACCATCACAAATAATTTGCATAATTTTGCTTCCTTTTAATTTAATATTTTTATATCTTTAAATTGTTATATTTATTATATAGAGTGTGAAAATGTGGATAACTATTTTTAAACACAATATATAGTTTAACATTTTGACATTTTACTTATTTTATAACAAAATATTGATTTTTTGAAATGTGGACAAGTTGTTAATAAATTTTTTAATTTATCCACATATTAACAATTTTCTTGAATTTGCTTTTTAATGTCGTCCAAGATAACTTTTGTTTTGTGGTCTTTTTTAAGTTTTTCTGTTATCTTATCTCTTGAGTGGATAATTGTAGTATGGTCCCTTCCGCCAAACAATTTACCAATGCTTACAAGTGGAACTTCAAGCATATCACTAATAAGATATATTGCCATCATTCTTGGTTCAACAATTTCTTTGCTTTTCTTTTTGCCAATAATTTCTTTGTATTCAACACCATAATATTTGCTTACTGTTTGAATGATAAGTTCTGGAGTTATTCTTTTGTTTTGTTCCTCGGCTTGTTCTTTTAATGCTTCTTTTGCATCTTCCAAGGTTGCATTCTTTTTGCCAAGAAGTGTTGCAAAGAAATATACCTTTCCAAGAGAACCTTCCATTTCACGAATATTTGTATCAACTTTTTCAGCAATGAAATCTATTGCGTCATCGTCAATAAAATATCTTTCAATTTGTGCTTTTTTCCTTAATATCGCTATTCTTGTTTCATAGTCCGGTGCTTGAATATCTTGTATAAATCCACTAACAAAACGAGAACGGAGTCTGTCGGTTAATGTTTCAATTTCTTTTGGTGGTCTATCTGAAGAAATGATAATTTGTTTGTCTTGTTGATATAGGTCATTAAATGTGTTAAAAAATTCTTCTTGTGTTTCTATTCTTTTTGTCAAAAATTGAATATCATCAATCATCAAAACATCAACACTTCTATATTTTTCTCTAAATGCTGCTGTTCCTTTTGTTGGACCTTTATCTTTGTTTGAACCTAGAGATTCAACAAAGTCGTTTGTAAATTGGTTACAAGAAACATATTTGATTTTGAGTTTTGGGTTGTTTTGCTTGATATAGTTCCCAATTGCGTGCAACAAGTGGGTTTTTCCAAGTCCAACACCACCATATATAAATAATGGGTTAAATTTGTGCCCCGGATTTTCGGCAACTGCTTTTGCTGCTGCATAACAAACCTGATTGCTTTTTCCAACAACAAAGTTGTCAAAAGTATACTTTGCGTTGAACATATTTTCATCTTCTTCTTTGTTTTGTTCGTCTACAATTGTTTCTGGTTTGTTCTTTTTTAAATATTCTTCTTTTTCGTCTGGATCAAGTATTTCATATTCTGTGTCTGAACCAAAAACATCTCTAATTGCTTCACCAAGTTCTTTTGCGTGATTTTTTTGGAGTTGTTTTTTTGCTGTTACAGAGTTTGCAACCAAAATTAACTTGTCGGTGTAATCAAGAGGAACAATTGGCTCAAGCCAAAGTTCATAAGATACAATGCTGACAAGTGGTTCAATTTTTGAAAGTACCCTTTCCCACATTTGATTTAGGTCTTGCATTTTTTTCTCCGAATATATTATAACTTATCTACCCTATTTTTGCAAATATTTTTTATTAGTCTATATAATAAGGATATATAGTATATATAATTATATTAGAAAAAATAAACATATCTTTTTTTAAGTTAAATATCTACTCTATATTGACATAAAAAATTTTGTGTGTTAGTATTTAAAACAAGGTTAATAAATGAAGGATAAAACAGTAAGAAGAGTATTCGTAGTGATAATTATTGCAATATTTTTGATGGCGTTTTACATAGGAATCGCATATGAAGTGGAAAACAAAAAAGTTGAAGTTATTGACACAAGTAATGGAACAAAAGATATTGAAGATATAATTTATGATGACCAAAAAACCGATGACCAAGAAAAAAGCGAAGATAATTCAAAACTTGAAGAAGAACCTGTGAAAGTTAAAACCTATACATCAAGTCAAGGGTTCTCGTGTTTTATGGATGCAATGAAAATTTTAAAAAATGGCAAAGGTTTTGAAATTCAATCAAAGACAACTGGGGTTGCCGTTGGAGAAACTCAATGGGTTGATGAAACAATTATTATGTCAAAGAATTATTACTACAAAACAAATACTGCATACACAACAATGCCTTCTATGGGGAAAACTTACTTTAGGTATTTTTACTCAAATGATGGTGGACAAAATATAGAGTACAAAAAGACGAATTCTTTAAATAGTGATAAATCGCCAAATTGGTCAAGTGGGATTGAACAATGTATGCTAAACAATGAGAATGTGAAAGATTATGATGGCTATGCCCTAAAACCTTTTGCGATTGAACCAACTTCAAAAAAAGAACTTGTAAGTTTTAATATAACAGATGATAAGTATTATCAAATAACTTTTAAAATAAATAATATTCCAAAAGATTATATTGAGAACATAAAACATGAAGGTGATTTAGATTGGGTTAACATTAGCACAATAAATTTGAAATTTTATATAGAAAAAGCAACAATGTATATAAGAAAAGTTGAAAAAAGTGAAGTTTATGATTCCCAAAAAATAATAAAATTTACTTGCAAAACCAAACAAGTTTCAATAATAAAACAAATTGATAAAGAAATTATTCCACAAAAACCAACAATATAAGTTAAAAATGACAAAAAATGAGAGAGTATAACGGTAAAAAAGTTTTTCAATAAAAAAGAATGTACGCTTGTTGATGTGTATGATGATGACCCAAGTTTTGATTGCGAAAAGCAATTAAAACAGTGTAAAAACGCTATAAAGAATTATGAAAAATATATAAATGATTTTGAAGCAAGTAATGATATATACAATTCAAAAATGCCACACTGGTTCAGTATTATTTGTTGTGGTATTATAATTGCATTATCTAGGGGTTTTGCATTTGCCTTGTCAAACATCCCACTTTTTGCAATTGCAATAATAAGTGGTGTCTTGGGCGAATATATTTAATTAAAAAAGCAAAATTAATAAGAACGATAAAAGAAAACAACGAAAATATTGATCTTTACAAAACTTATAAAAATAGTTTACTTGAAGAAAAGGAATATTTGGAACTTTTAACTTTTAATAAAACACATAAAGACGTAAAAATTTATAACAAGTTTGAAAAACAAACAGATTTGAAATAAAGCATCAATAAAAATAAACCAAACAATGATAATATTTTAGGAATATGATAATAACTCTTGAAAATTATGGTAAGATGTATTATAATGTATACAAATTAAATGGAGAATAATATGAGATTAAAAGAATTTGAAAAAATGAATTCACAAGATATGAAAAAAGCAATAAAAATAGTAGAAGAAGAAGGAATAGAAAATTATACATCAAAATTGTGTGGAAGTGATTTTACCATATTACCACGTAAAACAGGTTTTATTAGGAAAAAAAGAAAGAATATTTCAATAATATTAAGCGAAGAATGTGCTCAACAAATTATCAACAGGTCAAAAATGAACAAGTATTTAAGCATTATGAAAGGCGAAAAATATCCTGTAAGATTTGACGAAAACAAAATTTATGCTTATGAAATTGGAAAAGGCATAAATAAAATAAACGAAGTATACAACGCAAAAAAAGATGATGATAACTTTGATAATCTTGTAAGAGAATTAAATGATGAACTTTCAAGAATAGTAACTTTTGATAAAAAAGAAAAAGTTGTAACAGTTAAATTTACAAGTGAAGATATTAGCAAAATTAAAACTATTTTGGCAAAAGTAAACATTGCATTAAATTCTGCAAGAAATGAAAAAGCAAAAGAGAACAACGAACAAACACTTTGATAAAAACAAAAAATATCTACCAAACTTGGTAGATATTTTTTTGCCGTCTAACACATTTCTGCAACTGCATTGTATAAAGTACCAATGCTTGAACTTGAAAATTCTTTAACACAATCCACAAAAGGTTTTTGTGTTGGGAAGTCTTTTAGATAAGCATCATAATCAAATCTATAAACTCTTACAAGTTTGTCATAGTTGACACTTTTTATTGACTTTTCAAAATTTTCTTTTTCGCCCATAAATGCATTGTAAATATTTGACCATTTTTGAAGCATAGGAACTGTTACAGTTGTTTCTTTTGACAAGTTGATATTGTTGTATTTTTCCAAAGTTGAAACAAATTCATCTTTTTCCAAAAGTTTGTATTCGCCATTAAAACCATTTAGATATTCAATTGAAGATTTTAATGTGGATATTGAACTTTTTAAAACAGCTAAAGTTTTTTCATTTGTTATTTGAGTTTTTGAAAGGTCAATATATATGCCATTTTCAATATAACTTGTGTGTTTTGGGAAAATGTAATTTTCACAAATATTACTAAAACTGTCACAAATATCAATAACTTGATTTGTAAGGTCTATATAATCTCTTTTGTAATCTTTTATCAATTGAAGATAAATATCCTTTACCATATCATTTGCAGGAAAATCTTTTTTGTTGAACTGTTTGTCAATTTCTAAAGACTTACTTGCAAAATCTTGAATATTTGTTGTTGTTGTTTTAAGTTTGTTTGAAAGGTCTTTATATTTTTCCTTAACTTTTCCTCCAACATCTGATGGTTTTACTGCAAGAATACCTGAAAACTCGGATATAAACTTGAATGAATTTACAAATATTTTGTCATATATATCAGGAATTTGTGTGTATGAACTTAATTTCTCTTTGTTGCTTTCTGTAACATATCCGGGTTCGGTTTTTATTTTGGATATAATTGTATTGACATTTTCGCCACGTTTTATCCCATTTGCATATTCCTCATTTTGACAAATTGTTGTTATAAAAGTTTCAAAATCTTCACTTGTTGTTTTATAAAAATTTGGGTCATTGTCACAACCATAAAATCCAAAGGATATTACAAATGCTAAACATATTATCATAAAACATTTAATAAATTTTTTCATTATGCTCTCCTTTTAGCCTTCCACCAAGAAAAAGTCTTTTAAAAGTGTGTGGGCACTACTTTTTAATTCTTCCGATTCTTGTGAGTTTGCCC
Organism: uncultured Clostridia bacterium; assembly: GCA_945919375.1. Taxonomy (GTDB): domain Bacteria; phylum Bacillota; class Clostridia; order Christensenellales; family UBA1242; genus UBA5893. Next base: position 70,117 of record CAMEJD010000004.1, read on the forward strand.
AAGCAGTGTATGTGTTGTTTGCCAAACTTTCAACACATATTTTTGTATCAATTTTTGTAAAATTGTTTAAAATATTATCAAAAGATTCTTGTGAATTAAAGTAAGTTTTTGATGTGTTTAGTGCCGAACTTAAAAAATTTGTGAGATTTGTGAGTGATGTTTGAATGTTTGAAATATTGCAATCTTTTTCTGATAAATTTGAAACAAGTTTTTGTTGCCACAAACAAGACATATTTATAACAAAACCAGAATATCTGTTTGTGCTGAATGTGTTTGTTAGATAATTTTGATATATCACCGAAGCATTAACATAAAAATTTGTTAAACTGTTTAGAAAATTAAAGTAATACAAATTATTGTAGTTATCAATTAAATCAATAACTGTTTTATTTGATTTGTTGTCAATATCAATTGTGTAACAGTCCAAATATGTGTCAATATAATTTTTGCAGTCATTTGCAGATTTTTTTAAATCAATAAAACTGTTTGTCATATTTCTTTGATACTTTAACATTTTTCCGTCATTGTTTTTTGTAAATATCAAATTGTCTAACATCTTGGTGTCAATTGTTGAATAAAGGTTATATATTTTTAAAACCTGTTCAATTATTTTTCCCCTTTCACCAATTGAATTTTTAAAAGCTTCATCTTGTTCTCTGTCTTCACAAGTGACTATATATTGATAAATATTTGTGTTATAAGATATAACTTCGTTGATGCTTTCATCTGTTTTATAATCATAAAAATTATTATAAGGTGCATTCATATCAACTTTTGGGCTAAATAAGAAATATAACCCAATGCCAGCACCAATTATTGCAAAAACAATTAAGATTGAAAGTAATGCTTTTTTGTTTATAAAAGAATTCTTTGCCATATGCTCTCCTATCAAGATAATTTTAACACAATTATATCAATAAAGCAATAGTACTAAAATAAAAAATTGCCCCCAAAAAAGGACAATTTTTGATTGTTATTTTGCAATTGTTTCACAATTCTTGTTTGCGTTTAAATCGTTTAGCAAATCTTTTTTTATTGATTCAGTTATCATAGTTACATAATTTTTGTAAGAAAGTGGAATCTTTACACCCATTTTTTCAACATTTTTTATTGCTTTTTTAATATTAAAATTGTTTATTGTGTTTGATAAAATTAACTTTGCATTTGGGGTTTTGTTTGCAAAATCTATAATATCTTTTTTAATGACATCATATTTTTTCTTATCGCTTTTGTTATAAGGCTTAACAGAAAATACAATATCAACTTTGTTATATAAGGACTTTATCAAATCAAAATCAACATTTTCATAAAACAAGTTCATTGCAGGTAAAGCATTTGCCAAAAATGAAAACTCATTATCAAATACAGGTGCCGGTTTTAGTTGATACATACCTTTGTTGAGCAAAAAGAAAACATTTCCGGCATGTCTATCTGTTTGCATTGTCAAAAAATCAAAAATTGCAAGTTTGTATAAATGTGTAAGAGATTTGCTGATATTTATATTATATCCACTATTTTTTAAAATTTTTAAAACGTGATAGTAATCATAAAGTGAGTTTTTTCTATCTTTTGAGTATGCCGAATATTTTATTTCGGCAGCACTTTTAAGTTGTTCATTCCCTTTTGCAACATTATAAGAAATAATACCATTTGTGCCATTTATTGTTGCTGGCTCGCAGGTCGCACAATCAAGACCGATTTGTTTGCAAAGTTCCATACACAAAAGTTCGTTTACAATTCTTGCAGGTTTTGTAATTTTTTGTGCATCAAAAGATTTGAATATGGCATCTTTGCCATTTACCTTAAACCAGTAATTACCATAAGTTTTTGTTGATATGCCAACAAAGTTAGTTGTATTATATTCGCTTCTAAATTTTTTTGGCGATTTGTCCAAAATAACACCAGTGGCAAGTTTTATATTTTCATATCTTCCAATATTTTTTATTATTGGATTAAACTCGGTTTTTAATGTTGCTGTGTCCATAAAAAATTCCTTTTATAATTTTTGAATTAAGTATTTTTCCTTATTGTTTAATATTTTTTTAAGGGTTTCAATTGTACGCCTAAATTCCTTTACACTTTCACAGGTTATCATTGTAATCAAATCCTTGTAGTCATTGGAAATGGTAATGCCCATATTTTCAACATTTTTTATTGCTGTTTGTATATCAATTTTGTCAAGTGTTTTGATAAGGATTTTTTTTGCGTCTTGGTTTTTGCTTGCAAAAATAACCAAATCATTTTTTATTGTATCATATTTTTCTTTTCCACTTTCAATTTTGTTAACAAGAAGCAAATTCCTACTTGTACTAAATAAACTTTTTGCAATATTAAAATCTATTTCTCTATAGTCTTGTACGGTATTATCAAGATTAAATGAACAAAAAGCAAACTCGTTGTCAAAAATTGGCGAAAGCCTTATTTCATTTGTTTTTGTGTTTTCAATAAACTGAATATTTTCTGAATGCCTATCTGTGTGAAGCAATAATTCATCAATAAGGCATATTTGATATAATTTTAAAGTTTCTTTCCTTATATTGATTTTATAGCCTTTGGACTTTAATATCTTTAATGCATTGTAATAAGATTTTAAGGTATTGTTATATTCATAGTCGCCTGCTTTATGTTTTAATTTAGAGCCGGTTATTAGTTTTTCATCTTTTCCCAAAACATTATAGGAAGCAATGCCACTTATTCCGTCTAAGGAAGCAAGTTTACATTTTGCACAATCAATTTCAACTTGCTTTGAAATTTCATAAAACAAAAGTTCGTTTACAATTCTGTTTAGTTTTGTGTTTTTCATACATTCAAAAGACTTGAAAATAACCTTGTCTTCACCCAAATAATACCAATAATTACCAAAGTGTCTTGATGAAATACCTGTTCTTGGGTCTTCCCTTTTAGTTCTTTTTTTGTTGTCAATAACAATACCGGGGGAAAGTTTTATATCCCCAAATTTGTCAAGATTTTTTAAGATTGGTTTATACTCACAATTTTGCATATTTACCTTACAAAATTAGTATATCACAAGCAAAAAAATTGTCAATATAGTATATATACTAACAAACTTACAAAATATAAGTTGATTTTTTTGGGGGTGTTGTATATAATTAGTTTAGTTTAGTCGCAGACTATTCTGTTTTTTATCGTGCCTGTCTGCAATTTAACTAAATAAATAGAATAGGAGGAAATGTATTATGGCAATGAAAAGAACATATCAACCAAAAAAGAGAAGAAGACAAAGTGTTCATGGCTTTAGAGAAAGAATGAGTACAAAAAGTGGTAGAAATGTTTTGAAACGTCGCAGAAACAGAGGTAGAAAAGTTTTGGCAGCGTAAAGGAGCATTATGATTAAAAGCATAAATCGCCTTAGAAAAAACAAACACTTTAAGTATGTTTATAAGCATGGAGAAACAAAAGGTTACAAACTTTTATTATTAACTTTTGTAAAATCAAAGATAAGCGAACCAAAAGTTGGTTTCAGCGTTTCAAAAAAGATTGGCAAAAGTGTTGTAAGAAACAAAGTGAAAAGAAGGCTTAGGTCTGCTTTTTGTGAACTATACCCAAATATAAAGAAAAACTATAACTATATTTTTTCTGCAAAACAAGGCATAGAAGAACTTTCCTTTGTTGAGATAAAAGATAATATGAAACAACTTTTTGTAAAAAATGGTTTGTATGAAGAAAATAATTAAAATTATATTTTTCCCAATAGAAATTATTTTTTTATTTCTTATATACCTATACAAATGGTGTATATCTCCACTGCTACCAAAAACTTGCAGGTTTTATCCGTCATGCTCAACTTATGCAGTGATGGCGATAAAAGAGTTTGGCATATTTAAAGGAATATGTTTGGCAATTTCAAGGATATGTAGGTGTCGCCCAAACGGAAAATATGGGTTTGACCCAATACCACAAAATATCAAGGGAGATAGTAAATGGATAGTATAATTAGTGGCCTACTTGCCACCATGCCAACTGGTCTTTGGGAAAAGATTATTGTTGCATTTGAAAATGCTTTTGGTTCATTTGCTCTTTCAATTATTGTGCTTACAGTTATCATTAAATTGATTATGTCACCTATTGACTTTTTCAATAGAAGAACAAACAAAAAAATGGCAACTATGCAACAAAAAATTCAAGGGCAAGTTGAAGCAATAAACAAAAAATATGCAAATGACAGCAAAACAAAAAACCAAAAACTTGGCGAACTCTACCAAAGAGAAAAAATCAATCCAATTAGTTCGTGTTTGACAATGCTTATCAATCTTGGTTTAACTTTTGCAATATTTATTACTTTGCTTAATGGTATGAATGCAATGGCTTCATACAAAATTACAACCGAATTTGAAACATTACAACAAGAATATGTTTTAAGTTATGTAACTGAGACTTATTCAAAAAACATATATGAAGAAGTTAAAGCAAACCCCGACAAGTCGGTGTATGAAATTTGCAAACCATATATTGACGAAATGAATGCAATAGAAAACGAAGAAACAAAAAACGGAGTTTTGGCTATTGCAAATGAAAATGTGGCAAAAAAACATAAAGAAATCAAAGAGAGTTTTTTGTGGATAGACAATATTTGGATTGCAGATAGTCCATTCCAAAATTCAATTCCGTCTTTTGATAGTTTTGCAGGGACTGCAAAACTTACAAAAGACCAAAAAACTGATGAATACAAACAAATGTATGAACAAATAATGAATCCTCTTCGTGAAACAAACGGAAGAGCTAACGGATACTTTATTTTGCTTATACTATGTGCAGGGCTTTCATTTTTGAACCAATGGCTCATGATGAAAAAACAAAAGCAAGAAAACCCACAAGCACCGGCAAACAAAGCAATGCTTGTTATTATGCCAATATTTATGGGAATATTTACTTTGTTCTACACAACAATGTTTGCATTATATCTTGTGTCCTCGCAAGTTGTAAGTATTGCTCTTACTCCACTAATCAACTTAATAAGTGACAAGTGTGACAAAAGGCAACAAGCAAAAAAAGACGACAAGCTGTCTTTGAAAAGAATGGAAAGAGTTATAACAATAAAAGAAGAAAACGCTCAACCAAAAGAAAGCAAAAAAAGTAATAAAAACAAAAAATCCGATGACGAATTAAAAAAGATTTAATGGAGGGAATTATGTTAAGTGTTGAAGCAACAGGCAAAAACATTGAACAAGCAATAGAAAATGCCCTATTTGAACTAAAAGCGCCAAGAGAAGATGTTGAAATAAAAATATTGGAACAAGGTGGCTTTTTCAAAAAAGCAAAAGTATTAGTTTCAATTTCGCCAGAAGAAGTTGAAAAATACGAAAAGAGAGATAAACAAAGAGAAGAACTAGCAAAAAAACCTTCTTTTGAAGAAGAAAAGGAAGAAAAAGTTAGTTCAATTATTCCAACAAAAGAAGAACTTGAAGAACAACCAATCGAAAAAGAAAAGGATGTTGAAGAAGAAGTTGAAACAATCACATCAAAAGTGAAAGAAGACAAAAAAGAAAAAACTTTGCCAGATGCAAAGAAAGCAGAAATTTTTGTCAAAGGACTTTTGAATAAAGTTAGTTTAACTGCTGACCTTGAAATAAAAGAAACCGAAGATGAAGTGTTTATCAATATTCTAGGTTCAAGTGATTTGATTGGTTATCGTGGCGAAGGACTTAATGCCCTTCAATACTTGACAAGTGTTTATGTTGGAAAGAATAACAGACACGCAAAGAAAATAAGAATTGATTGCGATAATTATCGTGCAAGAAGAGAAGAATCTTTAATCGCACTTGCAAATCGTATGGCAAAAAAAGTTGAGAGAACACATCAAAGTGTAAAACTTGAGCCAATGACTGCAAATGAAAGAAGAATTATTCACACTGCCCTTGCAGATAATGAATATGTTGAAACATATTCAAAAGGTGAAGAACCACACAGATATTTAATTATTAAACCAAAAGAAAATAATTAACAAAAAGACTCACATATTTTATGTGAGTTTTTTTGTGAATATTGACACAAATGCTCAAAAGTGGTAGCATAATTACGGAGAAAGATTTTGTTAAAAAACACATATAAGTATGGGTATATAAAACTTGCGAAAGGAATAAATTTGGCGGACATAAAAACCAAGTATAGATTTTTTGGTAAGATTGGAATAAGTACGGCAGACTTTGGCAAAAAATGGTATTGCTTGCCAAATGGAAAAGGTATTTTTAAAACTTTTAATGGTATTTCTTATTTTACCATAAGAGAAAATAGAATAATTAACGAGTTTATTTGCGCTGAACTTTGCAAACAAGTTGGTATTTCCGCTCCAAAACTTGAGCCAGCAACACTAAACAACATTAGTGGACTTATTTCTTATAATGTTATTTCAAACAAGCACCAAAAACTTTTAACGGCAGAAGAATTGTTTAACAAACTAGACTATCCTATATCAAATGAACTTGTTGATTTTAAAGCAGCATTTAATATATTAAGGAGTAAAAATTATAATATTGATGTAAAAAAATCAACATTGGACATATATAGAATTGCAGTGTTTGACACTATAACAATGCAAACTGATAGACATATAAACAACATATTCTTTTTGATTGACAAAAAAACAAAAGAAGTTAAAGTTGCTCCACTTATTGACAATGAATTTGCTTTTTTTGGTCAAGGAATTAAAAAGGTTATTAAAGACAAACAAACTGATATAAAAGAAGATATAATGCCTAATTATGTCAAGTTTGCAAAAATTATTCAAACATCAAGGAATATGAAACCTTTTGAGTATGATGCTCCAGAAAAGAACATTGTAGATTGTGCTCTATCCCACAGAGGATTTAATGTTGTTTTAAAGGATGTGTTAAAAAAACTTGACCCACAAAGTGCAATTGAAAATGTAAGAAAACTTGGGTATAAAATTCCTGACGAATATGAAGAATACATCACTGAAATTATTAACACAACAAGAAACATAACAATAAAAGAATATCAAAAGCAACTTAAAGAAAGACATCTTGAAGATGACGAAATTTGTAAGTAGGAGACATTCATGAAAACAATTTTAAAGAACACAGAAAAATATAGCAACATAAAATTGGCAAAAGGTTTGCTCCTTGACGATTCAAAAACAATAAAACGTGCTGGTGAATGTGGTGTTTCAACAGGAAAATATGGACTTAGATGGTTTTGTTTGCCAAAAGGTAAAGCAATATTCAAAACATATGACGGTATATTTTGTTTTGATATAAGACAAAATAGAATTATAAATGAATTGGTTTGCAAAGAACTTTGTAATCAAGTTGGCATAGAATGCCCTGAAATTGAGCCTGCAAGCAAAAATGGTGTTGAGGGAATTGTGTCATATAATGTTGCAAAAAACGGGAAAAAACTTATCAATGCAATAAGGCTTGGTAATATGGCACACTTTAATAGTTTTTCAAATTCCATTGAGGACTATGCTTATATGGTTGATGAACTTGAAGCATATGGCTACAAAATTGATAAGCAAAAATTTGTTGAGGATATGTACAAAATTTGCATTTTTGATTTCATCACAATGCAAACGGATAGACACGAATGTAATATGTTTTTTATAAAGTACCCAAAAACAAGAGAAATAACAGTCGCCCCACTTATTGACAATGAGTTTGCGTTTTGTGGGAAAAAACTAATTTCATATATAAGCAAAAGATATATAAACATTGACGAAGACATAAAAAAGACATATCAAATGTTTGCAAACCATATGACAGTAAAAAGCAATTTTGGTTCTGATTTTGATACTATGGCAACAGAAATAGTTAATCTTGCAAAAAATGACAAAAATTTTGACAAAATACTAAAAAATATAATAGATAAATTAGATATAAAAAATGCAATAAAAAATGTTGAAAAAATGGGTTATGAAATTTCGCCAGAATACAAAGAATATCTTGCAGAAATAGTAGAATGTTCAACAAAATATATATTAAATAAATATAAAGAAATAAAGCCAAATAAATCAAAATATAACCAAGAATATGAATTATTATATTAAATATAATAAAAATAACAAAAAAATCTATAAATATATTTTTATAGATTTTTTTATTTTATTTTCCCAAACAAAATTTTGAGAATATTGCAGTTAATATATCATCCGTTGCATTTTCACCTGTTATTTTTCCAAGTTCAAGCCAAACTCGTTTTGCTTCCATATCAACCAAATCGGCAGTACCTGTTTTTGCAACTTCAATTGCATTGTTTGTAAGGTCAATTGCTGTTTTTATAATTTCAATGTGCCTTTTGTTTGTAAGATAAACTTGCGAAAAGTCAATTTTATTAAGCCTTGCCATTTCAATTATACGATCTTTTATCTCGTCAATATTTTTGTTTTCGTTTGCACAAACATAAACGGCATTATCAATTTTTGTAACAATCTTTTTGTCGGTTTTGTTTAATACATAAATAACATTTTTGTCTTTAACAAGATCAAGAAGTTTGTTATCTTCGTCATCAAGTGGTTCACTTGAATCAAACACACATAAAACTATATCACTATTTTTTATTGCGTTTATTGACCTATCTACACCAATTTTTTCAACTACATCGTCACTTTCTCTAATTCCGGCAGTGTCAATAAAATTGATTTTAAAACCTTTATACGAAATTGTTTCCTTTAAAATATCTCTTGTTGTGCCTTTTATGTCGGTTACAATTGCTCTATCTTCACCAAGCAAGCAATTAAGCAAACTAGATTTGCCAACATTTGGTTTGCCTACAATTGAAACATTTATTCCAAACTTTATTTGCTCACCTGTTTTTGCAGTTTTTAATAGATTATTCAAAATGTCTCTTGAAGAAATTAAGACATTTTGAACATCTTTGATTGACATTTCTTCGTCATCGTGTTCTGGATAGTCAAGGGCAACTTCCAAATTTACCAAGCAGTCTTTTATTTTGTTTTGAATATCAACAACTTGCTTTTTAAGTTTTCCATCGGCAAGCAAACTTGATGCCTTAATTTCGGCATCGCTTGTTGCATTTATCATATCAATTGTTGCTTCGGCTTCATCAAGTGACATTTTCCCATTCATAAATGCTCTTTTTGAAAATTCCCCATTTTCTGCAAGTTTACAACCGGAAATAACTAACTTATCCAAAATTTTTGTTGCCAAAAATTCCCCACCATGAATTTGAAATTCAACAACATCTTCACCGGTAAAGGAAAAAGGTGCTTTAAAATATACCATCATACAACGTTCTTTTGCATCTTCGTTAATTTTAAATTTCCCAAGATATAACTTTCGTGGTTCAATATTCTCTTTTGTTAAATTTTTTGATGAAAAAAGGTCAAAGGCAATATCTTTTGCCTTGTCACCACTCATTCTTATTATTGCAATCCCGCCACTGCCAAGTGGTGTTGATATTTGTGCTATTGTTTCCATATTTTTATTATAACATAAAAAAATGTTTTGTTAAAATATTTTTATATGACAACATTTGAATTGAGATATATTATATAAAAAAAGGTTGTAAGAATTTTACAACCAAATAGAATTACATTTTATAAAAACTTTTATAGCATAGATAACTCTCGTATATATCAACCTTGCTTGCAATTTCCCAAGGTGCGTGCATATTAAGAAGTGGGACACCTGCATCGATGACTTCCATTCCATAGCCCGCCATAATGTATGCAATTGTTCCACCGCCACCAGCATCAACCTTTCCCATTTCGGTTGCTTGGTAAAACACATTGTCGTTATCCAAAATATTTCTTAGTTTTGCAATAAATTCTGGGTTTGCATCATTTGCATCATATTTCCCACGACTTCCTGTATATTTGTTAAATGCGATTCCTCTGCAAAGGTATGCATCAGTTTTTTCATTCATTGGCGTTGGATAGTTTGGGTCAAAGCCTGCCGTAACATCGCTGGATAGCATTCTTGACTTATTCAGTGCTCTACGCATATTTAGTTCGTTATATTGCCCTGCAAGGTTCATTATTTCGGCAATGGAATTTTCAAAAAATTTACTACTCATTCCTGTTGCTCCAACACTTCCAATTTCTTCTTTGTCAACAAGCATACAAATTGAAGTTGTTTTTGGATTATTAACATCAAGTATTGCATTAAGAGCAGTAAATGCACACACTCTGTCATCTTGCCCATAACCCATAATCATACTTTTGTCAAGTCCAAAATCTCTTGCTTTTCCGCTTGGGACAATTTCTATTTCGGCAGAGAACAAATCTTCTTCATCAATATTATATTGTTTTAGTATCTTTAAAATGTTGGATTTAACTTTGTCTTTTTCTTTTGTGTTACTATCCGGAATACTCCCAACCAAAACATTAAGGTCCTCACCTTTTATGTCTTTTTTGTTTTCTTTTTCCTTGCTTTCAAGGTGTGGTAATAAATCACTTATTCCAAAAACAAAATCACTATCATCTTCGCCCAAAACCAACTTTATTTTTTCACCATTCTTTTTTACAACAACACCATGCATTGCAAGTGGCAACGCTGTCCATTGATATTTTTTTATTCCACCATAGTAGTGAGTGTCAAAAAGGCAAAGGCCATTGTTTTCGTACACTGGTGTTGCTTTAAGGTCAAGTCTTGGACTATCAATATGTGCACCGATAAGATTCATTCCTTTTAACATTGGTTCGCTTCCGATTACCATAAGAAGAATTGCTTTCCCCATATTTACTGAATATACTTTGTCGCCTGCTTTTAACTTTTTGTTTTCCAAAATTGCTTTTTCAAGGTTAATAAAACCATTTTTTTCTGCAACGCTTACAGTGTATTCAATGCATTCCCTTTCTGTTTTATGTGTTGATAAAAACTTTTTGTAATCTTCACAAAAAACATTCATTGCATTTGTTTTTTCTTCATTATATTTTATCCAAATATTTTCCATACTAACTCCCAAAATTATTTTAACCTAAAATTGCCTAAATAATCAAACAATAAACTAAAAAAGAGATGTTAGTCATCCCTTTTTGAATGTGACATAAAGAATAATATAAATCTTAATAGTTGCAAAATTGACACAAGCAAGGCGGCAACATAAGTTTTTGCGGCTGCGGACAATACTTTTTTTGCCCCCTTTACTTCCATTTCGTCAACGCAACCGGTTGAAACTAGCAAAGAAAGTGCTCTTTTTGATGCATTTATTTCAACAGGCAAAGTTACAAGTGAAAACAACATACTAACACCAAAGAATGCAACGCCTGCCCATAAGAATGCTTTTCCAACAATCCCACCAATATATGCAAAATCAAGAACGATTCCGATTAACACAAGTGGCCAAACAAAATATGACATAAAATTGCTTACATGAACAAGTGCTGTTCTAACCTTCATTGGTTTATATTCTTGGGCATATTGAATTGCATGTCCCGTTTCGTGGGCTGCGACTCCCAAAGCAGAAATTGATGTTGAATCATATACTTTTGATGATAATGTGATAATGTTTGTTTGGGGATTAAAGTTGTCAACAAGTTCACTATCTTCGCTTTTTTGTATTGTAACACCAATAATTCCTTGTGACTCCAAAATTCTCCTAACACATTCTGCCCCAGTAATGTTTTTTGAAGAAACAACTTTTTCGTATTTAGAAAATGTTGTGTTGACTTTTATGCTGACAATTGTTGCATAAATAATTCCGGGAATTAAAATTAACCCCATTAGTGTGTATTCCAAATATTCAGGTGAAAACATAACCCACATAAAATAAATCTCCTTTTAGTAAAAATCATATTTTTTGACAAGCATTGTCCAACCGACAAGACTTTTTAAAAATGATGATATATATGTTAATTTTGCTGCAGAAAGCACTTTTTTTGCGTCTTTTATGCTCTCTTCATCAAAGTCAGCATATTTTTTTAATAATTCTATTGCATTTTCTGATGCTTCTTTTTCTATTCTTATGGTGCTTAGTTTTGCAAATAATCCTATTAAAAATGTTATTATGCTTGCAACTGCAAAACTGATTGCAAACCAAAAGTTTATGAACATAAGTATTATTCCAATAACAAAAAGTGGCATTGTAAATTTTGTAACAGTTTTTGAAATAACAAGATTTGCACTAAATTTTTTCATTTTTTTGGGTGTGTCACGATATTGAATTGCGTGACCTAATTCGTGACAAGCAACAGCAAATGCTGAAATGCTTGAAGAATCGTATACATCTTGACTTAAATATATTGTTCCATTGTAATAGTAGTCCGACAAAAAACCTTGTGTTTTTTCTACTGCAATTTTTCCATTAAACTCTTGATTTGAAATTGTGCTAGCAAGTTCGTGTGTCTTTAAAAAACTAGAATATGTGTTTTTGTACTGATTATACACTGTAAGCAAGTTCTCCCCGGCATAATTAGTAATTGCCAAACTTACAAGAATAAATAACACAAACACGCTTACAAGACAAATAATGATTATTGTATTTACGTCCATACATATTATAATGTAAAATTTTGATAAAAATGTCAAATAAAATAAATCTATATGGCAAATTTAATGAAAAAAGAATTATAGTTTCAAATATTGATTTTAAAAGAATGTTTATTTGAAATATAGTAACATATTAACAGTTGTTTAAAATTCGTCAAATTTGCATTTTTTGTTACAATTTTTAGTATAAAAATTAGTATACTAACTTAAAACTCTACACACCTTTTGTTATATGGAATTAAGCCACTTTTAAATTACCTAAAATTTGCATAAAATACTGCAAAAATTAGTATAAATTTTAGTATACTAACTATAAAAAAAGAGATACAGCAAAAACTCTGTATCCCTTTATTTATATGCATTTTGGTGCGAGTAACGAGACTTGAACTCATACGATTTCTCACTTGCCCCTTAAACAAGCGCGTCTACCATTCCGCCATACTCGCATAAACATATTAAATTTGTATTATTATATATGTATATATCTAATGCACTTTTGTATATTAACATTAAATAAAATTGTTGTCAAGAGTTTTGATTAGAAAAGATTTGAATTTTTGGAATTTATACAGCAAGAATACCGAAAAGAACAAGTCTTTCATTAAAAAGGCTGGCAATGTCAATCTCTCTATTTTTGTTTATATATGTTGACCGAATGCGAAATTTTAACATCTTTTTGCTTAATTTTGTAATTGCTATATAAATTTTTTATATCGTCTATATTATAATGAAACATTTTTTCTTCAATTTGTACAATTGAAATATTTCCATTATCACACAAATCGAATAACATATGCTAATCTTCTTTATTAAGATTACAATAGTATGAATTAAAGGTTGTAGCAATGTATTTATAAATTATTCTTTATTTTTATTTAGTGTACAAAATTTTATTGTTTGTTTTTTGATAAAGTCATCACAATACAAGTTAACATATCTGCAAATTTATTATATAATTCGTTCTTATCGTTATTAGTTATTATATTCAATTAAGCTTTCCAAGATGTTAAAATATGGAAAGCTATGTCAAATTTTTGGCGAATTATTTGCTTTACATTTAATTTATTATATATTAAAATATTTTAAAGGATATTTATGGAACAAATATTAAAAGAACTTTTTGAGAAATATAATCTAGAATACGACGATTCAAAAATTGCACAAATTATTAAATTTTATGACATGGTTATTGAAACAAATAAAGTTATGAATTTGACAAATATCACAGAAGAAAAGGAATTTGCCATAAAAAATATTTTGGACTGCATTTTGCCTATGAAAATTATTCCGGTAAATTCAAAAGTTTTAGATATTGGAGCAGGTGCAGGATTTCCTTCAATTCCACTAAAAATTATGCGTCCCGACCTTGATATTGTTATGGTGGACAGTTTAAACAAAAGAGTTAATTTTTTAAAAACCGTTATTCAAAAACTTGATTTAAAAAATATTACTGCAAATCATATGAGAATTGAGGACTTTGCGGTGAACAATAAGGAAAGGTTTGATATTGTTGTCGCTCGTGCAGTTGCAAGATTGAACACATTGCTTGAATATTCGCTTCCGCTTGTAAAAATCAAAGGAAAAGTAATCGCTTATAAAAGTCAAAAGGCGGAAGAAGAAATTGCCGAAGCACAAAATGCTCTTAATATTTTGGGTGGAAAAGTTACCGAACTTCAAACTGTTTTAATTAAGGAAATTGACAGTATAAGAGTTAATATAGTCATTGAAAAGATAAAAAATACTCCAAAAGAATATCCAAGGGGGAAAAATCTTCCAAAATTAAAACCAATTATATAAAAAATTATCATTATAAAGTCAAAATAATATATAATGATTGATTTTTTTTGATATTATGATATAATAAATTAAGAGGTTATTATGGGAAAAATAATTGCTTTCGCCAATCAAAAGGGTGGTGTTGGCAAAACTACAACCTGTATAAATGTTGCTGCATATATTGCCGCAATGGGGAAAAAGGTTTTGCTAATTGATATGGATCCCCAAGGGAACACTACAAGTGGCGTTGGAATTGATAAATCTAACAAAGAATTAAAAACTCTTTATAATGTAATTAACAAAGATGTAATAGTTGATGAAGCAATATATCCAACTTGTGTTGAGGATTTGGATATAATCCCAGCAACAGTAGATTTGGCTGGCGCTGAAATTGACCTTGTTCAAATGCATTCAAGAGAACATGTTGTAAAAAATGCATTGGCAAGAGTAAAAAATAAATATGATTTTATATTTATCGACTGCCCACCATCATTAGGTCTATTGACTGTAAATGCCCTAACTGCTGCAGATTCCGTTATAATTCCAATTCAATGTCAGTTCTATGCATTGGAAGGCTTAACACAATTGATGAACACAATAAAACTTATTATTCATCACCTAAACCCTGACCTAAAAATTGAAGGCGTTGTCCTTACAATGAAGGACAATCGCTCAAATCTTGTTCAACAAGTTAGTGATGAAGTTAAAAAATTCTTTAATAAAAAGGTATTTGATACATATATTCCACAGAATATAAGGCTTGCCGAAGCACCAAGCCATGGACTGCCAATTATGCTGTATGATACAAATTCAAAAGGTGCAAATGCATATCAAAGTTTGGCAGAAGAAATATTGGAAAGGAATAATCAAAGTTATAAAAAAATAACTAAATCGACAAAATTTAAAGTAAGGAGTGAACAATAATGGCACAAAAGAAAATGGGACTTGGTAAAGGTCTTGGGGCTTTGTTATCAATATATGATGAAGAAGTTGATGATTTGGAAAGTGACAATAAAAAACCTGTAGCGCAAGAGAAAAAAGAGCAAGAAACAACAATTGTTGAAGGTACAAAAGTTAAAGGTGGAGTTGAGGAAATTCCTGTAAGCGAAATAAGACCAAATCCAAACCAACCAAGAAAGAATTTTGATCCGGAAGCATTAAACGAACTTGCAAATTCGATTAAAACACATGGTATTATACAACCTATTGTTGTAAACAAAGATAAAACTGGATATATGATTATCGCCGGTGAAAGAAGATGGCGCGCATCAAAAATTGCAGGGCTTGATACCGTTCCATGTGTTGTAAAGAACTACACTGAACGACAAATAAAAGAAATTTCAATCATAGAAAACTTGCAAAGAGAAGATTTGAATCCTATTGAAGCAGCAAGAGCAATTAAACAACTTATGGATGAATATAATTTCACGCAAGAAACTGTTGCTGACAGAATTGGCATTTCAAGACCAAATATTGCAAATACTTTAAGACTTTTGGCATTGTGCCCTGAAGTTATTGCAATGGTAGAACAAGGAAAATTGAGTGCTGGTCATGCAAGATGTTTGGTTGTTATAACCGACCCAAAAGTTCAACAAAAGTTTGCAGTTGCTGCAAGTAATGGTAAAGTTACTGTAAGAGAACTTGAAAAATTAGTAAAATCATACCTTAATCCAAAGGGTAGCACAAAAAATAAGCCACCAGAACAAAGTATGGAACTTAAAGAACTTATAAATGAAATGCAAAGAGTATTCTCAAC
Organism: uncultured Clostridia bacterium; assembly: GCA_945919375.1. Classification (GTDB taxonomy): domain Bacteria; phylum Bacillota; class Clostridia; order Christensenellales; family UBA1242; genus UBA5893. The sequence goes on from CAMEJD010000004.1 coordinate 86,074, forward strand.
AAAAGTTTCGGCAATTGGTAGTGATAGAAAAGGTAGAATATACATAGACTATTATTCAAGAGATGATTTGGATAGAATTGCTGAATTGTTGGAACTATTAAAAACAAAAACTTTAACACTAAAAGATTTGAGTAATTTTAATAAAAAGGTTCAATAATTGATTTAAAAAATGAATAAAAAGACTGTCATAAATGCTTGACAGTCTTTTCTTATGTTTAAAGTTATCCACATTCGGTTGAACAAAATTTATAAAAATAGGCAAAATTTACCAAAAATGGGGACTAAAAAATGTCGTTTTATCCACATTTTGAGGTATAAATGTGGATAACTGTGTGGATAAGTCAAAAATTATGCATATTACCCCAATTGATTGAGAATTTTATATTTCCTTAATAGTTTATTGTTTCACGTGAAACATTGGGTAAAATTTGTATACTGCTTTTTGCTTAGTATAACATATTTGAGGTGGCAATATATGATAAATGTGTTTTTGCTATTTGTGGTTATATTAGTATTTTGTATGTTTATATTTGTGTTAATATATCTTACAAGATTGAATTCGTTTTGCGATGTAATCGGGTTTAAAATTTTTCTTGTAGAATTAGGTTGTTTTATGGCATGAATATATCTTATATACATATTGTATTGATATTCTGATTTATATGGTATTTTGATTTTTGTCATTATGCTTGTTTATGGTTTCAAAACAGGTAGTTTTTAATTATTTAATTTAAGTATATGTTTGTATAAAGATAATGCACTAGTTCATTTTTATGACAGAATGGTAAAAAATGATTATTTTTAAATTTTTTCATTGCAAATTACCTAAACATTAAAATACCTGTCTTCGTGTATGTATCAAATGTTTCACGTGAAACATTTGATTAGAACAATTTAGTTGTTTGCATATTTTTGTATACAAACGTGTACGGTAGCAATACTCTTTGTACTAATAATGTTGTTATTGTGCAAAAATCACAAGGTGTAAACTGTTTTTATGTCTTTACTTTATGCAATTTTTGTGATTTTGGGTAATGACCGGATGCCTTTTGTATAGTTAAACACTATTATATAAAAATATTTTGTGTTGTAACTTGGTATATATGATTGTTTAGTTCGTGAATTGTTTGTCTTATATAGAAAACTATATGTTTTTATGTTTTGATTTGCTATTTATTGTATAACAAAAATGTTTCACGTGAAACATTTTTTGGTTATTTTATCAAATAAACATGCATGTGCATTGAGTTTTTGCATGGTATATGTACTTTTTTAATAAATTAATTATAAATCATATTATGTGTTTATCTTAATATATTATTAGTACAGTTACCATGTGTAGTGTAATTGTTATATTTTTGCTTAACAATATTGCGATATGTTATCAAAATGTTTCACGTGAAACATTTTGATGAAAAGTATGTATTGTGCATTGTTAAATATTGTTGTTGTATGTGTGCTGTTGCCGATTTATATATATTGTTATATTATTATACAATTAGATTAAGTCTTTTTATGTAAATAATTGCTTGTGATTATGTCTAATGTGGTTTCGGTATATTTATGTGTATTATAAACTTTAAAATTTGAAATAATGTTTCACGTGAAACATTATTATTGTATATTTTTTTGGATTTTTCTTCTGCACTGCTATCATTTTTGCAAAATTTTGCTTAAAAATATTGTTCAAAATATGCTTTGTGTGCTTACAATCATTTTAGTTAAGCATTTTATTTTAAATAATTATTAGATATGTATTGCTGTGCTAATGGATCGTATGGTAATGACTGTAAAGAATTTTTTGTATATTTCCTTATACATTCTTATTTACATTTTTAATTTTTAGGAAATTGTTTTGAATAGTCAAAAATGCTCTGGCTCAATTTCTGTGGTCTATAACCTTTGCATCTGTGTTATTTGTTTATAGGTAAAAGTGTTCGTTAAAAATGATTAAAATTTGTTTTGAATAAGATTTTTTAATGCCCATTTTTTGATATAATTTGGTTTTTTTGAATAAAAAAATGAATATTAGCAATAATTATATGCCGTGGTTTTTGATTTAACTTTTATAATAATAATTTGTTGGTTTGCCATTATTGGATATCGAAAGGGTATGTTATACTCTTTATTTTCTATATTCGGAATTACCCTTGCTTTGTTTTTATCATATTTGGTATCCCCAGTAATAATAAATATGGTTTGCAAATTGTTAAATAGTGGTAATAATATAGATATTGAACTAGATAGTCTATTGCATAGCAATATAAATATTCTAACTTTTGCAAATTATGTATTAAGTGCAAAAAATTTTAATATGTATAGTATTTCTTTGTATGCATTGATTATTATGGCAAGTTATTTTTTTGTTTTGCTTATTATAAAGTCTATACTAGGAAATGTTGCTCGTATATGCTACTATGGATGCAGTAAAAAAATCACTTTCGCTAAGTGTGATAGATTCTTGGGTGTCTTTTGTGGTACAATAAAGGGGTTAATATTCGTTTTTATGTTGTCGGTTGTAGTAATTATTGCAAAAACTATCAATATATTTGATAATAATGTAATAATGCAAATATCTAATTCAAGTTTGATAGATTTCTCGTATTGCATTTTTAATTTTATGATAAAATAAGTATAGACATCTATGATTATTGAAGAAAACGTTGTTTTTATCAATTGCCATAATCTGTATATGTTTAGATAACTCTACCAAATATTGTATAATTATTCCCGCAATTAAAACGATTTTTGATTTTTCCTTGAATTTTGATTTGTCAACTTGTAAATAAAATTAATATATACCAAAAACCAAAGAATTTATAATTGTATGAGTAATGTTATTTTTTTAAATAGGTGTTATCATATATATATACTTCATTAGCCTTTTTTTAGCCAGCCATATTGTTATATTTGTATATTATAAATACATATACCTAATCATATGGAAAAATACATAAAATTATTTATTATGCAAAGTACATTATAGTAAGAAAGTTATATAAATATAACAAAAATACTCACATTATTAAATGTGAATATTTTTGTTAAAATAGACTAAACATCAAAAATGATTTTTTGCCATTGTGTTATAATGAATTTTATCTAAAATAGTGTTCTTCCAGAACATCCACATGTTCCAGTTTGTGTGGTTGGTAAGCCGGCAAGTGCAAGCAATAATAGTAATAATATGTTGGTATTTGTTGCCAAATCTGTGCCAGATGCCGAAGCAATTATTCCAATTAGCATTACAAGTAATATGTCTTGTGAAAAATTCATTTTACCTCCTTCAACAAAAATATTCTTTTTTTGATGTTTTTCAGCAAAATATGTTTATTTATAAAAGAAAGTATTTGATAAAATATAATAAACATATTTAAAAAACTATCATCATTATATATGTATAGAATTGTGAATATGTTACAAGGAGAAAAGTGGAAACATATTTATTGTTGTCAAATAGAAATCATGCAAAGTTAAAAGAATATATGCCAACTGAAGATGCTTTGCAAAAAACTGCAAATTATTTTCAAAATTTTAGTGATGGAACAAGACTAAAAATTATTATTTGTCTTGCTGTTTGTGATATGTGTGTGAATGATTTATCTAATGTTTTGAATATAAATCAAACGACAATATCTCATCAGTTAAAATTATTAAAGAGTCAAAATATCGTTTCATACAGACGTGATGGAAAAATTTTAGTGTATTTCTTATGTGACAAAAAAGTTAATGATATTATGTATTTGGGAGTATGTTAATTGACTTTTTTGCCAAATTTTTATATACTTTTGTAAAATTATTAAGTATTTTTATAACCAAAATAAAAAAACTTAATTTTTATCAAAGGTAGGGTTTATGAAAGGAAAGTTAATTGTTATTGAAGGTACTGATTGCAGTGGGAAGGAAACACAATCTAATTTGCTTGTTGAAAATTTAAATAGATTAGGCAAGAAAACGGAAAAATATTGTTTTCCAAGATACACAAGTCCAACAGGCAAGATTATCGCAGGTCCATATCTCGGTAAGCCCGATTATGGTGAAGGATACTTTAAGGAAGGGGCAAGCAATGTTGATCCAAAGGTAGCAAGTTTGTACTTTGCAGCAGATAGAAAATATAATATACACGAAATTCAAGAAAAGTTGGATAAAGGAATCAATGTTGTTGTTGATAGATACATAGATAGTAATCTTGCGCATCAAGCTTCAAAAATTAGCAGTGAAAAAGAAAGGAAAAAGATGTTTCATTTTTTAAACACTCTTGAATATCAACTTCTAGAACTTCCAAAAGCTGATATAACAATATTTTTATACATGCCACTCGAATGTGCAAAAATTCTAAAAAGTAATAGAGAAGAAAAGCCCGACCAACACGAAATTGATGAGAACTATTTGCTGAATAGTGAAAGAATGTATCTATATTTGGCAAAGAAAAAGAAATATATAAAGGTTGACTGTTCAAAAAATAATTCGCCAAAAAGTATTGAAGATATCCAAAAAGAAATAATGGGCAAAATCTCAAAAAAAGTATAAATCATAGTAAAAACATACAAAAAATGCAAAAAAATCATATTTTTTGCATTTTTTATTCGTTTTTATTAAACTTTTCTTTTCTTTTTCTTTTTACCCTTTATTCCAAAAACAATTAAAATAACCGAAATGCAAGAGATTAAAGATATTATTCCAATAATCAAAGAATAATTTACTCCGTTAACCGAAAGGTCGCTTGTTTTTATGTAATAGGAAACAATGTCATCATTACTATCATAAAAAGAAATATATGTAAATTCTTTCTTCTTGTTATAGCCATCAAGTATTCTAACTTTTGTATCTTTGTTCAATGTTTTTCCTGTTTCTACAAATTCGCCAGAGTTATTTTTTGTGTAGATTATTGAATTGTCATTTTTTATCTTTGCATTAAAATCTAGTTTTTTCTTTGGTGAACTTGCATCTGCTTTCATAGTTTGAGAAATTAGAACAAAACCATAATCATTTAATGTCTTTTCTGGAATAATATCAAGCAGACAAACCCTATAGAACATATCATCCGAGAAATTGGTGTCAACATTGAGCTTGGTGCCTACTTTAAGTTTAAAATCTTTTCCATCGACTTGAATGATTGGGTTTGTGAGTGTTGGTTTTTGTAACTCACCACCAATATATACTTCACTATAAACATATGTCACAAGTGCAACTTTAATTTTGTTTGGTCTTGCACAAAAAACACCTTGTGCAAGGTTTGGAAAAATGCTCACACATAATATAAGTATTAAACATAATTTCATTAAAAATTTTTTCATATAACAATTATGCTCCAAAATTAAAAACGTGTCAAGTTGTATTTATATTATAATTATTTGTATTTGTTGACAATATTGTTAAAATCTTATATACTAAAACTGACGGGTTATAGTTAAGATATTACATAAATTATACTATAATACTAATAATATAAATGGAGAAAGAAATGAAAAAATTTTTGGGTTACATTTTGGTGCTCGCTTTATTTTTAGTTGCACCAATAGCTCTTGTAGGGTGTGGTGCCGAACTTGAAAGCATTTATGTCAAGAAAAGCACAATAAAACAAACTTATACACTTGGCGAACAAGTTGAAGATTATAAGTCAACTGCCAAGGTTTATGCCGTTTATTCTGATAAGACTGAAAAACTTGTTGACAATAGTGAAGTTGAATTTTCAACAATAAACACAACAATCATTGGCGATCAAACTTTAACAATAACTTATAAGGATAAGGAATGTAAAGTTAAAATTACAGTTTATAATAAAATTGAAGATTCTTATAAAATTACCGGTTTTGAGAAACCTAGTTTTGTAAAGGTTTATAATGAAAATAAGGCAGAAAAGCAAAATAAAGAAACAGAATTTGTCGATAGAGAACAAGTTTACACTGTTGGCACAGACAATGGTTTTGTTTTCTTACCATACATCACTGCACTAAACGAACAAAAAGAACCAATAACTCTTAATGCATACAAAAGTGTTGCAAAAATTTATTTAAAGGGCGATGGCGATTCTTATAGCGAACTTGTTGGTGAAGCAAAAGATAATTTGGTCTCTTATAATGATGAAACATCAACTTTTGACTTTACAGACAATGCAATAGGCAAACAATTTAAGATTGAAGTTGAACCATATTACCCTCAAGAAATGGATTTAGATAATGTAATTTTTGAATTTAAGGTTGAAAAGGGCTATAATGTTTATGATGCTGATGGACTTGCTGTTATTGATAATGCAACAAAAAAAGAAGAAGACAGAATAAACTGGTCAGCAAAAAGAGAAGAAACTGGTATTGGTGAAATAACAACAAGTGCAGTATTTATTCATAATAATTTGGTTGTTAAAAATAACAACTTACCAACATATTTATTCCATACTGAATCAGATGCCGATTCTATTGAATATAAAAAAGATTATCCAAATATTATGGGTTCACTCAGAGATTATAGGTCTTTATATCAAAGAGTATTAAACGATGGAGAAAATTTCTCTATTAATGGAAATTACTTTACGATTGATGTTCAAAATGTAAGCAAAATTCAAAAATTTGATGGAGATGCACAAAAAGACCAAATCTCTCATGCTCAAATATTTAGGGCTGTTGGAAAAGATGTAAACTCAAAAGATACATCTCATTTTGAAATAAAAAATATAAATATTATTGGAAATGCCGAGCACTCTGAAAAAGAAACCGAAAATGCTGGTGGACTGATATTTGTAAAAATGAATAACTGCCAAGCATCGGCAAAAAATATCATAACAAGATTTAATGTTATTGATTGGTTCAGTGAAGAAAGTGCAAGTTTTGCTGTTGATAGTGTAAAATCTTATGATTCATATTCTAGTATGATTTACACATGGAGAAAATCTGCTATAACAATAAAAAATAGCGAAATGAAGAGATGTGGTGGACCACTCGCAATTATTGATCATTCAAAATCAAAAGAAAATACAGATTTGTATAATGATATGGTTGTTGAAAACTCTGTTTTGGAAAACTTTGTAACAGGACAAGAAGCATGGTTTAATAATATGGGTGTAACATCTTTGGCAGCAAACCTTAAGTCGATGAACCATTTAATTACAGGATATTCAAATAATACGAAAACATTTATGAACTCTGCTAATGCCTTTAACTGTTTATACGCATTATATGACGGAAGTGATGTGTTCACAACAGAAGGTAAAACAAAATGTACATTAAACTTCAATGGTTTTAAAATGGATTTAACAGGTAAAGACCAAATAATGGCTACTTTAAGAGAAAATGCAAAAGCAAATCCTGTAATACCTGCAATCTTCCAAACTAAAAGTAAATATATGATAATGACAGGACCTGAAACTTTAGGAACTTTCAATCCTGCTACTTTAGGAATTGCTCCAACGGTTCCAGATGATTTCCAAGATTCTGGAGATTATCTTGGTGTTGTGCTAAATGCATCAATTTGTGTTGTCCTTGGACTTTATGATGTTGCATAAATAAGTTATATAAAAAGCATCTACTTTTTGTAGATGTTTTTTTATATAACAATAAAAAAATTCCAACCTTGGTTGGAATTTTTGGTGATCCCAAGCAGAATCGAACTGCTCACTCCGCCGTGAAAGGGCGATGTCTTAACCGATTGACCATGGGACCATATATTATTTGGCGAATTATTGATTGGTGGCGATGAGTAGATTCGAACCACTGACCTTACGGGTATGAACCGCACGCTCTAGCCAACTGAGCTACATCGCCAAACACGATTTAAAACGCTCTATTATCATATAGTATAAATGGAATTTTGTCAACAACTTTTTTAAAATATTTCATTTTTTCTACAAAATAATATTCACAGTCTTTTTACTAGTTAGATAACTTTGTGCAAAATGTTGGAGTTAAATTTGAATTTATTCAATATTTGTTATGGTAAATTAAAATAAAGAATAAAATCAAATTGAAAAGTTTATTTGTAGATAATTTTTTTTTATTTTTCAAAATTATCTTCGTTTTTTAAATCATCTAAAAAATCTTTATAATTTTTTTCAAGAGTTCTGTCTTGCGTGTCATCATTAAGAATTCTTGCACCATTTTTTGTTATAACAATAATGTTTGGCATAATTTTTAGTTTTGCCAAGTCTAACTTTGCTTGCTCAATATTCTCTGGTGACACCATTTTCCCCAAATGTTGATAAAATTCAACAATTAAAAATTGGTTATTTGCTCCTTCGTAATGATGGTCATAATACACATCGTCATTTCCATAATTTTCAATAAAGTATTTTATTTGTTCTTTTGTTAAAGTCATTTTTTGTTCCCCCTTATGATATTAACATATTTATTTTTTATTTTCAATAATTATTGTTTTAATTTTTCAATACATTCTTGACTTGCAACAACAATAATATGGCAATCTTCTGGGAAAACATAATCTGCATTTGGGGAAACGGTTAACTCTTCATCAATTTTTACACCAATAATATTAACGCCATATTTTTTGCGAATGTTTAATTCGCCAATTGTTCTTCCTACCCATTTTTTTGTTACGGGAAGTTCATATATCGCATACTTTTCAGTTAACTCAATATAGTCAAAAACATTTTTTGTGCTATATTTAACTGCCAATCTTTCAGCAATATCTCTTTCTGGATAAATTACTTCGTTTGCTCCAATTTTTGTCAAAAGTTCGGCTTGAATATCTTGATTTGCTTTTGATACAATATATTTTGCACCAAGTTCTTTTAATAGTTCGGTGATAATAAGTGAACTTTCAAAATTGTCACTTATTGCCACAATGCACATATCAAAGTTTTCAACTCCCAAAGATTTTAACACAAGCTCGTTTGTGCAATCGCCAACCTTTGCATCTTGGAATAAATATGAATATTGATTAACTTTATCTTCATCGCTATCAATTATCATAACCTCGTTTCCAAGTTCAAGCAAAAGCTTTGACAAGTGCCTTCCAAATTTTCCCATTCCTATAACTAAAATTGATTTCATAAAATTCTCCTTTTAACCAATTAAAATATCTGCATTTGGTTTTGTTATTGGTGGCTCAACATATTTTTCATTTAACATCATAAACATTGAAAAACCACCAATTCTTCCCATAAACATCAAAATTATTAAAACTATTTTTCCAACTATTGAAAAATTTGCTGTTGTGGCCATTGCAATTCCAACAGTCCCAACAGCCGACACTATCTCATAAAGACATTCAACAAATGAAATCCCCATTTTTTCAACTGTTGGCATAATGATTATCATTGCAACTATTATCATAACTAAATATGTGTTTAAAATTGCACTGGACTGTTTTATTAAAGCATCGCTAAATCGCCTACGTTTTGTTTCAACACTTTTGTTTTTTCTTGCCATCGAAAATGAGTTCAGTATCATTACGGCTAAGGTTGTTGTTTTAACACCACCGGCAGTACTTGATGGACTTCCCCCAACAAACATTAAAAACAAAGAAACCATAATTGTTGCACCACTTAATGAGTTTTGTGCAATTGAGTTAAACCCCGCAGTTCTACAAGTGACGGATTGGAAAAATGAGTTCAAAATTTTGTCACCAAAACTAAATCTTGCAAGCTCGCCAGAATAATCGCACGCAAATGTTACAATTGCACCAAGCAAAATTAAAACAAGCGAAGTAATCAAAACAATTTTACTGTGAAGACTATAATTTTTAAACTTAAATTTGTTTTTAGCAATATCACGCCAAACAATAAACCCAAGACCACCACAAATAATGAGTAGCATAATCGTGATTAAAACAAGTTTGTCTGTGGCAAAGGTTGTCATTGAAGAATATTCGCCAAACCTTCCCATAAGGTCAAACCCTGCATTGCAAAACGCCGAGATTGAATGGAAAAGAGAATAGTAAAGCCCTTCCCACACTCCAAGCATAGGTATAAACCTAATAGAAAGCAGTGCTGTTCCAATAAGTTCAATTACAATTGTTATTTTAAAAATTAAAAATAATAATCCAACAGCTTCATTAAGGTTAATTGCACCTGTTGCTTGCATAAGTGATTTCCTTCGATAAAATGAAACTTTTTTGCCCAATATAATGGAAATAATTGCAATAAAAGTCATAAATCCAAGGCCACCAATTTGAATAAGTAACAAAATTACAATTTGACCAAATAATGAAAAATGTGTAAATGTGTCAAAAACAACAAGACCTGTTACACATGTGGCACTTGTGGAAGTAAACAAGGCATCCAAAAATCCGGTCCATTGTCCAGATTTGCTGGCAATTGGCAAACATAATAATAGTGAACCTATAAGAATAACTGCCAAAAAACCAAGTGCAAATATTTGTATGTATCCTAATTTTATTTTCTTTTTTGATTTTATATATGCATTCATAATAACGTTGTGTATTATATCACAAATTTGTAACTTTGACAAATAAGTCAAATAAACATTGACTCTTGAAATAAAAATGTAAGCATGTTATACTATAAAAAAGGCAGTTTGGGTATGAAAATAGAAGAAATGTATATATATCAAGACATATTAAAAGAAGTTGACAAGGTACAAATCTCTGAGATCGACTTGCAAAAATATATATACGATGTTTTGGCATTATCAAAAAAAATATTGAATATAAAAAATGTTAATTTAAAGTTTGAGTCAATGGAGGAAAATAAATTTGGTGCAAGTGACAATACGGATACCATCATTGTTAACAAAAACTTGCTAAAAATGAAGAATATATATGAACTAACAAAAACAATTTTTCACGAATGCAGGCACATTTATCAAGGGAATAGAACAAAAATAAAAATTGGTGAAAAAACAACACCAACAATCCCGCTTTTGTTTTGCGATGAAACAATATTCTATCTTGATAGTATTTTCACTCAAAGCCAATGCTACAATTTTTATTTAACTTCTTTTTCTGAAAAGGATGCGCGTGACTTTGCCAACGAAATGTGCTTGAGTTTGTATCAATATCTCGAAAAAAATATAAAAAATCATAATCCGCAAAAACTTGCAAAAATTTTAAGAAATGCTTGCCAAAAAGATATAAAAGTTGAAGAAAAAGAATATAGGGAAGCAATGTACAGTCAAGAATATAACAATGCAAAAATAAAAAACATAGTAAAAAGAGCAACACACAATCTTATTGAAAAAGCAAGACAAGATGTAAAATATTTAAGAGAAAATCAAGAAGCAACTAAATCTACAAAAGAATATGCAGATTTTATTGAAGATGAAGAAATCCAAATGAAGGTTTCACATATAAACTTTTCTTTTTTAGTGCTTGAACTAAAATTGTGTGCCTTGGTTTCCATATATTGCGATGATGAAATGAAAAAAGAAATATTAGATTTTTGTGTAAGCAATTTGGATAATGAAACACTTGCCACAACTTGCATTATGCTTAATAATTATTCCACTTGGAACCCAACAAAAGAAGATGTAACATTTGCATTAAAACTTTTAAATAAATGGGGTTCAAATTTTGATGAAATATGCAAGTGTCTTTCAAGATTTGACAAAAATGACCTTGCAGTGTTGTATGCACCAATTATTGAACGTAAAATAACAAAAGAAAAATTAAACAAGCAATCTTCAAAAAAGGTTGATGGCGAAAAGATAAAATAAAAAAGTTCACATTTGTCACTAACTTTTGAAACTAGTGTAATAATTAAGAGAATTAGAATATCAAATCTA